>JABFSA010000066.1 GCA_013140775.1 Acidobacteriota bacterium | reverse complement strand
ACGCGTACACCAGGCACTGACACGAGGAAATCGATGCGGACACGAGCAGCGCTATTCACGGTCATGGCCGCCGCATTCGCGGCAGGCTGCGGCGGAAATCAGAACGCAGTGCAGCAGGAAACCCCGGCGGCGCCACAGTTTGGATTCGCCGCGGTTCCGGACGAAAAGGGAGGCCTCGACATTACAGGCCCCTACGAGGTCGTCCCCGACTGGCCGAAGCCGCTGTCAGCCATGCCGGGACACGAGGGATGGAGCTGGGGATCGGTCCAGGGCATCTTTGCCGAGAACCCCAACCGCGTCTACGTCGTCCAGCGGGGAGAGCTCCCAGTCATGCAGCGGCCCGCTGCGCGCGCCATCCGTGACATCGGTCCCAGCCTGTCGTTTCCGGTGGGGCAGGTGCCATTCCGCAACGCCTCTCAAGGGCCGGCGTCGAGCCCCCCTGGAGCCGGCGGGCCCGGCGCTGACCCGGACGATCCCAAGCAGCAGTGGCAAGGCCGCATGGGGATTGACGCGCGCTGGGAGCACACCATCGTGGTCCTCAACGCAGCCGGCGACGTCGTCGAAGGCTGGACGCAGTGGGACAAGATGATGCGGCGGCCGCATGCCGTCTACGTCAATCCGTGGGATGCCGAGAAGCACGTCTGGATCGTGGACGACCACAGCCACGCGATCTTCAAGATGACCAACGACGGCAAGACGATCGTCCAGACGATCGGTACGCCGAACGAGAAGGGAAACGACGGCGCCCACTTCAATCGTCCAACCTTCATGGCGTTCCTGCCCGACAGCAGTTTCTTCGTATCAGACGGATACAACGGCAACCGCGTCGCAAAGTTCGACAAGGACGGCAAGTTCGTCTGGACCTCCGGTGAGCTGGGCGAGCCCGGTGGCAAGGAGACGCGTCCCGGCTACTTCAACACGGTGCACGGCATCGCGGCGGATCCCGTAACGCGGCGTGTGTATGTGAGCGACCGGTCGAACCGGCGCATCCAGGTGCTCGATGGCGACAGCGGCAAAGTGGTCGATTGGTGGCCCGTCGGGACGCAGACCAACCTGCAGTTCCTGATCGTTCCGGCAGACCGCTCGGGCGTGTGGGGCTTCGCCGATACGACCGCCAAGATCGCAAAGTGGGATTTCAACGGCAAGCTGCTGTATTCATGGGGCGTGCTCGGTGACTTCCCCGGCTCCTTCCTCAACATGCACGGCGCCAGCACCGATCAGGAAGGCAACCTCTACACCGTCGAGGTGGGCGGCGGACGCGCGCAGAAGTTCAGGCCACGAGCGGGCGCCAATCCGGCGTACCTGGTGGGACCGCCGGTCTACGCCGCCTGGAAATAGGACCTGACTTCGTCGTCTTTAGGCTCTAGTCTTTAGTCTTCAGAAACTAGAGACTAGAGACTAAGGACTAGAGATTGCATATGCCAAAGGCCATCACTCGACGTTCGTTTCTCGCTGGCGCGACGGCCGGCTCGGCATCTCTGTTCATTCCACGGGGCTCGGCCGCACAAGGCCGGGCCCAGATGCACTTCACGCAGTATCACAACCAGACAGCCGACAGTTCACTCCACAAACGTTTGACGGAGATGTGGGGAGCTGTCCGAACCGAGACCGGCGGCAAGGTTGGCGCAGACGTCTTCGCGCTCAACAACAACGTGGCCGGCAGCGATCCGACGGCGTTGAAGATGCTCATGTCGGGCGAGATTCAGTTCTTCACGCTCATGGGCGGGATTCTCGGCGCCGCTGTCCCGGTCGCTGAGGTCCAGCAGGTCCCGTTCGCGTTTCGAACGGCGCCACAGGCGCATCAGGCCATGGATGGCCCGCTCGGCGCGTACATCGTGCAGGAGATGGCAGCCAAAGGCATCCACGGCTTCTCCGTTGGCGCCTTCGACAACGGCATGCGCCAGATGACGCCTGTCGCAAAGCCGATCGTCGTACCGGCCGATCTCGCGGGAGTGAAGATGCGCGTTCCCGCCGGCGCGATGTTCGACGACATGTTCCGGACGCTGGGATGCGTGCCGGTCACAGTGAACAGCATCGACATTCACGCCGCGCTCAAGTCTGGGAAGGTTGACGCACAGGAGAACCCACTGGCCCTGGTAGACGGCTTCAAGCTGTACGAGGTCGTGAAGTACGTCAGCATGACCAATCACATGTGGTCGGGCTTCAATCAGATGGCGCACCTGCCAACCTGGCAGGGCCTCCCTGCTGACGTGCGACAGGTGATCGATCGAAATATCGCAAAGGCCGTTCGAGCACAGCGCGCCGACCAGGAAGCCGCCAACGGCAGCCTCCGCGCCGAACTCACAAAACGCGGATTGATCTTCAACGACGTCGATCAGGCGCCCTTCCGCAAACAGCTGTCAGGGTTCTACAAAACCTGGAAGGACAAGCTCGGCACCAAGGCCTGGGCGCTACTCGAGCAGGCGTCGGGAACGTCCCTGACCTAACGCGCGCTTGCACTTCGCACGTCGAACCCCGTCGCACCGAGCACCATCGCACTCGCACCATCGCACCATCGCACCATCGCACCCCGCACCACCACACCGTCGCACCTCCCCTACTGTGCGATGTACGGTATCGTCTGCGGTCCCTGTGGCAATACGCACAGGGTCGCCGACGGACCGGCACGTCTGAGGGCGTCGCCAACAGCCTCGCCCACATCGTCGATGGCGACCAGATGCGCGGCCCGCAATTCGTCAGAGGACAGGCCAGCCGCCTTCATCCACACTCTGGCGTGTGAGAGAATCTGCGCCTGGATCTGTACTTGCCACTGATCCGCTGCCGCGTACCCTGGCGATTCGATCATCGTCAGCAGCGCCTCCGGCGTGGACGCGGACGCGAGCACCTCGCCGTACGACCCATGGGCAGGCAGTCCGTCGCGACACTCGGCTGCGCACACGATGGTGCCGCGCGGTTTGACGACGCGCGCGGCGGCTGACATGCCTTTGACCGCCTGATAGAGGTTCTGGTCGAGAGGGAAGCCGGCGTTGCTCGTCAACACGACGTCGAACGGTTCTGGTACCGCGCACATGGCGGAGCGCCTGGCCTGAGCACACGCCGCGCGGTGTTCAGAAAGCAGATCGCCCGCGAACGCCGCGGTGATCTTCTGCTCCCGGTTGAGCGTCACATCAACCGCGAAATGCACGCCCACCATCTGCGCGATCGTCCTCACGTCGTCGTGGATCGGATTCCCCTCGGTGATTCCCCACGTGGCATTCGGATGTCCGATTCGACGGGCATCGTGGAGCGTCATCACGGTGTCCAGACCGGCCAGTCCCGGCGCCACCATTTTGGGACCACCACTGAACCCGGCAAAGAAATGCGGCTCGACGAAGCCAGTCGTCATGCGAACGTCAGAGGACAGGAACTCGCGATTGAGGTGGACGGCCACTCCGGTGTCCGTGCGACCCACGTACGCGAGCGTCGTTCGGTCGCGGCTGTCGTGGTTGATGACGCGGTATCGCGAGAGAATCTCCCGCCCGAGCATCCGTTCGAGCTCCGCGGGCGTGTTCGTGCGATGCGTGCCCGTGGCGATGAAGATCGTCACGTGCTCCGGTCGAACCTGTGGAATCTCTTCGAAGATCGCCTCGAGCATCTCTCGACGTGGCTGCGCCCGCGTCACGTCGCACACAGAGATCCCCACACGCTGCCCGGGTTGGACAAGCGTTGCAAGCGGCGCCGACGCGATCGGCGACCGGATCGCCCGCACTAACTCGGCATGGGCATCGGGAGCCGCGGGACGATGCACCGGCTCGATGATCGTGATGCGTTCGTCCGGTAAATCGACTTCGAGGCCGTCGGTCCCGTAGTCGAGGAGTACGCGCAACGTTCCGTCGTTACTTGGTCGGTGACGGCAGCGTGTTGATGCCGTATTGATTGCCGTCCTGGCAGATGTACTCCATCACCTCATCAACCAGTGTCGTCGTCGCGTTGATGGTGACGACGAATGGTTTGGAGTACGCACCGGGATCGTCGATGGTGACTTTGTTCTCGAGCCGGCCAAGGTCGAGGCGCGTGTATCGCTCGGTCGTGTGCAACTGCTCGGTGTGCGGTGTGCCGCGACCGTCGTACCAGGACTTGTCGTTGAAGCCGACGGTATCGACGACGAGCGTGTCCTTCTCCCACCAGCCGATCGAGTGTCCGTACCAGGTTGGGTCGAGCTCGGGCGGATGCTTGCGGCCGTCCAGGAAGATCTGCCGAAAGCTGTGAATGTTGCCCTCGTACACGATGGCCATGTGCGTGGGCGCCTTGTGCGTGTAGTTCATGAACACGCGAAACGGGAACGGGGTCGTGCGCGGGACGATATCCGGCATGCAGAAGTTGTGGGGATCCTGCGTCACGTCCCGCTTGTCGAAAAGGGCTTTCGTTGCTGGCAGCATGAGGGCATCGTGCTCGCGGAAGTTCCCACCGGTCGCCAGCCACGCGACGTCGCTCAAATCAGGCTGACCGCTGGGGAGCCTGGGCACAGGCCCTTTCGGCGGACCCGCGCGTCTCGCCTGCGAGACCGTCTGAGGCGCGCCGGTCTGCGTGGAGGCAATGCTCGCCAGACCGATCCCCAGCCCGGCCACCACACATATGTGAATCAGCTTCTTCACGGCAGCTATCGATCGTTCAGGACGGGTGTGCCATCGGCTCGTGTAATCGGGTACTCGGCTGGCGCCTCGCGTCCGCCTGCAAGCACCCTCTGCTCACGGGCCCGAGCGTTCAGCATGGGAGCGCCCGATCGTGCCTGGTCGCCGCGCACGGTGATCTGTTCGCCGATCTTGAGCGACCGGCCGTTCCATCCCATGCGCTCGAGCACGACACGGGCGGCCAGCTCGACGCTCCAGCTCGTGACGGTGCCGCTCGGGTCCTTCACCTCGAAATGAATTCGAGCGTGCGGGTTCACCCAGTCGATCTTTGTCACCGTGCCAGTGACGGTGGCCGGTTTGTTCTCGTCGTACTCGCCGCCCACCGCATGGTGCGCGTTCAACGGGACCGACGCCAGCAACCCCACGGCCGCCAGGACTGTCAGACACATTGACCTCATCGCATCCCCCTTCAATAGTTCGAATTCCCGAGTTACTTGGCCTTGCTCTCGATGTCCCTGAGTTTCTCGAGCTCGTCCACTTCCTTGTTGTTGGTGCAGTAGAACTCGTACACCTCGCCGTCGCCAAGCGTCCAGCGACGGGGCGCAGACTTCCACGGCTTCACCAGCACCTTCGGATCGTCCACCGTGATCTCGACAATCAGGTGGTTCATCGACGGACGGGTGTAACGCTCCGTGATCTTGAGCTCTTCGCTGTGGAACCAGCCGTTCGGCAAAATGAAGGTGCGGTCGTCGAATCCGAATGACTCGACCACGAGCGTGTCACCGTCCCACCGTGGGGAACTCGTGCCATGGAACCACGGCTCGGGATCCTTCGGCACCGGACGTCCGTCGAGGTGCACGAGGCGCCAGTTGTTCAGTACTTCGTACAGCTGCGCCATCATCTTCGGCGTGTGAACGATGACCGTCGAATACGGATTCTGCAGCCAGATCGCCGGCAGCCCGCGCGGCATGCAGTTGACCGAGGACTTCGACAGCTCCACTTCCGTGGCCGACGCCGACTTCATCTTCTCGAGGGCCCAGGGCTGGAACACAGGCCGCTCCTCAGGCGTGACCTTCGGATCGAACTGTCCGCGTGCGGCCGGGTTCACTCCGAAACGCCCGCTGATGCCCTGGCCCGCGCCGTTCGGCAGCCAGTGGCCCGACAGGTCCACGTGTCCGTCCGGGAGGCGTGGCGGTGGCCCACCGGGGGGAAGAGGGTTGATCGCGTACGGCGGACCATCCTGCTGCGCCTGGGCCGACAACGGCACGGCAGCCGTCGCCAGCACCAGCGCGGCCAGACAGGCAAGACTCAGACGATGAAGTGTCATGTGCGGTAGCTCCCTTTTCAGTCCTGCAACTGGCCCATCTGACGAAGGACGCCGTCCGACGCGAACTTCAGCGAACCCGCCGCCGCATAGTGCTCACGACCATTCCTCGCCAGACATCCTCTCACCCACACCTCTTTGCCGATGTTGTCGAGGAAGATCTCACGGCCATTGCCCGCCCGGCGCAGCGTGATGAGCGCGTATGTCTGGAACGACCAGTGCTCGACCGCCCCATTGGCGCCTTTGACGTCAACGTAAAAGAACCCGTGCGGGTTCGCCCACTCGAGCTTGGTCAGTGTCCCCGAGAAGTCACGGCACTTCGTGCCGTCGAACTCGGCGGCAAACGAGTGATGGGCCAGCGATGGCGCGGGGACCAAAAGCACTCCGGCCACGAGAGCCAGCGCACCAGCGAGTCTGATTCCGTTCATGAACACCTCCGCTCCTAGAAGCCGTACTTCACGGCGAACTGCATGATGCGCGAGTCGCCGTTCTGCGTCGTGATGCGCCCGAACGTGCCGGCATTCAGGCTGACGTTGGGATCACCCCAATTGAAGTTGTTGGTCACGTTGAACGCTTCGACACGCAGCTCGAGCGTGCGCTGGCCCGCGAGCGTCAGCACGCGCGCGACTGACATGTCGATCTTCCAGAATCCAGGGCCTTCGATGCTGCGTGGTGCATGGTCACCGAGGGTTCCCGCCGCTGGAAACGCGAAAGCCGCCGCGTTCAGGTATTTGTCCAACGTCTTCTCGCCATACACATCGTCGCTCACTTCGTTCACGCGCTGATTGGGGATCCCGCTGAAGGCGAGGTCCGAGGTCGTCGTGACGGTGAGCCAGTTACCGGAGTTGGCGGTCACGATTCCCGAGACGCGCCAGTCGGAGGCTACCGCACGCAGCACGCCGTTCGAGAACTGCGGTGTCAGATAACCCGCGGTCCAGTTCGAGATGATGCGCTGGTTGTACGGACAGTTGCCCTTGTCGTACGCCGGGTCACCTGGCTTGAGCCACGTGTTCTGGAACTGGACGAAGTTCCCGGTCACCGGGGTGTCGGTCTCGCAGTGCGACGCGGTGAAGTTACCGCCAAGACTCAGCCCCCGGGAGGCGCGACGCGTGAACGAGAGCTTCATGCCGCGGTAGGTCTGCGTGCCGATCGCTCGGTACTGTGAGACGTAGGAGTACTTCTGAGCAGCCTCGGCGCTCACACGCGAGAACACCCGTCGCGCGTCGGTGTTCGCCGTGGTCGAGCACACCGCGTAGTTCACGCCATTCAGGCTGCACGGACCGAGGCCCATGAAGACCGCCGGGTTGAGCGCATCCTGCCCCCAGATCCGATCGAGGTAGGTGCCAAGATAGCTGGCCGCCACCTGCCACGTCGTGCCCAGCTGGCGTTCGACCGTGACGTTCCACGACTGCCCACGGGTGGAATTGATGTCCGGATCGATTGCCGCATACGAGCCCTGGTTCGGGAAGACGATATTCGACGGCGGCGGCACCGGGACCGGCAACACGTGGGCGCCCGGGTAGTTGCGATAGGGATCGTCCAGCGGAATGTTCCCCGCCTGCGTCAGCGCGAGACGGTTGCCGAACGGCGCGCCGGATGCCGGCACCTGCTGGAAGATTGCCGTCGGGATGTCGTAGTTCACCGCGTAGGAAGAACGCACCGCGAGGCGGCCATCACCGAGGACGTCCCACGCGAGTCCCAGACGCGGCGAGAAGTTCTTCCACTGCTTGTTGAGACCCGTGTTCCCTTCCGGGAATCCCGGATCACCCGGATAGAGCAGTCCCGGTGGCGCGTTCAGGAACTGCTGGGTGCGGACACCCTTCGCGAAATTGTCAGGGGAGAAATTCGAGATCGCGCCGTTCTCGGACCACGTCCCGAAGTACGGTTCCCAGCGGAGTCCGAGGTTCAAGGTCACGCGGTCTGACACGCGCATCGCATCCTGACCGTAAATCCCGATGTACCACTGATGGTTGTGCAGGATGCTCGGCGTTCCATGCGTCAGCGTGGAGACCTGACCCACGAGGAAGTCGGCCAGCCCGATGCCGGTGACGCTGCCGTTGATCGCAAAGTTCCCCGCCGCGTTCGCGTAGTCGAACGAGTCGAGCGACGCGTAAGCGAGGTTCGCACCGACCGACAGCTGATGCCGGCCCCAGATGCGCGAGTAGTCGTCCTGCACCTGATACGCACGGTTGTCCACGACGCCAGCAACGGAACTGCCACCAGAGAATGCGAAACCGTTCGTCACGGTCAGCGCCATCACGCCAGGCACATAGGTGTAGATCGGAATACCGAGCGACGGGGCGTCGAAGAACTCATCTGCCGGCGCGTTCGACCGCGTCGAGGTCCGCACGTACGTCGCGCGAATCGCATTGACTGTGCTCGAGCCAAAGACCTGCGTGTCACCGAACGCCGTCGTAGCCGCCTTCTTCGTGCTCTTTGGTCCGAAGATGTTGCGGATCGCCAGAATGTTGTGGGTCCGCTCGAGCGTGGCCGGCCGCGACTCGAGGTGATTGAGGTACCGGCCAAAGAGTGTGTGGTTCGGATTCAGCTGATAGTCCAGCCGGACGACTCCCTGGCCATTGTTGTCGTCGAGCGGGACACCAAACCTGATTTCACCGCATGGATCGGTGGACGAGGGGATCCAGCCGGAATTGGCAATCTTCACAGCCGCGCGGCTGAAGAGCGCCGGGTCAACCCGGTTGTTCACGAACGGTGCGCGCAACGTCACTTGACGGCCCGCGTTGCAGGCAGGTGAGGCGGCCGCGGTGAAATCCCCGGCCAGCATCGCGGCCGTTGGCACCCAGGCCACGTTGTCGTTCGTCTCCTGACGCGCACGGGTGCGCTGATAGGCGCCGAAGAAGAAGAACTTGTCCCGGATGATCGGCCCGCCGAATGTGCCGCCGAACTGATTGCGGTTCAGACCGTCTTTCTGTTTCTTGCCGTCCGCACCGACCGACGCGAAGTACGCCGGTGAATTGAAGCGGCTATCCCGGAGAAACTCGAACACGTTGCCGTGGAACGCGTTCGTGCCGGACTTGGTGACAGCGTTGACGGACGCCGCCGAGTGCATGCCGTTCGACGCTGACTGTCCGCTGGTCGCCACGCTGAACTCCTGCAGCGCGTCCGGGAACGGAAACGGCAGGTTCGTGTTGTCATAGAAATCGCTGTTGAGCGCGCCATCGAGCGTGTAAGCCACGCCGGTGCGCAGCCCGCCCGCGACCGCGATCGCGACGCCGTCGGCTCTATTCAGGTTGGAGAGCACGCGGCCTGTGTTGACCGCGGATCCTGCAAGCATGATGAGGTCGGTCACGTTGCGGCCCTGAAGCGGCAACTGCACGATCTGCTCCTGCTCCACGACCTGGCTGATGCCGGCGCTGCGCACATCCACAAGCGGCGCAGCCGCCTCGACGGAAACCGTCTCCTCGAGACTGCCGATCGCCAGGCCGGCGTTGATCACAGGGTTGGCATTCACCTGCAGCACGATTCCCGTCTGCACGTAGGTGCGGAATCCCTGGAGTGCGATCTCGAGCCGGTATGGACCGAGGGGCAGATTCGGCATCACCCACGATCCCGCGTCGTCGGTCACCGCCGTCCGGACGGCGCCAGTCTCCGTCTGGGTGGCCGTGACCGTGACACCGGGGAGTACCGCACCACTCTCATCGGACACGCGGCCGTTCAGCTGGGCCGTGCCTTGAGCCCAGGCCATCCCGGCTGACAGGACAACAGCCAACACCGCGAGCGAGAACCTCCACATGGAGCGCTTCATTCACACCCTCCTGACGACATGCCGGGCCGAATCATTCGATCAATCGCGGGAGATTATGCGCTCCAGGGGAAGGGAAACGCGAGGGGCACCCAGGACAATCGGCCCCCCCAAACTCAGGGGGTTCGGGGAGGACATGCCGGTGAACTCCCGGCAGTTTGGTGCATCGAACTCTACGTCCAACGAGTGATGGCCACTGACGGAGCTGCCTGAGCCGTGGACGGTCACCCCCCAGACGCTCCCTCCGGAGTATGAACGTGCGGCGGCTCGAATGGGGCATGCCGGCGCTCCTTGGGACATCACGGGCCGTGAATGACCAGGTCAACCCATGACCGTACAAACGAGGGGGCCTGGCGCGTTCCACCGCCCGGCCCCCTCCTGTAAAGAACCCCGCTGTCGTTAGAACGTTACACGGAAGCCAAGCTGAAGGGCACGCGGACCATACGCAATGTTCAGGTTCTGGTCGGGGTTGCCATACGCTGAGCTTGCCTCGTCGATTACGTATGAACCGAAGTTTGCCCGATCAAACAGATTGAACACCTCCACGGTGCCGTCAATCCTCACCCTTGAGCCCACAGGAATTCGCTGCTGGAGTCGCACGTCCACACGATGGATCGGATCTCCCACGAAGGAGTTGCGTGGAATGATCGTCCCATTCGGACGGAGACGCTGACTACCGCCGTCGCCCCCGATTCCACGAAGATCGCCACCGTAGAGTGGCGCCATCCGCTCACCAGACCCATAAAAATACACACCGCTCAACTGGAAGCCAATGTTGGTCTGGAAAATACCGTTGAACACCAGACGGTGTCGCTGATCAGTCTCGGCCAGCGTGTAATCCTCTCCAAGATCCGGGGCTACTGGGAAAGAGACCATCGTGGTGCCGCTGATCGGATTCGACAACGAATTCTTCAGTCGGCCGAGGGTGTACGTCGCGGAACCCTGCCAGTTGCTGGCCATCCGCTTCGTGAACGACAGTTGAAGACCGTGGTAGTCGGACCACCCGGTGTACGGCGTCATCGAGACAACTCCGAACAGCGGGAATGGCCGCGCCGCAGTCTGAGAACTTGGAGCATTCACACCCGTGGTCTGGTTGTACGAGAGGTTGATGTTGTCCATCAGGACCTTCTCGTTTCGGCTCCCGTTGTAGACGTAGTCAGCCTCGACGGCCATGTCGGCAGCCAGCTGTCGTTGAATGCCCACTGACGTCTGCCAGCTGTTCTGCATCTCGGCGTAGTCTGGCGGCGGTGCGAGCTCTTGCAGTTCCCGGATCAGACAACCGGGCCTGTTCCCGTTCTCCGAACAAAACCCGGCGAATGCCTGCTGGAAGGACGGGATAGCCCCGTTGAATGGATTCGAGGCGAAATCCGCTCGACCGTCGTTGGTGATGCGCGTCGTCGCGATGCTCGTATTTCCGAGCGTCCACATGTACATGTTTGACAGCACGTCACCGTAGTAGCGTCCAACGCCACCTCGAAGGACCGTGCGATCGTTCAACTGGTACGCCAGTCCAAGTCGAGGCTGGATGTTGTTCCTATCGTCCGGGCGCCCGCCCTGCAGGAACGGCGGTAAGGCCACGTCGTTTGCCCACGCGTCGATCGTCACGTCGTAACGTACGCCGATGTTCAATGTCAGATTGCTACTGACACGCCAGTCGTCTTGAACCCACGCCGCAACACGGGGCATGTCAAACGGTGTCTCGAACGTATCCGAGACTCCGATGAGATACGAACGGGTGTAAGGGGAGAGCGCCGCCAGGTTCCACGTGTCGACGTTCCAAGGATCAGGGAAGATTGACTGCATCACCGCTGCGGGAATCGTCCCGTTCCGCGCGTCGATCTCACCCGAGCAGAAACGGCAGTTCCTCGTGTACTCATGCATCCGCAGGTATTCACCACCGGCACGCATGTCGTGACGGCCGCGTGCCTCGTACGAAACGGAGAAGTCGTCGCGCAACATCAGCATGTTCTGATCGCGCACGCGCGGGGCATTCGACGTCGGAAGGATGGTCATGCCCACCATGCGAATTCGCGGAACACCCTGAGTGATACCCAGGCGCTTCTGCGGGTGATTGGACCAGCTCGACAAGCCCATCTGGTCAACGCTCCACTCCGAGAAGCCGACTTTCACTTCGTTCACGGTGCGATTGTTGACCACCTGTGTGAGCTGTCCAAGATACTCGTTCGACGTGCGATCGACGCTCGTGAAGGTCGCAGGGTGCTGCGTCGCGCTTGGACCGGTAGCGTTGGCTCCGAAATCCATCGGAATGAAGTCATTGGCGCGATGCACCTTACCCATCAGTCTCGTGCTGGCCGACAACTGGTAGTCAACCCGGCCACCACCAAGCTTCTTCTCCCGCGTGCCGTCTCTGCTGATGTTGAAGGCCGGGAATGGCGTGTCCCAAATTGTGGTGCTCGGCGACCGGTCGTACTCGAAGTTGGCAAAGAAGTGCATCTTGTCCCGTACGATGGGACCACCAAACGTGGTGCTCACCTGCTGGTTGGAGAACGGAATCTCGCGGTTGAGCACATGGTCGTCGGCGTTCCAAGATGAATTGCGGAAGGTGCCGCTGAACAGGCCACTGAACGCGTTGGTACCTGACTTGGTCACGGCGTTCACCAGAACGCCAGAGGAACGTCCCTGGGTCGCATCGAAACGGTTCGAGATGAACTGGAATTCGGCGATCGAGTCGCGGCTATACAGCGGCTGGCCGTCGATGCCCATCGTCTGAGTAACTTGCTGGCCATCCAGATTCAGCTGGTACTCGCGGACGTCAGCCCTATCCTGAACCGGAGTTCCCCCCATTGCCGTCGTCCGGTTGCCGGGTGCCAGCAGCGCCAGCGACGTCCAGTCGCGGCCCTGAATGGGCAAGTCCTGCATCTGACGAGCGTCGATATTCCCGCTCACGCTGGAGGTTGCAACGTCGAGTAGCGGTGCAGCCCCAGTGACGGTGACGCTCTCCTGGAGCGTGGACACGGTCAGCTGAATATCCAGATTGGCGGTCTGCCCCACAAGTAGTGTCAACCCTGAGCGGTTGACCGTATTGAAGCCTGAGAGCTCAGCCGTCACGCGGTAGCTGCCAACGCGTGCGGGTATACGGTAAACCCCACTTCCGTCGGTTACGCTGACGAAGGTATTGCCGGTTGCCTCATGGATAGCTGTGACGGTCACGCCGGGGAGCACGCCTCCGGTCGCATCCGTAATAGTGCCGGTCAACGTTGCTTCCTGGGCCAACACAGCGGCTGGCAGCGCGAAAACTGCGCACGCCAGTAAAAACACTCTTAAAACACGGAACATCTTAAAGCCTCCTTGTGATGGCATCGCGCATTGGCGAATGAGCATCGACGGCCTGGGTGAGCTCAAACGAGAGATGCGGTTGTAAATGCGGCCAACCTCAAGAGGGTAGCGAGAAGCGTGCCGCACGTTATGTCCGCCATTTGCTCACTGAAGCATATAGACGCCCCCGCCCCTATCCATTCCTTTGGTTCACTAATTCAGCGAACCGAACGAGGAAAGGTGCCTCTGGACAAGAAAAACCCGCCGGTCGGGGCAGCTCCCGGCGGGGACGTGCTCGACGTTCATGAGCTGCTCTGGGAGTCGCTCTCCCTCACTCCAGCAGCTCTTATTTCTTGGGCTGATTGCCCATGGTCGGTCCCTTGTACCCAGGCACCGTCGCCACTCCGTACTGATTGTTCTCCTGGCAGATGTACTCGAGGAGCTCGTCCTGAGGAGGACTCGCGACCGCCATGAACGTGAACGTCACCGGGCGGGTGTACGCGCCTGGATCGTCGAGCGTGAACTTGTTCTCCATCTCACCAAGGCTCAACCGCGTCCAGCGCTCGACCGTGTGGAGCTGTTCCGTGTGGGGATGCCCTCGGCGATCGAACCAGAACTTGTCGTTGTAGCCGACGGTGTCGATGACCAGCGTGTCTTTTTCCCAATGGCCGATCGAATGCCCAAGCCAGGTGGAATCCAGTTCGGCTGGATGCTTGCGGCCGTCCATGAAGATCTGACGGTAGGTGTGGATGTTCCCCTCGTGGAGGATGAACATGTGCGTCGCCGCCTTGTGCGTGTAGTTCTGCACGAAGCGATACGGGAACGGCGTGACGCGAGGGACGCCCATGGGCAGACACGCGTTATGCGGTTCCTGCGTCTCGTCGCGCGTGGCCATCAGATCCCTGGCCCATGGCAGCATCAGCGCGTCCAGCTCGCCTTTCTTCAGACCGCCCTGGGATTCCAAGTCATTCACGGGACCGCCGCCGGTCCAGATGGCGTCCATCAGGTTCACAGACCCGTCGGGCAGTCTTGGCACCGCACCCTTGGCCGGTCCCGCACGCCGGGCCGCCGCAACCTTCCCCGCCTCAGGACCAGCCTGCATCAATGCCGACTGCACCAGCAGGCACACGAGCGCACCAGTCATCGCAGACACGACGAGTATCTTTCTCACGTTCGTTCTCCTGGATGAGGGAGCGCGCTACTGGACGTTGTCGCCTTCAAAGAGCTTCTTGCCGTCAGCCTTGACGACGCTGCGCGCGTGTACGCCGCTCACGCCGGAACGCGCCTGATTGCCCTCAACGGTGATCATGTCGCCGATCTTCGCGGAGTTGGCCGTCCAACCCTGGCGGACGAGTGCGCTTCGCGCGGCTAGTTCCACGTTCCAGGTGACCTTGCTTCCGTCGGCCTGGGTGACGTCGAAGTAGACGCGGGCGTGGGGATTCGTCCACTCAACCTTCGACACGGTGCCGGTCAGTTTGACGACCTTGGATTCGTCGTATTCGGCGCCAATCGCGTGGTGAGCCAGAACCGGCATTGCCGCACCCACGAGGGCAAACCCGGCGATCAGAACCGCGAGCTTCGTTCTCATGCAAAACCTCCAGACGCATTGTTGGGGTCCGGACAGGGGACCCAGCGAGCGATCACCCAGGCCACGATGTGGGGTGACATCTTGCCAAAGCCCCACAACCTTGTCAAAGCATTCCACAAGCACTGTTTCGGGGTGTTTTACCGGGGCTTGAACGGAGCAGGCCGGGCGAATCTCGCGGGATCGACGACGGCGTTCGGGCGGACATCCTTCAACTCGATCGTGTTCTGCCCGTTCGTCCACGTCACCACCATCTTGAACGGTATCTTCACGCCCGCCACGTCCCGATAGTCAGAGTACTCAGTCTGCGTGGGCACCGTCCCTACTGGCGTGCTGGTCCAGCGCACTGAACGCACCAGCAGCCCTTCCTCATCGAAGTACAGGTTGACCGGCAACTGTCCAGGGTTACTCCCCTGCAACAACTGGACGTCGGCGTCGCCGATCGTCACGGTTCCAACCTTCCACTCGCTGAACGCCTTTTGCAGCACCTGAGGAAACGCCAACATCGCCTCCACCCTGGCGCTCGCGAGGTTGGTCCCGGTAAACGTCATCAAGGGCAGCTGCCGCCATCCCTCCGCCGCCCACGCACTTCGACCGTCCGTTGTCCTCACCGCATCTCCGTCGAACACGCGAACGACTGTGGATCGCTGATCCGGGGCCTTCGCAAAAATCTCGATCGGCACAGTGGCGTTGCCCGTGTTGAAGCCAAGATAGGTTCCCGTCGCCGTGTAGCTCGTCAGCTTCGACACGCGCTCGATGCCCCCGATCGCGTTGATGTACTTCGCGAACACGGGTTCTGCCGAGGCCTTCGGCTGGAAGAACTGCCCGATGGCGTTCGGGTTCTCCGTCGGCCAGTCACCATACTGAATACGCAGGTCTGGCACGGCTTCAGGGAAACCGCTGCCTCGATGACACGTGAAGCACGTCACACGCGGCTGCCCCGCAAAATACTGTTTGTTGAGCGCGTTCACCATCACCACCATCTGACGGGCACGCTGGATCCGCGGTGTGGGCTCGGCGAACGCCTCTCGTCTCACGAGAATGTCTTCCACGTGACAGCCAATGCAGTCGTACACCAGCGACGACGCAAACATCCCCATCGTTTCCATGAACTCGTCGGCAGGTATGCCCTTGAGCACCTGGATATTCCGGAACACGTTCTCCGCCATGGGCTGCGGCGGCTCCTGTGTCTGGCCGTAGACCGACACAAATCCGAGCACGCACACGAGCACGGCGACCGTAGCTCCGAACACACAGCCCTTGCGCCTCACTGTCATGTGATGTCCCTCTTCCAATTGAATAGCCGACAGCCGAAAACGCTGGAACATGCGCCTGTTCCGCGAAGGAGACGCGTTGGTGCGCGCGAGTATAGTTACGGCTGGGCGAACGGTCAATCCAGCCAGGGCACCGGCTCATCCCAAGAATGACGTCGTGCGAACTACTTCGTGCCGTAGTTCGACGACGGCGAGCGTGTGACTTCGAACGCGAATCGAAGGGCAGGAATCTTGTTTCCCGGATGGTCGTCGGCGTACGTCAGCTGCGGTGTCCGATAGAGCAGCTGTGGCTCCGTGGGCGGTCCCTGATAGATGCCCGGATACAAATCGATCAGGTGCACTCCAGGCTCACCGGCCGCAGTGAAATTGATCACCACGTCACCCTGGCTGTTGAAGCCACAGGCGTATCCCATGTATGCGTTGTCGTACGTCGCGATGTAGATGTTGTCGTACTCGGTCCAGCCGACGCCTTTGAGGTGAATCGTCACGGGTGTTCCAGCGGGCCCGGCGGTCGGCGTCATGCTGACGATACTGGTTTCGATCACGAAGTGCGTGCGAGCCAGCATCTGGCCGTCTGCGCGCAGCACCACGCCGTGCAGACCGCCGACGTCGTCGGGAATGCTGACGGGCACGTCGAGACGTCCGTCGGCGCCAACCGTAACGCGGGCAAGATCATTCGTCTGCGCGCTGAACCCGTCACCGCTCACGCGATTTCCAACCGCGGTCTCCCAGGCAAGATCGACTGACGCGCCGGCGGGCAACCCGCTCGCCTGCAGACGTGCGCGAGTACCGACCGGACCCTGAGTTGGCGCAAGCGTCACCGCCGCGTTCGCCACGGTGATTTCCGTCTTGGGTACAGGCTGCACTTGATAGGGTTCCGCGACGGCCGCCGGCATGGCGAGGCGCCCTGGCGTAATGCGGAACGTGAACTGCGGGCGCGGCAGATGCGCCACCGGCGACTGTTCGTAATTCAGGTAGGGCTGCCCCTGATAGCCGGTGTAGACCTTCACCGCATGCTCGCCCACAGGGCCTGCCGCGCGGAACCGTGCGACGGCCGAACCCTTCGTCGAGGCGGCCGACACCCATCCAATGCTGTTGTTGTCCCAGTTGATGGCCCAGGTGCTTTCCATCGTCCGCCATCCGAGGCCTTTGACCTTGACCTCGATGGGCGTACCGACCGGGCCCGTGAGAGGGGACATCTCGAAACTCTGCGTGACCTCTATGCCGTTCTGCGCCACGGTGCGGCCGTCAACAACGGCCATGATGTCGTGAACGCCGCCGTAGTCTTCGGGAATGTCGAACTGCCCTGCGAGACGGCCCTGCGGATCGATCTGGAAGCTTCCGATCACCAAGGAGGTCTCTGAGTATTTCTTTCCGCGGAAGTGGTAGTAGTCCTCGATGACCCAGCCGCCGGACACCGTACTCCACCGAAGCTCGGCGGTCTTTCCGGCCGGAAGCCCCTCAGCGGACACACTCACGCGAGTGCCCACGACGCCAGGCTTGTCGTACGTCAGATTCAGACGTTGAACGGGTGCGCTTTCTTCTGAAGGGGGAACCGCGACAGCTGCGGAGGGAGTGGAGCCTGAACACGAGGCCGCCACCAACGTGGCGGCCCCGAGAAGAAGTGCGGTAACGCCCGACCGCAGCATGGATTGCATCTCGCTTGACGCTCGGGCGACGCGTTCGCTACTCGTTGACGATCGTCAGGTGTGACTGGTTATTCGGGAACGGCTTCCACTCGGCCGTCCGACCAGCCTTGTCCTTGGCTGACACCGTCATCTGGATGATACCGGTGGGTGCGTCCGCCGGAACGGCCCACTTCACCGTCCAGAGATTCGGAGTCCCGCCCGTGGCACCTGGTGCCGGGCCGCGATACCGCAGCGGAAGATCCACGGTCTTGCCACCGTAGGTCAGGTGCGCCACGACTTCAGCATCAGCCGCAGGCGCGCCCGTTGCTCCGTCGATCACAGTCGCACGGATGCCCAACGGCTCACCCACCTTGAAGCGGTTTGTAAGGAAACAGTTGCGGGGTTGGCCGTTCCCCGTGAAGAGCGCCATATCCGCGAAGAGCGCGAGCCTGCCTGGAACAGCCTGACCTGATACGGTGCGGCCGCTCAGCGCCACGAGCCCGAGCACCGCCGCGGCAAGGACAACGAAAGGAACAATCTTTTTCATAGCTGAAACAGGCTAACGGAAGGTCTTGGGGATGTCCAGCTTGGGAGTGCCCCGGGGCGCTATGACCCCGGGGTTTTTACAGATTTTTTACAGATCCTAGCGCTGACCTGGGAAGCCTTCGGCAGCCGCGTCAGGTCCACCCTGGACGAAGAGCGGTTTGTTCGGAGCATCCTGCTTGGCAATGGACAGCAGCGAGCCACGGCTCTCGACCACCTTGCCGCCGTACCCTTCGAACACCACCTTGTCGCCCGGTACCAGACTGCTGCGACCCCATCCCTGTCGCTGCACCGAGTTGGGACTCGTGAGCTCCATGTTGTAGGTCGTGACTTTGCCGGCCGCGTCGGTGACATCGACGTGTACCCGCATGTGGGGATTGGTCCAGAGCACCTGCGACACGACGCCTTCGAGCTTGAACTTCTTTTTGGCGTCGTATTCGGTGTCGAATCCATGGTGCGCCATCACCGGCGCCACAAGAACAACAAAACCAACGCTGGCCGCCAGGATTCCGAATGCCCTTCTCATCGCATACCTCCGAAAAAATTCACCGCGCATCGTGATTGCTTCGCGGTCACTTGATATTCGTTCCCTGCCCCGGTACGAATCCGGCAGCGCTGCCGTATTCATTGCTCTCGAGGCAGATGAACTCCATGAGGTCTCCGCCACCGGTCTTCAGGTCTGGCCGAAGCAGTCGGCCGGTGAACTTCAGATTCACCGGTCTCGAAAAGGCTCCGGGATCATCCAGCAGGAAATCGTTGGTGATCCGACCGTAGTTGATTCGCGTCCAACGCTCGACCGTGTGCAGTTGCTCCGTGTGTGGTGTTCCGCGGCTGTCGAACCAGAACTTGTCGTTGTAGCCCACGGTGTCGATCACCAGCGTGTCCTTCTCGAACTTACCGGTGGAGTGTCCCCACCACGTGGGGATTGGATCTGCCGGATGCGGACGCCCATCCATGTACACCACGCGGTGCGCGCCAGCATCGCCCGTCTCGTGCAGCACGTAGATGTGCGACAAGCCGCGCGACGTGTACGACAAGGCAAATTTCCACGGGTACGGATTGACGCGCGGAACGCTCATCGGAAGACAGGCCGTGTAGGGCTCGTCTCTCTCCTGGCGCTTCGACATCAGCTCCTTCGCCCATGGCAGCAACGGCATTTCTCCTGGCTTCAGGCCTCCGTCACGCTCGATGTTACCGTTCGATCCACCGCCCACCCACGGACCAGTGATATCGATTGTACCGTCAGGCAGCCGAGGGATCGGCCGGCTATTGACCTCGGCATCGGGAACCACCGGACTGCCTCCGACCTGGATCTGCCCGACCTGCCCCTGTGCCTGCAGGTGGCCAAACCACGCCAGGGCCATCACCGCTGCGGCCGTTGAGACAACAGAAACTCTACGCACGCAATTCCTCCTTGGGCTGCCACGCCCTGCGATTACCTACTTCGGAGCGCTTGGATCCGCCAGGCCCTGTGCGAGGCCGTACTGATTGTTCTCGATGCAGATGTATTCCATGATCTCGCTGCCAGGCTCGCCAAGTTTGGCGGTGTACGTCGCCGTGAACGGCCTGGTGAATGCACCCGGATCCTCGAAAGTCACCTCGCGGCGCAGCGTCGTGTAGTTCGTCCGCGTCCACCGCTCCACCATGTGCAGCTGTTCGGTGTGCTGAATTCCGCTCCCATCGAGCCAGAACTTTGTATTGAGACCGATCGTGTCGATCACGAGCGTGTCTCCGTCCCATCGTCCGATGGAGTGCCCATACCAGGTCGGGCTGGGATCCTCGGGGTGCTTCCGCCCATCCATGAAGATCTGCCGGTAGGTGTGAGCGTTGCCCTCCTGCAGCATGAAGATATGGGTGGCGTTCGTCGTCGGGTGCTGAATGAACCGCCACGCGAATCCACCGGTGATCCGCAGCGGGCCGCCAGGCAGGCAGTAGTTGTACGGATCCTGTCCGTCGTTTCGCGACTGCATCAGCTTCTTCGTCTCGGGCCGAAGAATCTGATCCAGCTCAGCAGGCTTCAGAATCTGATCAAGGGACTGACCACCACCGTCCGTCCACACCCCCGAAAGGTCAATCTTGCCGTCCGGGAGCCGCGGCGCAGGTTTGTTCGGTGTCGCTTCGGCCGCAGTTGGTCCGTTCGCGCCGCCCAGACGACGGCCGAGCTCCTGCGATTCGGATAGAAGCGGCGCAATCAAGCCGGTGGTCGCGACCGCGACCAGAACGACAAGCCCTCTTTTCACGTGAGCCTCCTTGACCCGACAGAATTCGACAGTCTTAGGACTCGGGAGCTATTGCCCCGGCTTGCTGACGAACAACGCCTTGCCGTCTGCGGTCGTAATCGAACCCGCAATGGCTCGCGTCAGCACCGCACGACCGCCAAACCCTCCCACGGTCACTGCCGTGCCGACGGGAAGCGTCTTGCGGGTCCACCCGCCGCGCTCCAGAGACAGCGTGCTCGCCATCTCGAAATTCCACATCGTCACCGTCCCCTTCTCGTCCTTGGCTTCGACATAGAAGTGGGTGTGGGGATTGGTCCACTCAACTTTGGTGACCACGCCCTTCACGGTCACGGGCTTTCCCCCGTCATAGTCAGCCGTCCATGAGTGATGGGCAGCGAGGGGGGCCGTCAGGCTCAACAACCCGACAACAGCGACGGAGATTCCAAACGTCGTCTTCATGCGACTCCTCCTAAACCAATGGATCACTAGCTTAAACCCGGCCGCCTCCCAACCAAAGCACTGTTGAGGCAACCCGAAGTAGCCCCGGCGTTCGGCAGAGGAAACCCCTGCGTCTACACACGCCTGACGGGAACACGGCCTGGAGCGGCGTTTAGCGCGGCACGCTGGCGTGCGGATGCTACCCCCGCACACGGACACTGTCAATCGACAGTCGAAACCAGAGAATCTCTATTTCGTGGAACCGTCGATGAGACGACCGAGCACCGCTACCACCAGGACCACGGCAACAACCAACGCCGGCACTATGAGCGCGAGAGACATTAGAAGGCGTTCCCAAGGAAGGGCAGCATGCGGCCCGCGTAGATCACGCCGATCCACACAGCCACAGCCGACATCGCCACCGCTCGATCGATGAAGACTGGTTCCTGACCAGCCTTCAATTCCCAGAGCCTGTCATATACCGTGAGATACAACAGGTTCGCGCCAGCGACCATCATGAAGGCAACCTTCCACATGAACGGCGGGTTACTGATGTACTGGTCGGCCGCCGCGATCGTGAACAGCATGCCAGTCACGAGGTTGACGCCAAACCCCAACATCGCCCAGGGAAGCAGTTTGTGCAGGGCCGCGTAGTCGACAGAGCGGAGGCCGCCCATCAGCCGGAGATTCACCGTAAACAGCACGCCGAAGAGCAGCGACAATCCGAGGAAGTGCAAGGCTTCGGCGGCCGGCCACACCCACGGGTTCGTGGTCACAAATTCAGCCACCGCCTTCGCGGGGATGACTCCGGCCGGCGCAATCGCCGATTCCTCGATCTTGATCTCCGGATGCCTGATCTCCCCGCCGATCGTCGCCGCTCCGCTCACCATGGCGAACGTCACGAGCCCGAGGACGAAGATCGCGGGTGTAACCCATCCCGACATGCGTTCAATGCGGCGGTACTGCCACAGGCCCAGCCACGCGACGAACCCCGTGATCTCGATGAAGATGAAGGAGACGAGCGCGGCGTCGTGGTGCGCCATGATCGCTTCGGCCGAAACATCCGGGCGATCGAGGATCGTTGCCTGCGCGGCGAGACCGCTGATGTACGCCGGGAGCGTGGCCAGTGCGATCAGATAAAGCACCTCGAGACTGACGTGCTTCAAGTGTTCGCTTCGCCTGACGAACGACATGAGAAAAAGACCAAGCCCGACGACGGTGCCGATTGTCGGAACGTGGTTGAGCAGGAGATGAAGGTGGGTGATGTCTTGGGGGCCCATTGGGTCGGTACCTCGATCCTACTGAACGTATGCCAGGAGACGTCCCGACGTGGTCGCGAGCACCCATGCCGCCAGCGACACAAACGCCAGCCGTTTCACTGTGGCACTGGCCTCGGTGGGTCCCGTGTTGCCACCGTACAGATGCTTGTTGATCTGCATCGTCGTGACGACGCCGGCGATGACGAAGAACATCTTCACGAAAAACAACCACTGCGTCCCACGCGACGTGGCGTCAGCGCAGAACAGGAGTGTGCCGGTCACCAGGTTGAGCCAGAAACCGGCCCACATCACCTTATAGAGCGTGCGCAGCGGACCAAGTGGAATCGTGTGAGCCACCCCGAGAATGCGGAGATCGAGCACTGCACAGGCGCCGATCAGAACCCCCATTCCGAACGTGTGTAGCGTGATGATCGTCGCAAACGCCCAGATGGTTGGCGCTTCCCGGACCCACACCGACAGAGAACTGCCTTCAAGCCATACAAACACGTCCATCATGCAGGGTCGGCCCTCTCGGTATGAAATACGCGAGTCATACTACTCACCTTCAGCCTACTCACCTTCAGCGCCACGGCCTCGACCGCCGGTGGCCGAGTACGCGAAGGCCACGTCGGCGTCTTCTTCATTCACGTGCGGAAGATCCCAGGTAATCACACCACGCAGCGCGGCGGCGGGCTGGGCCAGCGTGATTGTGAAGGTCTGACGATCCGCCGCGAGCATCTTCGGCACGCGCCAGACAGCGGTGTCAATCTTCGTCTGGGGATTGGTCTTCACCCCCTGATACGGACCCGTGGGGGTTCCCACGACCTTGGCGCCAGCCGGAAGCGCCAGAGACACCGTGACGCCCTCGGTTGTCGTCCCCTTGTCTTTGAGACCGGCGTTCACGATCCGTACGGTGTAGGTGACGCCGTCTGCTGCCGGCGCCGCGGCTTTGATCTCGCCACGCAGCACGGGCAGGTGCACACCAAGCGTGGTCATCCAATCCCAGATTTCACGAAGGTGGGTTTCAGGCAACCGGCCCGGCGAATAGTTGCCCATGCGGATGCGATTGCGTCCGGGAGGGCCGACATGGCCCGGCGTCACCGGGTCAAGGTCCGGATCCTTGGCGAGCTCCGCCATCTGCACGCGCTGCTCGGTGGTGTGCGTGTACACCATCCGCTTGAACCACTCGAAATCGCCGCTCACCTCGGCAGCTCCGTGGCGCGGGGTGCTGATCGTCGCTCCGTGACACTGGCCGCAGCCGTAGACCCCGAGCATGAGCTGCTGCCCACGCGGAGCGTTCTCGGGCAGGGGCTCGCGCCACACGATCGGCTTCGCCGTCGGCAGCGAGTCGAAGTACGCCACGACATCGGCGATTTCCTGATCGTCGAGCTCGGAGGCGGGGTACGCCGGCATGCGCCCGAGCGGATTCCTCACATACGCGCGAAACCTCGCATAAGGAATCTTGCGACCGGCGAGGGCGGGACCGAATCGCCCCTCCCCGCTCAGGCCGTGACAGTTGGAACACGAGGTGTTGCCGAAGGCCCAGTGGGCCTTACCGGCGGTGGGATTTCCTACAGGAGCGGCCGCCGCGCCTGTCTGGGCCTGCATGGTGGCCATGTGAAGCAGCGGCAACGCCATCACGAAGACTGCAACGAGGAATTTGCGCATAGGTTCGCTCCCCCTCCCTAACGGGATCCTGCCGTCACCGGGCCTCGTCGACCCGGCAAGGTGTTGGATCCCAGCCCTCTTTATCTGGAATCTTTCTGAAATGATGAGTCGTCACGTACGGCTGGGTCAGGTACCTCGGATCGGTCACGATCGTCGTGGCTACCAGCCAGTTGTCGCCGTTGGGCTCCGTAAACCGATCGAAGTACTCATCCACGGTAGCGCCCTCGCTGTAGGGCACACCGTTCCTTCGAAGGTATCCGGGCTTCAGGCGTGTTGTCCGGACGTGCAGTTGCGTCGGCATGGCCCCACGCCGTGCACCAAGGGCTTCCCAGTTGGCGACGGAATACCCCTGCCAGTCGAGCGGTTGATTCGGAGGCACTGAGGCGCCGAACCGGAACATGCGCGTCTGCGTCCCCGAATCGATGTCCATCCGCAGCGTATTGTCGTCGGCCCACTGTATGTGGAATCGACCCGGCACGCGCATGATGGCCGCGGCGCCGTAGGATCGGCACTGCTCCGCAGCCGGCTCCTTCGATGCATCAAACGCCATCGCCAGCTTTCGCGCCTCGGCATTGAGCGGAAGCATCGCGAACTCGCCCTTCGGAGGCACGAGCATCCGCAAATGCCACTGCTCGGTGACCACGGACACCCAGGTCCCCGTGAGATCTCTAGGGGCCGCAGCTCGTGCGGTGGGCGCGGGCCCGCCAGCGCGTCCACCGCGCCCCTGCGCGCTGATATCGCTGGACGCTGCAAGGAGCAGCACCGCGAACAGCGCAAACGACTGTGAGCGCATCCTCAGTCGACCCGTCCCTTCCACGCGAACCCGTCACTCGGGCGGTTGATGGTCGTGATGAGCAGCCGCAGCGACGACTGGTCGCGCGCGGGCTCGCCGGTCACAACCAGCTTGTCACCCGGCTTGAGCGTCGTCCGTGTGATCGACGCCTGCGTCAGGTCGTTGGTCGATCCCCATTCGAGCGCCCACGTCTTGGTCTCTCCAGCCTTGTCAACGACGTCGAGACGCATGAATGAGTGCGGGTTGCGCCACACGAACTCTTTGACCACCCCTTCGATCTCAACCTTGTTGGTCGAGTCATAGGTAGCGGAAAACGAGTGGTGGGCGAATACACGCTCTGCGCCAGTCAGCAGCGTGAGGCCCGCGAGGACCAAGAGAATAGTGCGTCCCATGAGAATGTCTCCTTTCAAGCCGGCTTCTTAAGGCTCTGATATACAGCCTCGACGAACATGCTCGTCGTCCAGTCCCCAGTGTCTTTTCCGTAACGCCCGTCCCAGTCGCGGGTGGGCCTTGCGGCTTTCACCTGCTCCAGGGTCATACCTTTCTTGATGAGATCCTGCACCCGGTCGCGCACGATCGTCACCATATCGCGATAGTAAACCACCTCGGCGTGGTCCGCGATTCGCCCGTGACCAGGCACGACCATGGTGCCGCCCGCGGCGTTCGCCCGCGGAACGACAATGTCGATCAGGTGATTCAATCCGGTGACCATTGTCTCGATCGTGCCACCACCGGCCAGGTCGATGATCGGATACCCGGTCAGATCGAGCATGTCACCGGCACTGACGACATCGGACTTTCTGAACAATACGACGCTGTTGCCGTCGCTGTTCGCGTTGATGTGCTGGATCACTACAGGCTCGTCGTTGAAGTAGAGCCGCTTCTGGGCAATCGAATACGTGTTGTCCGGCCACCCGGTTTCAGGAGCGGCCACCGCCTTTCCGGTGGGCGCCGACATCCTGTGCATCACGGTGTAGTAGGAAATGATCGACGCGCGCCCGATGTCGAGTGCGCCCTGGGGACCGGCCGTGTAGTTCGCTTCACGGAAGGGGATCGTTTCACCGATGTCGGCGATTGCAGAATTCCCGCCGGTGTGATCGGCACGATCCGTCGTGTTGACGATGTAGCGGAGCGGTTTGCCCGAAATCGACCGCATGGCAGCAATGACCTTGGGGCTCATCGCCGCGGTCCCGGTGTCCACCATCAGGACGCCGTCATTGCCCGTCTGAACGGTGATGTTGGCGCCGGCCCCGACGAGCATGTGCACGTTGCCCTGCACGGGCAGCACCTGTATTTCGCCTGGTGTCACACCGGCAAGGCGCGGCGCCCACATCGTGCGCTGTCCGGCCTGTGTGAAGACCTGTTCGCTCAGCCCAAGCACCGCCACAGAGGCGACAACGGGCAGCCATGCAAACTTCAGCCGGGATCCGGCCGAGAACCTGCTCTTCAGCTTGCTCATGCTAGTTCCCCTCCCCGACGCCGGCCGCCGGAGGCCCCGAAGGACGGGGCATGGTCTTCATCTTCTTAATGTACTCGGGATACATGGTTTCCGGCCCGCCCAGACGCGCCTCGGGCGGGGAGCCGAAGCGGTCCGCGAGCTTCGGATTGAGACCAGGCAGCGGGCTCTGGCCCGGCAGGAAGTGCGCCACATCGCCGCGAGGCACCGCCGTCTCTGTTGCTTCTTCGCACGGATACGGTGACTCCGTCAGCGCAGGGTCGTAAATCCACGTCATCGAGCTTCGGGGGTAAGACTCCGTAAAATTGACGGGATCATACAGGATCGAGGTGGCCTGCAGATAGTTGCCAACCCGCCTCCACCGCGTGTGGACGACGGACCTGTCGCTCCGCATCAATCCGGATCGGCGAATGTAGGTTTCCTTGAGGTGCGTGGTGGTGACGACCAGCACGTCGCCGTCCCACTCGCCCGTCGAGAAGCCGCTCCAGGTATGAAGCGTGTTCTCAGGAGGATGCGGGCGGCCGTCCATGTAGATGGTGGTCTCCTGCTCCTGCTGGTTGAGGTGCGCGCTGTAAGAGATTACCTTCTGTGTCGGGCGATCCACGTCCGCCCAGACGCGCATCTGCGAAAGAGGTCCCTCGAGCGAGTAATCGAAGGCGTGTGGGCGGCAGACCCATTCGGCCGTGTCGAAGTCCTCTGGCGACCAGCTCTGGGCCCTCCACTGTCCTCCTGGAGTCAATGGAACCCCGGCGGCGTCGCCGGTCATACCGCTTCCGTCCTGGTTGCGGGGTAACGGGCGCCAAAGCCCGGTGATATCCACCTGGGCAAAGGCCGGCTGATGGACACCCGCCACCAGCAGCACGATACCCAGGCATTGCTTCCACGTCGCGACACCGAACCGCCTCTGATGCATATCTCTCACTTGTTAGTAGCCGCCTACGACCCGGCTCGAATTGCGCACAGGAGTTTACAGCAGGTTGATTCTAAAAGCCGTACTTCAGACCAAACTGCATGACTCGCATCTCGCCGGACTGGGCGGTGATCCGGCCGAACGTCCCGGCGTCGAGATTCACATTCGGAAGGCCGAAGTTGAAATTGTTCAACAGATTGAACGCCTCGATCCGAAGCTCCAGATTCTGCTGCGACCCGAACGGCACGAGCCGGGACACCGCCAAATCGACCGTCCAGAAGCCCGGTCCCTCGATACTGGCATTACGGTGGTCACCGAGCGTGCCAGCCGCTGGGTACGCAAACGCAGCCGGGTTCAAGTAGTTGTTGAGGCTCTTGTCGCCGTAGGGATTGTCGAGCACCTGATTGACGCGCTGCGCCGCGATGCCCGAACCGTTGATATCGCGTCCGGTCGTCACCGTCAGCCAGCTCCCGGAACGAGCGCTGAAGATGCCCGAGAACCTCCAGTCGGACGCGATCGCTCGAAACGCGGCGTTGGCAAACTGCGGCGTCTGCGCACCGACGGACACGTTGCCCACCTGACGCCGATTCTGCGTGCAGTTACCCCGGTCAAAGGACGGGTCGTTCGGATTCAGATACCCGTTGGCGAACTGGGCAAAGCTCCCGCTCACTTCCGTATCCGACTCGCAGTGCGAGAGGGTGTAGTTCCCGCTCAAGCTCACGCCCTCGTCCGCGCGCCGTCGGAACGACAGCTTCATGCCGCGATAGGTCTGCACACCGACGTCACGGAACTCCACCACCGGGCCCAACCACTGGCCCTGCGCCGGGTTCTCCATATACAGCGTGCGCCGGCGGTCAACATTGCCAGTCACCGTGCACGACGGATAGGACACACCCTGAATCGTGCACGGCCCCAGACCCATGAAGTTGCCGGGATTGAGGTGCACCTGGCCCCACATCCGATCGGCGTAGCTACCGAGGTAGCTTGCCGATGCCTGCCAGGCGGTACCAATCTGCTGCTCCACCGTCACATTCCACGACTGCACACGCGTGGAATTGATGTCCGGATTCATGACGCCGTAGGCGCCGAACAACGGATACTGCGCGTCGGCGGGAGGATTCCTGGCGAGCGGATGCGTGTCGCCACCCACGAACCGATACGGATCCTCGAATGGCACACCGCTCAACTCCACCCGGTTCGCAAAGGGGGACGCCGACGCGGCGATGTAGAGGAACACCGAACTCGGGAAGTCGTAGTTCAGTCCGTACGACGAACGCACCGCGGTTCGCCCGTCACCATTGACATCCCAGGCCAGCCCCGCCCGAGGCGAGAAGTTGCGCCACTGAGGGTTCAGCCCTGAATTGCCGTCCGGAAATCCGGGGTCGCCCGGATAGATGAGGCCGGCCGGTGCGTTGACGAACCGGTTGGTCTTGATTCCCTTTCGGAAATTGTCGAGCACGAAATTGGAAATGGCGCCGTTCTTCGTGCTGGGCCCAAAGAAAGGCTCCCATCGGAGCCCGGCATTGAACGTCAGCCGATCGGTGGCTCGCCACGTGTCCTGCGCATAGAGACCGAAGTACCACTGCTCCATCAGCAGGACGCCCGGCGCGCCGTGCCGCACGAGCGACGTCTGCCCGGTCAGAAAGTCGGCCAGGCCAATGCCGGTCGCCTGCCCGTTGAAGTTGAAGTCCCCCGCTGCCCGGGCGTTGTCTTCGCTATCCACCGTCCAGTACGACGCGTTCCCGCCAAACGACATCTGGTGCCGCCCGCGCACCACCGATAGATCGTTGGCAACCTGATAGGCATCGGTCTCGATGCGCACCTTCACCGAGTTCCCGCCGGACACGGTGAACCCATTCGTGACATTCAAGCCGATCACACCTGGCACGTAGGAGTACAGCTTGATGCCGAGTTCGGGCGCGTCGAAGAACTGATCGGGCGGATCGTTCAGGTGATTCGACGTCCGGTTCCAGGTCGCACGAAACGCGTTGACCATGTTGTCACCGAACACCTTCGTGTCGCCGAACGCCGTGGCCTGTGCGCGAGCCTGCTTGTTCGCACCGAACTCCCGCCGCACGGTCAGGATGTTGCCCGTGCGCGACAGCGTCGGCAGGCGATTCTCGAACGCATCGATGTACCGGGCGAACAGCGAGTGATTGCCACTCAGCTGATAGTCACCGCGCGACACAATCTGCTTGTCGTTGTTGTCGAGAGGCACGCTGTAGCGAATCTCGCCGCACGGGTCCACCGGTGTCGGCAGCCGCCTTGAGATGGTCACGGCGGCCCGACTGAAGAGCGCGGGGTCGATCCGATTGTTGACGAAGGGCGCGCGCAGCGCGACCTGCCGGCCCGCGTTGCACGCCGGCGACGCGATCGCCGTGAAGTCGCCCGCGAGCATCGCCGGTGTCGGCACGAAGGCCACGAACGCGGCCGGCGTCTGACGCGTCACCGTCCCCTGATACCCGGCGAAGAAGAAGAGCTTGTCCTTCACGAGCGGTCCGCCGAGCGTGCCGCCGAACTGGTTGCGCACGAGGCCGTCGTCCACGCGCGTGCCATCAGGCCCTTTTGGCGCGAACGGATCCGTGGCGTTGAAGCGCTTGTCGCGGAGGAACTCGAAGGCGTTGCCGTGAAACGCATTCGTGCCCGAACGTGTCACCGCGTTGACCGACGCGCCCGAGTGCATGCCGTTCTGCGCCGACAACCCGCTGGTCGCCACGGCGAACTCCTGCAACGCATCCGGGAACGGGAACGGCATGTTGGTGTTGTCGTACGGGTCGTTGTGCATGGCGCCGTCCAGCACGTAGGCCACGCCGGTGCGGAGGCCTCCGGCCACCGAGATGGCGACCGAGTCCGAACGGTTCCGCTGCCCGCTGACGTCCCCCGTGTTCACCGCCGCACCAGCCAGCACGATGAGATTCGTCACCTGGCGTCCCTGCAGCGGCAGCTCGACGATGCGATCGTTGTCGACGACTTCGGAAATACCAGCGCTCTGCACGTCGACGAGCGGCGCGGCCGCGTCCACCGTCACCGACTCCTCGAGGTTGCCCACCCCCAGGGTCGCGTTGATCGTCGGCGAACCACCCACCTGCAGCACGATCCCTGTCTGCACGTAGGTCTTGAAGCCCTGCAGCGAGACCTCCAACCGGTACGGCCCCGTGGGCAGGTTCGGCATCACGTAGGAACCTTCGCCCTCGGTGACGACCGTGCGTGTGAAGCCCGTATCGGTTTGCGTGACGGTGACGGTGACGCCCGGAAGCACGGCACCGCTCTCGTCCCGCACCGTCCCGCTCATCTGAGCGGTTGCCTGCGCCCACGCGGCCGCGCTCAGGAGCAGCACTCCCAGCACGCCGCTCAACACCCGCGATACACCCTTCATGAACACTCCTTCAGCCTTTCGTGAACTAGAACCCGTACTTGACGCCGAACTGCATGATGCGCGGGTCGCCGGTCTGCGTCAGGATCCGACCGAACGTCGCCGCGTTGAAATTGGTCACCGGGTCGCCCCAGTTGAACGTGTTGAACAGATTGAAGGTCTCAACCCGGAGCTCCAGCGTCTGCCGGCCAGCCACCGAAATGAGCCTCGTCAACGCCAGGTCGACGTTCCAGAATCCGGGCCCTTCGATGCTGCCATTCTTGTGGTCGCCGAGCGTGCCCGCCGCCGGCAGTGCGAACGCTGCGCGGTTCAGGTACGCATTGAGCGACTTGTCCGCATACACGTTGTCGAGCACCTGATTCACCCGCTGATTGGCGATGCCCGTCGCCGCCACATCGGTCGTCGTCGTCACCGTGAGCCAGGCCCCCGAGCGCGCGTTGAAGATGCCAGACGCTCGCCAGCCGGACGCAATGGCCCGCAGCGTCGCGTTGCCAAATTGGGGCGTCTCGGCACCAACCGACAGGTTCGCGATGTGCGTGCGGTTCTGCGTGCAGTTGCCGCGATCGAAGGCGGGATTCGTCGGGTCGGTATAGCCGGCACTGAACTGCGCAAACGAGAAGGACGAGCCCGTATCCGCCTCGCAGTGCGAGATGGTGTAGTTTCCGCTCAGGCTCAGCCCGCTCGCGGCGCGGCGCTGCACGGACAGCTTCAAACCCGCGTAGCTCTGCTGGCCCACGTCGTCGTGGCGGTCGACCGGTCCAAACCGCTGACCCACCGTGGGGTTCTCCAGAATCAGCACCCGCCGGCGATCCAGATTGGCGGCCGTGGTGCAAACCGGGTACGACACCCCGTTGAGCACGCACGGATTCAACCCGAGGAACACCCCGGGATTCACCTGAACACCACCCCACAGCCGATCCGCATAGCTACCCAAATAGCTGGCCGACGCCTGCCACACACTGCCGATCTGCCGCTCGAAGGTGACATTCCACGACTGCACCCGAGGCGAGTTGTTGTCGGGATCGATGGTGCCGAACGCACCGAAACCCGGGAACGCCGCCGTGGACGGCGGATCGTTGGGCACCGGGTGCGTCTGTCCACCAGGCACGGTGCTGTAGGGATCCTCGAACGGCATGACACCGGTCAGCTCGAGACGATTACTGAAGGGCGGCGCCGAGCCGGCAATATAGAGGTACTGGGCGCTCACGAAATCGTAGGCGAGGCCATAGGAAGAACGGACCGCCGTGCGGCCGTCGCCGGTCACGTCCCAGGCGAGTCCGGCTCGCGGCGACAGGTTCGTCCACTGCTTCTTCATGCCCGACTTGCCAGCCGGAAAGCCCGGATCACCCGGATACAACAAGCCCGGGGGCGCGTTCACGAACCGGTTCGTCTTGATCCCCTGCCGGAAGTTGTCGAAGCTGAAATTCGTGATCGAGCCGTTCTCGATCTGCTGACCGAAAAACGGCTCCCACCGCAGACCCGCGTTCACGGTCACCTTCGGTGTCAGGCGCCACGTGTCCTGACCGTAGAGCCCCAGATACGTCTGATGCAGCGGGAGGAGGCCCGGACCCGAGTGCCGCAGCCTCGTCAGCTGACCGGTCATGAAATCGGCCAGCGCGAGCCCGGTCACGGTGCCGTTGAAGTTGAAGTCCCCGACGGCCCGCGCGAAGTTTTGCGTCTCCGACGTCCAGTACGCGACGTTCCCACCGACTGCCAGCTGATGGTTGCCGCGCACCAGGGTCAGGTCGTTCGCCACTTGATAGGACTCGTTGTCGAGCACCATCTTGACCGCGTCGCCGCCGCTCATCGTGAACGCGTTGGCCACACTCAGCGAAATCACATCCGGCAGATACGTGTGAACCTTGACGCCAAGGGCATTGGTGTCCAGGAATGCGTCAGCCGGATCGTTCATCCGCAACGCGGTGTTGTTCCAGGTCACGCGGAACGCGTTCACGGTGTTGGTACCCAACACCTGGGTATCGCCGAACGCCAACGATTGGGCGCGGGCGCGCCGGTTTGGCCCAATCGCATTCGTCGCCGTCAGCGCGTTGTGCGTGGCCTCGATAGCCGGGAGGCGGAACTCGTAGGTCTGCATGTAGCGCCCGAACACCGAATGATTGGCGCTCCACTGGTAATCGACACGACCCACGCCCTGCCAGTCGTTCTTGTCCAGCGGTTGCTCCCAGGTCACTTGGCCACACGGGTCGGCCGTACTCGGCAGGTACCCGGAGTTGGCAATCTTCAGCGCCGCCGGGCTGAGCCGTGAGGGATCGACCCGGTTGTTCACGAACGGCGCACGCAGCGTGATCTGACTGCCACCGTTACAGGCGGGCGAGGCCAGGGCGGTGAAGTCGCCCGCGATCATCGCGGGCGTCGGCACGAACGAGATGTTCCCAGTCGGCTGCGCCACCACCCTCGTCCCTTGATAGGCGCCGAAGAAGAAGAGCTTGTCGGTCACAATCGGACCGCCCAGCGTGCCGCCGAACTGATTGCGACGCAGCGCATCGCCCACCTTCTTGCCGTCTCGCCCGATCGGCGCAAACGCGTTCGGCTCGTTGAACCGTTCGTCGCGAAAGAACTCGAAGAGGTTCCCCGAGAAACGGTTCGTCCCGGACTTCGTGACGCCGTTCACCGACGCCACGGCATGCACCCCGCTCGACGCCGACAGCCCGCCGGTCGAGACACTGAACTCCTGCAGGGCATCCGGGAACGGCAACGGCATGTTCTGGTTGTCGTACGTGTTGTTGTGCATGGCACCGTCAAGGGTGTACGACACCCCAACGCGAAGCCCGCCGGCCACCGATATCGCCACCGTACCAGGCATACCGCGGCTGGTGCTCACAGTGCCCGTATTCACTGCGGCGCCAGCCAGCACGATCAGGTCCGTCACCTGGCGACCCTGCAGCGGGAGTTCGACAATCCGCTCCTGTTCGACAACCTCGCTGATACCCGCGCTGCGCACGTCCACAAGCGGCGCCGCAGCCTCGACGGAGACTGTCTCCTCCAAGCTCCCGACCGCGAGCGCAGCGTTCACGGTCGGCGTCCCACCGACCTGAAGGACGATGCCCGTTTGCTGATAGGTCCGGAATCCCTGAAGCGAAATCTCCAGCCTGTACGGACCGGTCGGCAAGTTGGGAATGACGTAGCCGCCGTCGCCTTCGGTCACAACGGTCCGCGTGAAGCCGGTCTCCGTCTGCGTCACCGTAACGGTGACGCCCGGCAGCACGGCCCCGCTCTCGTCGGTCACACGACCGTTGAGTTGCGCGGTCGCCTGCGCCCAGGCGGACCCGACACTCACGCACAGCAAAAGTGCCGCCATCCAGATGCGTCTCATGACCTGGTTCATGCCATCCTCCGCGCTCGTGATAAAAACCCGCCTTGTCGAGCTACCTGACGTCACTCTGGACGGCTGTCGGCCAGAGTCGCGGCGCTGAAGATCTCGCCTGGCTGCCCATGGCTCGAACCTATCAGTTCGCCCGGTGCTGCGTCCTCACGTCCCAGACGCCGTGTCAGGACGCGCCGGCCCGGGACCCGCCACGAGCGCGCGTCCATCGGGCAATGTGACCGACGTCACCACCCCACGAGTGCTGATCGCAAACCCACCATACCCCTGCAGAGTGATTCGATCGCCTACCCCGAGGGTTAGGCGAGTCCAGCCACCGCGCTCGAGCACATTGGGACTCGCCAGCTGGAAGATCCAGGTCGTCGTGCCGCCCTCGTCCGCAACATCGACCGACAGGTAGGCATGAGGATTTGCCCACTCGAATTTGCTCACCACACCCGCCATCGTGAGCGGACGGTTGATGTCGTACTCCACCACGAAGGAGTGATGGCCCGCCACCGAAGGAACCGCACACAGCAGGATGAGAGCGGCGAGAACCGCTGGCTTCGTTCGCACGCTCAGGGCGCGGAGTGTACGGTAGGCAGAGTGGAGTGTCAAACAACCAGATCGGGCGGCAGCGCTCGACGAATGCGCGCGCCGTGTCGAGGAAAGGCGCCCTCGTAAACCACGCACGGATGGTCCGCTGAGGCACGCAGCAGGTCCGCCAAACGCGTCCCAGCCTCGGCTCCCTCGACGATCCCGTAGACCGCGGGTCCCCACGAGCTCTGTCCAACGCCATGCGCACCGTGATCACGCATGCGATGGATCAGCGTCTCGCTGGCTCCGGGTGCAAAAGACCCGCCCTGAACAGGTGCAAACCAGCGCCCGGTGATCTCCTGAATGCGGCCGAGCGCGTCGCCGAACGCTCCGATGTCCGCGTCCGCTACAGCCGGCAGCAGCGACATGAGCACGAGGTGGGCGACACCTTCGACGTCCCGATCAGATGGCGTCGGCAGTGACTCAAATGCGGCCTGCTCGTCCAGGCCGCTGACACCCGGCTTCGCTTCGGGCACGGCGAGCACGCACCGCCACGAGGCCGGGAACGGCAATCGCGCCAGAAGCGGCCCCCCTTGATCGCGCCCGGTGTGGCGCCCGCCGTCCACAACCAGCCCCCCACCGGCAAACGTCCAGGTGCCCACCGCCGAGCGCCGCGCCCGTCCAACCGCACGCGCAAGCCCGGGCGCATCGATGTCGAGGCCATGCAGTTCGGCAATAGCGCGCCCCACGGCCAGAGCCATCTGCGTACCCGACCCGAGACCTGAGTGCGTCGGCAAGGCGCGATGCACACGGATTCGGGCCCCGCCGCGCAAACCGTAGTGCGCGACAAACCGCCGCGCGTAATCAAGGGCGCGATGGGCGTCTGAACCCTCCGCTTCCAGTCGCTCTCCCGCCGCCGCCGACACGAGCAGCGTCGGCCCGGGAGCCGCCGCACCGATTCCGCCAAACCACCGGCCACTCGCTCCACGCAGATCGAGCACGCCGAAGTGCAGACGTGCCGCCGTCTCGACGAACACCTCCTGCGAATCTCTCATCTGGGCGCTAAGGGTCCGGTCAGGAATAAGTTGGTCATTGTGGGCGTCGAGGCGCCCGCCCGGCAAGGCGCGAGGAGCGCACATGCCGAGTGTATGTAAGCGACGAGCAACGCAGCCCGGCGGGATGCATCGGCGACCACGATGATCAAGTTATTCCTGATCGGGCCCTAAAGGGTCCGGAGCCGCACGCACGTAGTCGGTGAGCAGCCTCATCGCCTCGACTTCGGCAGGCCCGGCGGTCTTCTCGACGATCACCTGCAGACGCTCCAGCTCGCTGTCGATGAACGTTCGAGGGAGAAGGTTCACCCTCGTGGCGTAGATCGCCGCCTCCAGCACGGCGTGACGCGCGCGGTTGAAGCCGATGAACTCGCGTCTTACCCCGCGATGCACCACCCGGGTCTCGATTCGCGAACGAGGAGGCGTACTGTCGATCGACGTCACAGCAACCTCGCGCCACGAACAGCAGTCGGCGAGAACGACTCCCTGAATCGTCTCCGCCGGCACGGTCGTGTATGAAGGATTTGAAATGGCCGCCCATGCAAACACGCGCACATCATCGATGAGATTCACGACCGCACAGTGCGTCGCCAATAGATTCCGGTAGGTGGCCGTTTCAACAAACGGCTTCAAGACAATCCCGTCGTCTCCCCACTCGACGCCCATCGGGGCGCAGTTCACGGCGCCGTCCAGGGCGAGGCTGGTGACGATCGTTTCCACAATCATGCCGTCAGGGTTCCACACTCGCGATCGACCAGCGCGCGATACGCGGCCGTCAGAGTCGCGGTCACGGCACCCGGAACGCCGGCGCCAATCGCGGCGTCTCCGACACGAACCACCGGAGCCAGCCCCCGAAGCGAACTCGTGAGAAATGCCTCCCTCGCATCGAGGAGGTCCTGCAAAGTACAAGTGCGCTCGACGGTCTCCAGCCCCTTCGTCGATGCCAGCTCAATGACAGCCTCCCGCGTGATGCCGGACAGTGCCCCGCAACTCATCGGCGGTGTCAGCAGGGAAGAACCGGTCCAGATGAACAGGTTGCTCGCCGTCGCTTCGGAACAGTGTCCGTCGGTGTCGAGGAACAGCGCTTCGTCGGCCCCGGCACGCCGAGCCTCGAGAAGTGCAGCAACTGCGTCGGTATAGGCCAGTGTCTTCAGGCCAGCCGTCATCGCGCGTTCGTTGCGACGTCCTGACGCGACGTGCACAGCAAGACCCTTCTCGTAGATCCCAGGGAATCTCGGCATGGCGCTGAGCGTCATCACCACGGTCGGCGTTGCGTCAGCCGGAATGCCCACGCCAGCAGGTCCCGCGCCTCGTGTCACCGTAATGCGAAGGCCTGCCTCTCCACCGAACCTTTGAACGGACGCCTTCGTGAGGGCGAACTCGAGCCACGAACCAAGCGCAACGGGGTAGGCAATTTCGATCGCCGCCAGGCCACGGCCAAGACGCGCGAGGTGACGATCGAGACGAAAAGCGTTCCCGCCCTTCACGTGGAGCGTCTCGAAGAGACCATCCGCCAGCGTCAGGCCTCGATCGTGGACAGAGACTCGAGCGTCTTTCTGCGGCTCGCCGTTCACCCACACGAGTGGCTCGGCGCTCACGGGAGCGGGAGGCACTATTTCACCTGCAGCATTGACGCTCGACGTCATCGGACGAGCTCCACCGGGGGCGGTACGAATTCTCCGCCTGGGCCCTGGTCCACACGGCGCCGCCACCACGACCCGCGCGGGGCTTCTTGCGCACCATCAGCCCGGACCGGAAGCTCTGCCGTGCGCGCTGACACTCCGTGTAAAAACCGATCGAGCAATGCGTAGCCGTACTCGCTGGCGGCCGACTCGGGGTGGAACTGGACACCGATCACGGGATAGGTGACGTGCTCGACAGCCATGATCTCGCCGTCGTCTTCCGCCGTCGCAGTGACGCGAAGCGAAGCCGGCAGCGACGCGGGCTCGATCACGAGTGAGTGATAGCGCGCCGCTCTCAGGGGAGAGGGCAATCCGGCGAAGATACCGGTCCCTGTATGTCGAATAGAGGACGTCTTGCCATGAACCGGCCGGCCTGCCCTTGCGATGACCCCGCCGAACGCCGCTCCGATGCACTGATGCCCCAGGCAGACGCCGAGGATCGGCAGATGCGGCCCGAAACGGCGGACGAGTTCGGTGGAGATTCCCGCTTCACGCGGCGTGCAGGGTCCTGGTGACACGATGATGTGAGTGGGCGCAATCGCAGCGACTTCCTCGAGCGACAGCGCGTCATTGCGCCGCACGATCGCGTCCTCGCCAAGTTCCCGCACGTACCGCGCCAGGTTGTGGACAAACGAATCGTAGTTGTCGATGACGAGAATCATTCGGGCACGGCGAGCGCCGCAATGAAGCCGCGGGCCTTATCCAGCGTCTCCTGATACTCCTCGGCGGGATCCGAGTCAGCCACGACGCCGCCGCCGGCACTAAAGTATACGCGGCCGTTGCGCGCGACCGCGGTGCGGATCGCGACACTCGAATCGAGATCTCCGGTGACGCTCCAGTAGGCGATCGATCCGCAGTAGACACCGCGGCGGGTCCGCTCCAGTTCGGCGATGATCTCCATCGCCCTCACCTTGGGGGCACCGGTGATCGAGCCACCAGGAAACGCCGCCTTCAGCAGATCCAGCGCATCGGCGCCCGGCGCGAGCTGCCCGACGATCGTCGAGACCAGATGATGAACGGTTGCGTATTGCTCGAGGGCAAAGAGCTCGGAGACCCGCACAGTTCCCGGAGCGCACACGCGCGACAGATCGTTTCTCATGAGATCGACGATCATCAGGTTCTCCGCGCGATCCTTCGGACTCTCCACGAGCGCCTGCCCCAACGCGGCATCGTGCTCGGGCCCGAGCCCGCGAGGCCGCGTTCCCTTGATCGGCCTCGTCTCGACCACACCTGCCGGATCCACGCGCAAGAACCGTTCGGGCGACGCACTGAGGACGACGGCCTCGGGAAAATCCAGGAAGGCGGCAAACGGCGTCGGACTGACGGTTCGCACGCGTTGGTAGAGCGCCCACGGCGTTTCGGTGAGCGGCGCTTCAAACCGCTGTGAAAGGTTTGCCTGGAAGATGTCGCCCGCACAAATGTAGTCGCGCACGCGCTGGACGGCCGTCTCGTACCCATCGCGGGTGAACAACGATCGGACAGCGATACGCGGATCCCACCACCCGTTTATGAGATGAGACTTCAGCGGAGTGTCCTTCGAGCGCGAACGCTCAACCAGAGTGCCGAGAGTGCTCGATGCGGGTGGAGTGGACGCGTTGAGGAGGTCCAGCACTTCTGCTGCGCGAGTCTGCGCACGTCGCTTGCGCTCCGCCGGCTGTTGTTCGGGTATGCCTGTCGAGATCAACCACGCGCGTGACGTGGCGTGATCCCAGGCCACCACCCAGTCGTAGATACCCATCACCACGTCGTCGAGGCCGAGGTCGTCGTGCAAGGGCGCACGCATCCGCTCGAGCTCCAGTCCCCAGTCGTACGTGAGAAAGCCCGCAGCGCCGCCCTGAAACGGAGGAAGGTCGGGATCACCAGGAGACGCGAAGGGCGCGAGGAACCCGCGAATGACGCTGAGCGGGTCTCCGGCAACCGGATGTTCCCTGCCGCTCAGCGGTTCAACCCATTCGGTACGGGATCCGCGGCTGCGAATGACCGCGACTGGATCCGCCGTCAAAAACGAATATCGCGCGAGGCTTGGGTCGCGCGAGGCACTATCGAGGAACAGACGGTACGGCAGTGCGCCGAGCATCTCGCAACTTCGAACCGGATCCGGAGGGGGCACGAGCGCCTCGACAGACGGCACAAAGGGGAGAGACATGGCTAGGCTTTGGGCTCTCGGCTCTTGGTTCCAGACAGTTTCACGTGCTCCGACCGTGCATCGTCGGGCGGCGTCAGGTAGCCCCACGCGAGCGCGCCTTCCTGCCGGTACGTTTTTCCGAGCGTCATCGCAAGACTCGCGCGCGCGAGCTCCTTTCCCAGATAGAAAGCGTGCGCCGGATCGTCCACCTGCAGCTTCGCAAAGATCCGCTGGATATCGGTGTCCCTGACGAACAGCTCGTTGTTCAGGACAGTGATGGCGCTGGCGTCCGCAAAAATCCGGTAGTTGGGATCGGTGATCTGCGACTGCAGCGCGCGCAACTCGTCCTCCGTGAACGAGAGCACCACCGGATCCTTGATGGTGATCAAGCGATCGTCCACACCCTTCGGGATTGTCTGACGCGTCACCGCGTGGTGCATCAACCGGCGCGCCACGTCAATCTCGCGCACCGCGCCACGCGTCCAGGGGGCGACCTCTGTCGTCAGGACCGCGCGGATCCCCAGTTCCTGGCATACCGCGATGAGTACCGCATTGACGCCGGTCGTGTCAGCTGCCGTGAGCTCGGTCAGGTTACCGACGCCCATCAACATCTCCGCCTGCGGATAACGGCGGCGCGTCTGCGCGTAGCGCTCCAGTGATGCCGCAAAGCCATGGCCGATCGGTTCGAGAATCGGATCGATCAGGTATCGAATTCCAAAGCGCTCCAGCATCTCGATGCTGGGGTCGAGCGTATCGACCGATCCTCCAAGGTCTGGAATGACGACGACCCTGGCGTTGGTGCCGGCCAGATCCCTTGCCACGTCAATGTTCGAACCATTGAGGCTCAACACCAGTTCGGCACCAGCAGCGACAGCGGCGCGGATTTCATCCGGTTCGAAACTGTCGATACTGACGCGCATGCCTGCGCCCACGAGTTCCTGGACGACTTCCTTCAGCGCCGGAAACGCCAGCCCCGGTGTGCAGCCGATATCGATCACGTCGGCGCCTGACGCGCGGAAATAGTCTGCGGCCTGCCTGATCGCCTGTCTGGTCAGACGCGGGGCGTTATTAATCTCGGCAAGAATCTCGATGTCCCAGTCGCCGTAATCGCGCGCGGCAGCGGCCTTTCCAAAGTACCGGGGTATTTCGCGCAGGTCTTTCGGCCCCTTCTCCACGCGAACGCCCGCCTTCTCGGCAATCACCGCAGTGTCACCCTCGCAGAGTCCGGGAATCAGAATGAGGTCCGTACCGGCAGGCACGTCAAGGAACCGCGCAATCCAGTCTGTCGTCATCAACGCCGCCACGGTGATCTTGAGAGGCGCGACGTCGTACGCGAATCCGGACGACATCGCGGCCAGCGTGCGATTCAGCGCTGGCTCGGCAAGCCGACCGGTGACGAACAGCACTCGGTTCGGCATCACGCCTGTCGCGCCGGCTGGTCGTTCACTGTTCACGATATCGACTGCGCTCGCTCGGGTTCCAATCGAGCGAGCGCGACCATCAGCGGGGATCGCCGCTGCGGACGAACTTGTTCGGCGTGCCGTCGAGCGCTCCGCCCGCGGCAGGCCGCCACAGCGCCACCTCTTCGATCTTGCGCGCGAGATCGAAGTCCTTGTCAGTAATCCCGCCAGCGCTGTGCGTGGACAGTTTCACCGTGACCCGGCCCCACGTCACCGCGAGGTCCGGATGGTGATAGGCCGCTTCGGCGAGGTAGCCAATCGTCGTCACCAACATCAGCGTCGTCGGCCACCCGTCGGTCTTGTAGTGACGCCGGATCCAGCCTCCCTCGAGAAACCATCCGGGAAGACCCGCCAGGCGTTCCGCGATCTGCGCTTCGTTGTACGTCGCCTCTTTTTCAGCCATAGACAGCTCCCCTGGTTTCCGGCTCGCCTAAAGGCGAGCACTACGACCGTCGCACACTCGCACTGTCGCACTTCGAATCCCGAGCCCCGAGTCCCGAATCCCGAGCCTTACATCACCACTCCCCCGCCAACCAGAATCGTCTGCCCTGTCATGAACGAGGCCGCAGGTGAGGCCAGGAACACCACGGCGCCCGCGACGTCGTCTGGTGTGCCCCACCGTTTGAGCGGTGTCGCGTCGGCGACGGCGTGCCGTCGCCGCTCGCCGGCAGCGGATGCAAACGCGGTATCGATCCAGCCAGGTGCGATGACATTGACGCGTATGCGTGGAGCGAGCGACCGCGCGAGCGACTTGCTGAACGCAAGCACGCCACCCTTCACCGCGGCAAAGAGCTCGGGATTGCTCCCGCCCATCCCGGTGAGCACATGGTCCCAGCTCATGTTGATGATGACTCCACCGTTCGCGTTCGCCCCGAGCAGTTCCGCGGCCTGCCACGACGCGACCATCGTTCCACGCAGGTCCGCGGCCAGGAGCAGGTCAAGCTTTTCGAGGTGCGAGAGCTCGGCGCCTTTACCGGTCAGGATGTCGGCACCGGCGTTGTTGATCCACACGTCGATCCGGCCGAGGGAGGCCTGCGCCTCGTTGCTCAGCGCTCGAATCGACGCCTGATCGGTGATGTCGCATTGCACGACGACAGCGCGACGGCCAAGAGCATCGATCTCGCGTTCAACCTCGCGAGCACCCTGCTCGTTGCCGCGATAGGTCAACGCGACATCCGCTCCCGCCCGCGCACAGGCGATCGCAATCGCGCGACCGATGCCGCTCGACGCCCCCGTGACCAGGACCATCAGACCGGAGAGCGGTGGTGTTGAGAGGTCTGCCATGCAAATGAAACATGGTACCTTCATCGCCAATCAAATGAGACTCCTCGTCAGCGTGCAGAACCAGCAGGAAGCCGAAGCAGCCCTGACTGGCGGCGCCGACATCATCGACGCGAAGAATCCTGAGCTCGGCCCGCTCGGGGCCGTATCGATTCCGACCCTTCGCGAGATCCGCAACGTGGCGGGCCGCTCGTGCCCCGTGACGGCGGCGCTCGGCGACGCCTGGCATGACGTCGCAATAGAGGCCATGGCGCGCGCGTTCGCCGGCGCAGGGGCGTCCATGGTCAAGGTGGGCTTTGCGGGCGTCACGAGCCTCGAGCGCGCCGCTTCCCTGCTGTCAGCCGCTGTTGCGGGTGCTGCCTCCGGCAGCGATGGCGCCTGCGGGGTCGTGGCAGTGGCGTACGCCGACGCCGCTGTCGTCGCCGGCCTGGACCGCCATCACGTCCTGGAAGCGGCGATACGGTGTGGCGCGGAGGGCGTATTGCTCGACACAGCGGACAAACGCGCTGCCGGGCTGCCAGAGCTCCTCTCGCCGAAAGACATCGCCGCCTGGGCCACGCAGGCGCATCAGGCGGGCTTGCTCGTCGCGGTCGCCGGCAAGCTGACGCCGGACGATCTGCCGATGATGAGAGCGGCCGGAGCGGATATCGCCGGTGTCCGCAGCGCCGCGTGTGAAGGGGGCCGAACCGGGACCGTCAGCGCAGAGCGCGTCCGCGTCCTGCGCGCGTTGTGTGGTGATCAGCAAAGGGCGCGGCTGAAGCCGCGCACTACGACAGTGGTGGCGATGTGACAGGGCGTAGTGCTCGGCTTTCCTGCCCCGAGCGGAGTCGAGGGGAGCCGAGCGAGTCAGCTCAAAGTCCGACTCAGCCGGACTTCGTCCTACTGATTGCCCTGACAGAGCGAAACGACGCACACCGAGAGGATGTTGCGATTCTCGGGGGGCACGGGAAGTCCGCGTTCGACCATGAGGGCGCGGATCACCTTTGACGTTTCGGGGTACGAGATCGCGCTCTGAACGCCTGCGCGAACCAGGCCGTCCGCATAGTCGAGTGCCTGCCACGTGTGCCCCGCGGCGGCCGATCCGGTCTTGTCGGTATCCCGGCTGCCGTAGTCGTGCAACTCGAGCTTTGCGCCGCGCTCGACGAGCAGCCGCACAACGTCGTTGCGTCCCTTGAGTGCCGCACCCATGAGCGCGGTGCGTCCGTCCGCGTTGGCAGCATTGGGGTCGAGACCCAGATCGAGGAGCATCCGGACAGCCTTGAGATTGTCCTCAGGTGATCGCTCGTAGGTCACACCCTCTACCCACCCGATGCCACCTGCGGCGGTCAGTGCGGTGTCGCCGTAGGCCGTCTTCACAAACGGGTCGGCTTTGTACTTCAGGAGAAGAGCCAACAGCTCGCTGTCGCCCGACTGCGCCGCACGGATGAATGGCGTGGCGCCGTCCTCGAAGAACCACTGCATCGTGAAGATGGTGCGCGTGAGCGTGTTTTCGCGAACCTTGGCGTTGGGGTTCGCGCCCTTTTCGAGAAGCTTGGCGATGATCTCGAGATGATCGATGTCCGGCTTCGGGACCGGATAGTCGCCACCTTCGATGTTCCGGTTGTCGGTCGCGATGTAGAGAGGAGTCCAGCCGCCCTTGTTCGCGATGTTCGGATCCGCCCCACGATCCAGAAGCAGAGCCGCCAGCCGGTAGTTACGGTTGTTCACCGCCGTGAGCAGCGGCGTCCAGTTGTATTCGGTGGCCTGATTGACGTCGGCACCGGCATCCAGCAGTGCGCGGGCCGATTCCAGGTCACCCTCGCGTGCCGCGAACGTCAGGGCGTTCAGTCGTCCGCCACCGCCGCCAACGAGACCGGCAACGGCCACTTCCGAGTCCTCGGCTTCAACAACCTGCTGCCGTGGCTGCACACCTGCCGGAGCATTTCGCTGGGCTGCCACGGGTGCGGGCGGTTCATTCTGCCGCTCCCATTCGAGCTGCTGCTCGTAGGTTCTTCCAGCGGCAGCGGCCTTCCGGCGGCGTTCCTGCGCGGCCTGCACGTTGCGGGTGTTCACGCGGTTGGCCATATAGTTGCGCGGCAATCCTGCCCCGCCAGACTTGGCGGCAGGATTCGCGCCGGCGGCCAGCAACGCTTTGACGACAGCCGGGTGACGCTGCTCGACCGCCCACATCAGCGCGGTCGTCAATCGAAGGTTCTCGGTTGCGTTGACGTCTGCGCCCGCAGCCACGAGCACACGGACGAGGTCAGGGTTGCCGCTTCGCGCCGCAAACATGAGCGTGGTCTCGCCGTTCGGCCCGCGCTCCTTCGCATCCGCGCCGGCCTTCAGCAGACGCTCGACGATCGGGACGCGACCATAGAGCGACGCCATCGCCAGCGGCGTGACCCCCTCGCGGGTTTTGGCTTTCACGTCGGCCCCCGCCGTAATCAGCAGATTCACGGCGTCGAGGTCGCTGCGGTAGACGGCCCAATGGAGAGCCGTGGTCCCGTCCACCTGCGGAGCGTTGACGTTGACGCGCTTCTGCAGGAGGCCGCGAAGCGCCCCGCCATCACCACGCATCGCCGCATCCGCGACCTCGCTCTGCGCAGCAGCCACCGAGGTGATCCCGCAGACGAACAGCAACGCCGCAGTCGCCGTACCTAAACCACGAAGGGCACGAAGTCGGCGAAGGACTTGAGAACTACAAACCCACGTTCCTTGTTCGATCCCTTGATTCTTCGTGACCATCGTGTTCTTCGTGGCTACCAAGTTGTCTTCGAACCTTCGTGGTTGACGTCGCACTGGTTATAAGTTCGCCAGGCGTCCCGTGCTGTCGCCCTGCTTGCCCTGCTCGATTCCGTACATATCCAGGATGCTCAACAGCAGGTTGCCTGTCGTCACCGTCTTCCGGTCGTAGTGGAGATGGCGGTTGCCGGCCAGCTTGCCTCCCGCGCCTCCGACGAGGATGTGCGGCACATCGAAGTGATGATGCTGGTTCGAGTTCCCCATGTTCGTCCCGTAGACGATCAGCGAGTTGTCCAGCAGGTTGCCGTCACCGTCCTCGGTGGACCTCAGCTTCTCGGCGAAGTAGGCCAGTGTGGACACGTGATACCTGTTGAGCTGCGCGTAGCGCTTCATCTGGTTCGGATCGTCCTGATGGTGCGATCCACCATGGAAGCTGACGCTCGTGCCACCGTCCGGGAAGAGCGGGCTCCGGGGATAGTTGTAGACGCGGCTCGTCAGGTCGCGGGCGCCGAGCACCGTCGCCACACGCGTCACGTCCGCCTTGAACGCCAGGGTGAGCAAGTCGTAGTGCAGCTTGACGTGTTCGTCGAACTGCTCGGGCACGCCCGGCGGCAGATCCATGTCTGGAAGGCTGGTCGATGTCTTCGCCGCGAGCTGGATGCGGCGTTCGATCTCGCGAATCTCGTCTGTGTACTGGTTGATCGTCCGGCGATCGGCAGCTCCGACTTCCTTCCGCAGGCGAGACAGCTCCGCGGTCAGCGAGTCGAGGATGCTGGTCGTCTGCTTCATGCGAGCCGCACGCACCTCAGGGGTCGCGCCGCTTCCGAAGAGACGCTCGAAGACGACCTGCGGATTGAGCTCCATCGGCAGCGGAGCGGTCCGCATCTCCGGCTCAGTGGCAGGTGTCGGCAACCCGACCCACGAGATCGAGTTGGTGTACGAGCAGCTGTAACCTTCGCCGCAGTTGCTCGAGCTCGAATTGGGATCCTCGAGGGCCAGCTGCAACGACGGCAGCAGCGTGTTGCCCCCGATCTTCTGCGCGATGATCTGATCGATGGTCGGGCTGAACACCGTCGCGTCCGCGGCGGCTGTCTTCCTCGGCTTGTTGGCAGTCAAAAACGCCGCTGCCACCCAGTGGTCAGATCCCGTGGTGCCCTCGGGTGGCTCCGCCGACTTGGACCACAACCCGGTGAGGACCGTCGTCTTGTCCCTGACGCCTTGCAGCGACTCCAGGATGTAGGGGAGCTGGGCAGGAAGCGCGCCGACCGTCGAAGGCTCCCAGTGCCCCGGCGCCATGCCGTGCGGAAAGAACACGCCGACAAAGCGTGTCTTGGGCTGGGCTGCCGTCTGGGCGATGAGGGTGCTCGCAGGAATCATCGCCTCGATGAGCGGCAATGCGAGTGTGACACCCGCTCCGCGCAAGAACGTCCGACGAGGCAGATGTCTCTTGGTGATGAACGACATGACTACAACCCCTCTTTCCCGCTTGCGCGGCTCGCTGTGGTCCCTGAAGGTTCGGTATCCCCGTCAACCCTGGTGTTCATCTGGAACGGCGCGCTCTTGACGATCGCCGTCACCAGTGCAGAAAACCGTGCGTCGCGTCCGACGTCTCGTGCAATCGACCGCACGAGTGGCATGTCCTGGTACTCGACCCCGCGTCCAAGCGCGTAGGTCAGCAGCTTTTCAACGGTGACTCGGACGAACTGCGGCGAATAACCAGTCAGCCACGTCCGAAGCGCGATCGGTCCGTCGATCGTCGTGCCGTCAAACAACTGTCCGGAGGCATCAACGGGACCGCCGCCGTCAGTACTTCGCCACAAGCCAATCGCATCGAAGTTCTCGAGCGCGAAACCGATCGGGTCCATCAGACGATGGCACTGGATGCAGTCGGCGCGGACCCGGTGCTCGATCATCCGTTCGCGCATCGTGGGCTCGCGCGTACTGCCCCTGGCGTCGTTTGGCCGGGTGGGAAGAGGCGGTACATCCGCGGGCGGGTCAGGAGGACTCACCCCCAGCACGTTCGTCATGACCCATTTGCCGCGAGTCACCGGTGACGTTCGCTCAGGTTTGGAGGTCGTCACGAGGAACGCTCCCTTGCCGAGCAAGCCTCTGCGTGACTCCATCCCGGGTCCAAGGGTCACACGACGGAACTGGCTTCCGGTGACCTGGTCAATGCCGTAGTGCCTGGCGAGACGCTCGTTCACGTACGTGTAGTCAGAGTCCAGAAGTTCGAGGATGCTCCGATCCTCGCGGACGATGCCGTCGAAGATCATCTCGACTTCCGTACGCATGGCCTGGCGCAGCGGATCGTCGAAGTCCGGATAGATCAAGGCCACGGGCGAGAGCCCGTCGAGGCCGCGGAGATTCAGCCACTGGCCGGCGAAGTTCACCGACAGCGCTTTGGCATTCGGGTGCTTCAGCATGCGCCGCACCTGTTGCTCGAGCACCACCGGGTCCTTGAGACGGCCCCTGCGCGCAACCGCCATCAGCGTCTCGTCGGGTCCACGACTCCACAAGAAGAACGAGAGGCGCGACGCGAGATCGATATCGCTGATGCGGTATGCCTGACCTGAACGAAGGGCTGCCGGCTCTTCCTCGATGCGATAGATGAACTGCGGAGACGCCAGGACGCGTGCGACGACCATTTCCACGCCCTGCTCGAAGTCTTTCTCCTTGCGCCCGAAGTCGTACGCGCCCATCAAATCGTCAACATCGACCGGCGTGACCGGGCGTCGAAACGCCCTCGTGGCCAGGTTTGTCACGATCTGTCGAGCACAGGCTCGTTCGGCAGCTTGCGCGGCCGCCGCCGCCATGTCTCGCGTTGTCGCCGGAGTGCAGACGAACACACGGCGCCGGCTGGGGGAATCCACGGCTCGAACCGCGTTATACGGTCCTTCGATTCGGATCGTTCCCACGTGCGGGAAGAACGAGTAGCCAGGCGTAGGCCCAGTCTGAATCGTCGAACGCATGAAGCGGCGATCCAGGTCGAGCAGCGGCGCGTACTGTGTGGCGAGGAACGTGGCCGCGAGCTTGTGCGCGCCCGCGGTTACCGCAAACCGCAGACGCATCGGGTTGCCGCCTTCGCCGCCAAAGAACGCCTCAGGTCCAGCCTGACCTGACTCTCCTTCAGCAACCTGCCGCCCTCCGCAATTCGCCGCAGGCGCGCGTCCGCCACCATTCCAGTCCATGAGGCCCAGACGATCGTTGTCGAGCAGGATCTCGATGCGCTCGCACGGTACCGAACCAAAGCCGGCCGGCGACATGTTGTCGCCAAAGATCGGCGTCACCGTGATCGAGTACTCACCATCGGACGGGAACAGGTGGTCAACCATCAAGCCGCCGCGAGTGCCGAACGGCAGACCCTCGATGTGGTAGTCCTGCGTCGTGTCTTCCTTGGTTCTGTACACGACGAGCGTCGGATCTTCAGGCGCGCCCACAGCCAGGCGGCTGATCTTCTGCGCGGCCGTGACATAGGCCTCGACCAGCGTGGAGGAAAGACCCAGTGCGCCCGCGATGTTGTCGAACCCCGCGGTCGAATCGTCGGACGGAAGGTACTTCGACGGATCGATCGACAGGTCGAGCAGGTCGCGAACGACGTTTGCGTATTCCGTGCGATTCAACCGGTGAAGACCGGGCGCTGGCGTATACGGCCCCGCGTGTCGATCGAGCTCTCCTTCAATCCACGACGCCATCCCCGCGTACGTCGCCGGGTCTGGCCGGGGCATACCCGCCGGCGGCATCATCCCCGCACGGAGACGCCTCGCGACGTTTTCCCAGGTTCTGGCATCGCGGGTGACCTGACTCACATCGAGGCTGTCGACGGCCAGCTTGCGAGCAGAATCGACTCCCGCAGCCCGGGCCTTCGTGTTGTGGCAGGCGAGGCAGTACTTATCAAGCAGCTGCCGTTCGGTGGCACTCGTGTGCTGGGCCGGGGACGGTGCGGCCGCGCTTGCCTGCGTGGGAACTGAAGTCGTTCGCGCAGGGACAGGCGCACTCCGAGCCTGGTCCTGTGCGGCTGCTCCGGCCGTGACGCCACTCTGGCTGGCGCCCAACGCGACCAGCATGAGCACAACCGCTTGAAAAGCCAAGAGATAGGGTGCTTTCAGTCGCATAAACCTTTCAACGCGTTGAGGGCGTAACCGATCCCTCCTGGGCCGACTAGTCTACCCCTTATCTTCACCCTGCCGGAAGTGCAGGAAGCCGCCCAAAGTCAGGCGTCTTTTGCGCAATCTGAAGTATCCTCGGTCCGCTCCAGCGCAGGGCCGAGCGATTCGGGAGACCCAAGGAGACTGCCGTGCGAAAAGTGCTGTTCCTGACAGGCGTTCTGACGCTGGTTATCGCTGGCTGGTCGCTGGTGGTATCCGGACAGCAACCCGCGACCACCGCGCGTCCCGCTGCCCCGCCGACGCCACGCCTCGCAAACGGCACGCCGAACGTTGGCCGGGCCCCCGGGGAAAAGACGGGTGTGTGGGATGTTCCCTACATTCAGAACATGGCCGACCGGGTCATCGGAATCGCCCCCCGAGACTCGGGGCGCGCTGCCGGTCGTGGTCCGCGCGCCGGATCAAGCACGGAGCCGCACGTGCCGTTCATGCCGTGGTCGGCAGCCGTGTTTGACTATCAGACGGCCAACGTCGCGAAGTTCGACCCGGAAGCGTACTGTCTCCCACCGGGTGGCCCCCGCATGATGGCGACCCCTTACCCGCTCGAAATCATTCAGCTGCCTGAACGCATTTTTTTCGTGTTCGAAGGGGCCACGCACATCTGGCGCGAGGTCTTCATGGACGGCCGGGCACATCCCCCCACCGAGGATCTCAATCCAACCTACCTGGGTCACTCCGTTGGCAAGTGGGACAAGGACACCCTCGTCATCGATGTCGTCGGCTTCAACGAAGCCACCTGGCTCGATCACTTCGGGCATCCGCATACCCGCTTCCTGCACGTGATCGAGCGCATGACGAGGCCCGACAAGAACACACTGCACTACGAAGCCACGATCGACGATCCCGGCGCGTACACGCGCCCCTGGACGACGGCGTGGGACATCCCGTGGGACCCGAACGACGAGCTCGTCGAGTACGTCTGTCAGGAGAACAATCGCTACTTGTGGAGGCTCACCGACGATCTCGGCCAGCCTCTTTTCGGCACGCGGCAGGAGTAGAACGAAACGGCGGCTTCAGTTTCTGACGACTCTGAAATCGCCTTTCACGCCGCCCTGGGTCCAGGTGCCACTGATGACGCGGTTGGGGACGCCAATGTTTTCCAGCTTGCCCTCGATCACGTACCGCACCGACTGACCGGCTTTGTCTTTCGCCTCGCTCTCGAGGCGAACCGTCCACGTCGCAACATCGAGTGTTGCCTTCTGGATCACAATCGCGTCGGGACCAGGGTTGATCCTCCCGGTAATCGCTTTGCCGTCCCAGTCCAGGTCGAGCAGCACGCGGTTACGGTTTGTCTTGGTCGGACCCCAATCGCCGCTCCAGGAACCAGTCAGCGGATGCCCGTACTGCGCAAACGAACTGGCCGCGCACAACACGAACACCGCCGCGCCGACGACGCGAATCGCAAGGCGAAGGTGAGTCATTCGGAGCGCATCATATCGTAGGTGGATCCGAGCCCGCGTCTGGACTCCACGTCGGGTTTCGCAGGGCCGTACGAAGTCCGGCGACATCGTCTGCCGTGACAATCACCGTCTCAATGTTGAGGGCACGGACCTGATCGAAGTACGCATCGACGAGATTAGACGGGCCGGCGCCCGGCGCTTTCACGAGCACGAGCCGACGGGCGCCTGTCATTCCAGCCACCCAGGCGGCAATGCTGTCGCTCGTCACGTCCCAGCTGTGCGGAAGCGGATCGGTTTCCTGCAGCCATCGCGACGGCGCAAGTACCGGCACATGCGCGAGATCGAGTGCGCGGCGAATACCATCGGGATCGCTGACGAGAACACCGCCTTCGAGCCGCGAGGTGATGAGGTGCGCACACTGCTCCATGCCGAGTACCGCCATCCAATGCGCCGCATCGTCAGACAGGCCGAGCGCACGATCGACGTCTCGCACGACGTCGGCAAAGGGTCCTCCACCGGGCACAATGACAAGCTTCGTTCTTCGGGCCGCCTCATGAACAATCGCGAGCACAGCCGTGAGGTGTTCCGGGTGAGCGATCAGACTGCCACCGATTTTCACAACCACATCTACAAGGGCTCTGGGCTCGTGG
>JABFSA010000023.1 GCA_013140775.1 Acidobacteriota bacterium | reverse complement strand
CTCTTCCATTCGGCCCCGAAGCGTCGCAATCAGCTCCTCGTTGCGACCCTCGAGCAGGAGCTTCGTACTTGCCACGGCTTCCTGATACGTCGTCTCGCTGCAGATCTCCGCGACACACGGCGCCACGCATCTCTTGATGTCGTATTCGAGGCAGGGCCGGCCCCGCTGACCGGTGATGACCTCGTTGCACGATCGGATACCGAAGAGACGATGGGAGAGCGTCATCGTGCGCCGGGCCAGCTTCGCGGGAAGAAAGGGTCCGGCGTAGAAGTCGCCGCCCTTCTCGACGCGGCGGGCCACGAGGATGCGAGGGAATGTCTCGCTCGTCGTGAGCTGCAGGTACGGGTAGCTCTTGTCGTCCCGAAGCAGGATGTTGTACTTCGGCGTTCGCTGCTTGATCAGATTGTTCTCGAGCGCGAGCGCTTCCATCACCGAGTCGGTGACGATCACCTCCACCGACGCGATCTCGTCCACGAGCGCCTCGTGGCGCGGGCTGAGCCCGCCGGCGGCGAGGTAGCTGCGCACCCGGTCTCTGAGCACGCGCGCCTTCCCGACGTAGATGGTGTCTCCCGTGGCGTTCCGCCAGAGGTAGACGCCGGGCTGCTCGGGGAGGCGGGCGATCTGATCCTTGAGGTCCTGAATGGGCATGCGCTACTATGGCGAGGCTCTGGCCTGACGAGAGAACGCGCTAATCCTCACAACACATGACGTTTACCGGCTTCGTGGGAACGGTCTGCATGTTCCCGATGCGGGCGATCATCGCCGCCAGCGTGGCGCTGAGGATTCACCCCAACACGCTGACACTGATCGGCGTGCTCATCAATGTCGCGGCCGCCTATGCCCTCGGGCGGGACCACTTCCTGCTGGCCGGCGGAATCATGATCGTCGCCAACATCTTTGATTTCATCGATGGGAAGGTCGCGCACCTGACGAACACGCAGTCCCGGTTCGGGGCATTCTGGGATTCGACACTTGACCGCTTCTCGGACATCGCGCTGTTTCTGGGCCTGATCTACCTCTATGCGACCCTGCGCCGGACCGACTACGTCATGATCGCGGCGCTCGCGATGATGTTCTCCATTATGACAAGTTATGCGCGGGCGCGCGCCGAGTCGCTCATCGAGAAGTGCAAGGTCGGCTTCATGGAACGCCCCGAGCGCATCGTCCTCTTCATGATTGGCGCGTTCACGGATCGCATGGCGGCCGTGCTGTGGGTCATTCTGGTGCTTTCCATCGTGACCGTGGCGAACCGCATTCACTACACCTATCTCGCGCTCAGCGATCGCCGGATGCCTGAGGGATCGAACGTCGTCAGCCGGGTCTTCTGGCAGGCCTTCTTCTGGCGGGATGAGCGGACGACCCTCCCGTACGATGCCTGGGTGGTCGCCATCCTGGCCTTCACCTGGCTGACACCGCCCGACTGGCTCCGTGACCCGACGGCCGCCGGATTGGGCATCTGGTCGTGGTGGTAACGCACAACGATGCGAAAGAAGTCCAGCAGGCGCTGGACACCCTCCGTGAGTTCGGGCCGATCTGCTCCGTCAAGCTCTATCGGGTATCACTCAGCCTGATCCCCGCTGTCCCCATCATTCCGTGCCTCGACCACGAGGCCATGCTGCACCAGCGCGTTGATCCTCATGCGTCGGCGTACGTCCAGGAGCAGGCGACCGGCGACGTCCACGAGGTGGCATTTACACCTGCCAGTCGCCGCATTCAGATTGATACGGTGTCCACGCTCAGTGAATATTCGCCCGAATCACACACGCGGCTGCTGGCGTGGCTGGCTGCGAAGTTCCCGGGTTACGAGATCGAGGTCACCCACCCGAACTGGTGGAAGGGTGACCGGCGCGTCGCCGACGCGTGCCGGGCCCAGGTGTCGCTGCGCAACGTGCTGCTCGCTGAAAACATGAACGCGGTCGAGGCCGACATCGATCGGCTGAGAACCATCAGCGCGCTGATGGAGAAACAGTCGCGCGTGGCGTCGTGGACGGTGCGCACCATCACGCCGCTGCTTCTCGGCGCCGCGGGAGTGCTCACGTATCAGGTTCTGGGATTCTTTGGCGCGTGGATAGGCACACGCGCTGTGGACACGCTACGCCTGGCGACCGTTGGCGCGCTTGGAGCGATTTTTCTGTACTTCGGCCTCAAGGCCGTGCAGCTGACCGAGATGGCCAACCGCGTGTGGAAGCGAACCGCGGAGTACTCGCTGATTCTGAAGGAGCGGCGCAAGCTCGACGAGCGCCGCAAAGCACCGACGGCCTGATCAGCCGGCCGCGACCTTCCTGGCTGGCGCGCTCTTCGTTGACTTGGCCTTGACCTTCCGCACGGCCGGCAGGTCGGCTTTCGCGGGCTTCTTCTTCGTGGCGCTGACTGAATCCAGACTTCGGCGCAGCGCTTCCATCAGGTCAACAACCTTTGGCGATTCCTGTACCTCGGGCGCCACGATCTCCTCGCCCGCGATCTTCGCATCGATGATCTGACGAAGACCTTCCTTGTACTCGTCCTTGTACTCTTTCAGATTGAGCTCACCTTCGAAGATTGCGATCACCTGCTTCGCAAGCTTGATCTCTTCGGGCTTCACCTTCGACGGCACAGACGACAGCTCTTCAATCTGATCGATGCTTCGAATCTCGGCCTCGTGGTGCAGGGTATACATCACGAGTCCCTTCTTCTGCGGCTTGATCGCCACGAGGTACTCGCGTCCGTACAACGCCACCTTGCCGATACCAGCCTTCCCCGCCATGCCTTCGCGCATCACCGCGAATGACTCGGCGGCCATCGGGCCGTCCGGCGCCAGGTAGTAGGCCCGGTCCACATAGATCGGATCGATCTCGGCGACGTCAGCAAACCGGACGAGGTTGATGATCCGGGTTGACTCCACCCGCACCTTCTGGATGTCCTCGTCGCTGACCACCACGTACTGGCCCTTGGCGAACTCGTATCCCTTGGCGAGCTCAGCATTCGAGACCTCGCGCTCGCAGTGGGGACACCACCGTTTCTGCTGGATGCGGGTCTGGCACTCGGCGTGGAGCTGGTTGAAGGACAGCGCGGCAGCGGACTCGGTCGCCGGGAATACCTTGACCGGGATGTTGACCAGACTGACCTTGAGAAAGCCCTTCCAGGTAGGACGAGGCGGCATGATGGAATTATCGGGCAGTTTGGCGCGGGAATGTATACCGCACCCTGGATTCGGAACTCGGGGTTCGGGATTCGAAGGAAAAGTGGGGATTAAACCGCGTCGGCCTCGTTGCGGCTTCCCAGGTCCAGGCCTGACCCGCCCATGTGGATATCGTGGGCCTTGATGCGGTCCTGGAGCACCCGCCGGGCCTCCCCGTACAAGGGACCCGGAACCTCGAGGCGCCGGGCGATGCTTCGGAAGTGGGAGATCAACACCAGGGTCACTCCCCCGCTTTCCCGCCACGAGACGGCTGAGATCTGACCCCACGGCATGAACCCGCTGTCGGACCAGACACCGTCCCGGTAAAAGCCCCGCGCAATGCGAGTGCTCAGCGGGACCGCGTACCCGTAATAGACGAACATCATGATCTCGCCGAGGAGCTGATTCGGCTCGCGACCCTGGACGAAGATCTTGAAGATGACGAGCGCACCCAGAACTGCGCCGAGCGCCAGGGTGAATCCGTAGTAGCGCGGCTTGGGTCCAGGCCAGGTCAGGAGCGCTGAGGCCCTGCGGAGACGGAACCGCACAAGATCAACCACGACTTTGAGATTGGCGAAGAAAAAGCCGATCCCGAAGAAGAAGAGCACCCGCGACAGCAGGGACTCCTGACCCATGGGCTCAGAGTGACATAGACACCGGGGAAAGCAAAAGGCTTCAGGCTCTTGCTCTGGGGCTCGGGACGTGCGCTAGGGTTCAGACAGCTTCGTCTGGCCCGCGGGACTTGCAAGCGAGGGGTCGAAGCAGCGCCGGCAGCGCGCTTCGTAGGTGCCGTGCGCGCCAAGCAGCACGCGGTCCTCGCTGACGACCAGCCGCTGCGTGTGATTGGCGGGATTCCCGCACACCATGCAGATGGCCAATGTCTTGGTGATGTACTCCGCGATCGCCAGAAGCTGCGGCATGGGCTCGAACGGTTGCCCAAGATAGTCCTGGTCCAGACCGGCCACGATGACGCGCTTGCCTTGATCGGCCAGCGCATCGCACACCTTGGGCAGTTCTGCGTCGAAGAACTGCCCCTCGTCGATGCCGACGACCTCGGTGTCGCTCTTGACCTGCGAGAGGAGCGCGCGCGAATCCTGCACAGCCGCCGACCCTATCCGCATCTCACTGTGCGACACGATGTGGTCGTCGCCATAACGGGTGTCGATCACGGGCTTGAAGATCTGCACGCGCTGCCGCGCAATCTGCGCACGGCGCAGCCGGCGGATGAGCTCCTCGCTCTTGCCGCTGAACATGCTGCCGACGATGACCTCGATCCAGCCCTGATTGACCAGATGTCTGACAACGTCCACGTCTACCCTCTGCGCGTCTGCCGAACCACTCGATGTGCGTTTCGAATCCCGAGTCCAGCCGAACCCCGAGTCCCGAATCCCGAACCCCGGGAACTACGCCCTCGACAAGTACTCGCCGGTGTCGGTGCTCACCTTGATCATGTCCCCTGGATTCACGAACGGCGGCACCTGTACGACGATTCCCGTTTCGAGGGTCGCCGGCTTCACCTGAGCACTGGCCGTCGCGCCTTTGATCCCCGGCGCCGTGTCGAGCACTTTCAGATCGACGGCGGCTGGAAGCTCAATCCCGACGGGCTCGGTCCCGTAGAACTCGACCTGGATCATCATCTCGGGCTTGATGTAGTTCACCGAATCGCCGAGAACCTCGTTGCTGATATGGATCTGCTCGTAGGAGCCGGTATCCATGAAGTGAAAGTCCTCGCCGTCCTTGTACAGGAACTGCATCTCACGCTCTTCCAGCGTTGCCCGGTCCAGGGTGTCTTCCGACCGCAGCTTCTGGTCTGAGAGCGAACCGGTGCGGATATTGCGGAGCTTGACGCGGACAAATCCACGCAGATTGCCCGGGGTGACGTGCTGCAGTTCGAGGACGCGGAACAGGTCCTGCTCCACCTTGATGAGCATGCCTTTCTTGAGTCGAGTCGCTTGTATAGAGGCCATAAGTCTGATGATCCTGACGATGCTAGCACGGCAGGTGGTAGCCAGTAGCTGGTAGGCGGTAGCGCCTACGAGCTACCGGCCACGAGCTACCGGCCACCGGCTCGGGCCTACCGGCTACCAGCACGAGCTACCGGCTAGCGTGCTAGCATCGATCTCGTGGCGTTCACGGGCTGGGATCCGCTCCGCGATCTCCTCGCCATCCAGCGCGGCCGCGTTGCGCCGGGTCCCGGTGGCTGGGTGCCTCCGGTCGATATTCACGAGACCACGGACCACTACGTGATTACGGCCGAGCTCCCAGGGCTCAAGCGCGAGGACATCCGCATTCACGTCGAAAACGGCCGGGTCACGCTCGAGGGCGTGAGACGCGATCAGGGAACCTGCGAGCAGTACCACCGGATCGAGCGCGGCCACGGCGCGTTCAGCCGAACATTTCAGCTGCCGGCGCCTGTGGACGCGGACGGCATCGAAGCCAACCTCCACGATGGAATCCTGATCGTCACGTGTCCCAAAGCCACCGACCCGAGCCCGCGACGAGTTCACGTTACCCAGTCATGAGCACCGCCAAACGCCTCGCGCTCTCTGCCCTGCTCCTCGTCTGCGGATTCACCGCCGGCCTCGTGATCACCGGACGCATGCGAGCGACAGAGGACGCCGGAGCCCAGACAACGCCCCCGGCGCCCGTCGCTGCCGCCACCACGCCCGCGGTCACCGCACCTGCGGCGTTGCCGGACTTCACGCGCGTCGCCGAACGCACGGTGCCAGCCGTCGTCAACATTCAGTCGGCGCAGGTCGTCCAGCGCCCGAACTCTCCCTTCGCCAACGATCCGTTCTTCCAGTTCTTCTACGGTGACAACGCCGACATCTTCGGTCAACGACGCAGTGTCGAGCGCAGTCTGGGCTCGGGAGTTATCGTCAGCTCCACCGGCTTTGTCTTGACGAACAACCACGTGGTCGCCGGTGAATCCGGGCGGATCTCTCTCAGGCAGCTTCCGGCCGTGTCGGTGGGTCTCGCCGACAAGCGCGAAGTGCAGGCCACAATCGTTGGAGTGGACCCGGCCACGGATCTGGCGCTTCTCAAAATCGACGCCGGCAGCCTGCCGACGATCCCATGGGGAGACTCGAGCAAGCTCAAGGTTGCCGAATGGGTGCTCGCGATCGGCAATCCGTTTCAGCTCAACCAGACGGTCACGCTGGGCATCGTGTCTGCGCTCGGTCGCGCCAACGTCGGCATCTCCGACTACGAAGACTTCATCCAGACCGACGCGGCGATCAACCCCGGCAATTCGGGCGGCGCGCTCGTGAACACCCGCGGAGAGCTCGTGGGCATCAACACGGCGATCTTCAGCCGCAGCGGCGGATACCAGGGTATCGGCTTCGCGGTCCCGAGTGCCCTGGCGCGCCGGGTCGTGAACGATCTGACCCAGTACGGCGAGGTTCGTCGCGGGTCCATTGGCTACGTGGAAATCGCTCCGCTATCGGCGCCCGCCGCGAAACAACTAGGCCTTCCAGACGCGCGGGGCGTGCTCGTGCAGGCCATGCGTCGCGATTCCTCGGCGTATCAGGCGGGCCTTCGTCCGGGTGATGTAGTGGTTGCCTTCAATGGCAGCGCGATTCTCGACGGCGGCCAGCTCCTGCGATCGATCCAGGATTCCCGCATCGGCAGCACAGCCACCTTTACGGTCATCCGTGAAGGCGCGCGTGTCGAACTGAAGATCCCCATCACGAGCTCGAACTAGGCGCCTTCGGACATGCGCGCTGAAACCCTCACACTGATCCGCATTCTGCTCATCGGCGTCGTGGCCTACGTGGTGATCCGCCTCGCCTCGGCGGCGGCGCGCCGGCTCGAGCGCGACATGAGCCGCGGTGAGGGCATCGACGGCGCAGAACGGACGAAGCGCGCGCAGACCATCGGTCGAATCGTCCAGAAGACGATCTCGATCGTGATTGCGACCATGGCGGTGCTCATGGTCCTCCGTCAACTTGACATCGACATCACTCCGGTCCTCACCGGCGCCGGCATCGCCGGCCTGGCCGTGGGCTTTGGCGCGCAGACGCTGGTGCGCGACATCCTGTCCGGCTTCTTCCTGATCTTCGAGGATCAGATTCGCGTCGGGGACGTCGCGGTCGTCAATGGCCAGGGAGGACTCGTCGAAGAAGTGAACCTGCGGACGCTGGTACTCCGGGACGAGAAGGGTGCGGTCCACATCTTCCCGAATGGCGAGGTGAAGACGCTCGCCAATATGTCCAAGGACTTCTCGTATTACGTAGTCACGGTCGGCGTGGCGTATGACGGCGACGTCGATCGCGTCGTCGAAGCCATGCATGCGGCAGGCAAGGTGGTCGGCAGCAATGCGGATCTCAAGCCGCACATCCTCGAGCCGCTCGAAGTTCTCGGTGTGGACGCCTTCGAGCCGGGCCAGCTCGTCGTCAAGGCACGCATCAAGACCGTGCCGTTGAAGCAGTGGGTCGTGGGACGCGAATTGCGAAAGCAGATCGCCCGGATGATGAGCGAGCGCGGAATTACGATGCCGACGCAGCAGATGACGGTGCGGCTGGAACGCGACCGCCGCGAGGGCGTCGCCGCGAAACCCGAATCCCGAGTCGCGACTAGCTGACGACCGCCGGACGCGTCGCGCGCACGGTGCTCACGGCCTCAACGACGTCCTGATCGCCAAGTATCTTGCGGTCGTGAGCCATCGTCATCAGCGTGCGATAGACGTCGCCGAGCTCCGTGACATCCAGCGTCAGACCGAGGTCGGTGCAGCGCTTCTGCACGGCATGCCGGCCTGAGTGCCTTCCAAGCACGAGCGGATTCCACGGAGCGCCGACATCCTCGGCGCGCATGATTTCGTAGGTGCGGCGATCCTTCAGCATGCCGTCCTGGTGGATGCCGGCTTCGTGAGCGAATGCGTTGCGTCCCACGATCGCCTTGTTCACCTGGACGCCCTGCCCGGTCAGCCGCGACAGCATCTCGCTGGACGGGTACAGCTCTTTATGGACGACGTCCACGTGGTACGGCATCCGATCCTTCCGGACGTGCATGGCCATCACGAGCTCTTCCAGCGCGGCGTTTCCTGCACGTTCACCGATGCCGTTCACCGTGCACTCCACCTGTCGGACGCCACCCTGCACAGCGGCCAGCGAGTTCGCTACAGCCAGGCCGAGATCATCGTGGCAATGGGTACTGAACACAGCCTTGTCTGAGTTCGGCACGCGACCGATGACGGTTGCAAAGAAGTCTTTCAACTCGTCGGGCGTACTGAACCCAACCGTGTCGGGCAGGTTCACCGTCGTGGCGCCAGCGCGAATCACCTGCTCGACGACACGGCACAGGAAGTCCATGTCGCTGCGCGTCGCGTCCTCAGCAGAAAACTGCACATCATCGGTCTTCTGGCGCGCGAAGCGGACGGCGTCAACCGCGGAGTCCAGACACTGCTCGCGCGTAATGCGCAGCTTCACCTGCAGGTGCAGATCCGAGGTGGCGATGAACGTGTGGATGCGTCCGCGGGCTGCCGGGGCGATCGACCAGGCAGCCTTTTCAAGGTCTGCCCTCACACAGCGCGCCAGGCACGCGATGACCGGTCGGCGGATTTCGCCCGAGATCGTTCGCACGGCCTCGGCGTCGTCCGACGACGCAATGGGAAAGCCGGCTTCGATGATGTCAACACCGAGCGCATCGAGCTGGCGGGCCAGGACGAGCTTCTCGTCCGGCCGTAGGGAGAACCCCGGCGCCTGCTCGCCGTCGCGCAGCGTGGTGTCGAAGATCAGAACGCGTTGCTGGCCCATCGGAACCTCCCTGACTGTGCCAGTAGACGCGACCGGAAACATATTGTCAAACTGATAATTATTCTACTTAGATTACAATTGTTTATCATCGGCCTGACGGCGTGCCGGCCGGGAGCGGCGGGGACCTGGGCGGAAATACTGGCGTTTCTTGGGAACCGGCGGTCAATTGCACAACCCTGACGGAGCACACCGTGGAACTGAGTGAACTGCGCGTCTTCCTTCGTGTCGCAGACGAGCGAAGCTTCTCGCGGGCGGCCATGAAGCTCCACCGGACCCAGCCTGCGGTCAGTCAGTCTGTCAGGCGCCTCGAGGACAGCGTCGGCGAGCGACTCTTCGACCGTGCCACGAAGGACGCGACCCTGACCGATGCCGGGAGGCTGCTCCGGGACTACGCGGAGCGGCTGTTGCGCCTGTCCGAGGAGGCGGAGACAGCCGTAAAGGACCTCCGCGACCTGCGCAGAGGCCGCGTGCTGATCGGCGCCAACGAGGCGTCGGTGCACGCCGTGCTTCCGCTGGTCCAGCGCTTCCGCGAAGCGCATCCGCTTGTCCATGTGGAGGTTCGCCGCGTGCCAGCCAGACAGATTGGCGCGGAGGTCGCCCAGGGCAGCCTCGATTTCGGCGTGCTCACGTTTCAGCCGGCTGAACCGCGGCTCGACTCCATCGTGCTCGGCCAGGACGAGCTGGTCATGCTGGTGCCACCATCACATCCGCTGGCACAGACCCGGGAAGTCACGCTGTCAGAATGCGCGCGCCAGGCCGTCATCGCGCACAACAGCCCCTCTCACGTACGGGAACACGTGCTGCGCCTCTTCGAGCAGCAACACATACCGGCCAACATTCTGGTGTCGCTACCCACCCTTGAAGGGATCAAGCGGGCCGTTGCGATGCAGATGGGCGTGGCGCTACTGCCCCGCCGGTGTGCCGAGTCCGAGATCAGCCGCGGTGAGCTCGTCGCGTTGTCGGTGCCGGAAATCAGGCTGCGTCGCCAGGTGCGCCTGGTCTTTCGGAAGACGTCAGAGCGGTCTCACACGACGGCAGCATTTCTCGCGACCGTCGAGGGGAACGCTGACGGTCCGGGGCGTTCGAAACGTTCTAAAACCCCGCCACGTAAGGAAGCGTAGCCGCTACTGCATTGACTTCCTCGTAGCGCGCCAGCAGGAGCCCGGTGGTGTCCCACGCGCCGGTGACCAGCGCGTCGCGAGCGGCGGCAGGTAGCCCGATCGCGCAGGTGAAGCCGTCGATCTCGCAGGTGCCCGCAGTCAGGTCGATTCGCAGCACCGCTGACGGGCGTTCCTCGACGCGCTCCATGAGCTCGTGCAGCTCGTCCGGAGAGACGGTCACACACGGGAGACCGATCATCACGGAATTGCCGAAGAAGATCTCCGAGAACGACTCGCCAACGACGGCGCGAATCCCCCACCGCCGCAGCCCTTGCGGAGCGTGCTCTCGAGACGACCCGCACCCGAAGTTCCGATTCACCAGCAGGATCGACGCGCCGGCGTACTGAGGATTGTCGAACGGATGCTGCTCTTTGGCGCGATCGCCAGCAACGGATCCAGACCGCTCATCCTCGAACACGTGCTGCTCGAGACCCTCGAACGTGACGGCACGGAGAAACCTCGCCGGCATGATTCGATCTGTGTCCACGTCCTCGCCGCGCATCGGCAGCGCGGTACCCTCGACATGCGTGATGCGTAATGCGTCCATGTGTCTCCCGCTTATATCGCGCCGGCCGCGACTTCGGCCGAAAGCTCACGCACGTCCACAACCTCACCCGCCACGGCTGCAGCCGCCACCATCGCCGGGCTCATCAGCAGCGTCCGGCCAGTGGGACTCCCCTGTCGCCCCTTGAAGTTGCGATTGGATGAAGTGGCACACACCTGATCGCCGACGAGCTTGTCGGGATTCATCCCGAGGCACATCGAGCAGCCCGCGTCACGCCACTCGAACCCTGCCGTCCGGAAAATCTCGTCCAGCCCCTCGCGTTCAGCGGCGCGCTTGACGGCCACCGACCCGGGAACGACAAGACCTTTCACGTGCGGCGCCACATGGCGGCCCTTCACGATGCGGGCGGCCTCGCGGAGATCCGACAGCCGGGAGTTGGTGCACGATCCGATGAACGCCACATCCACCCGCATGCCGGCGATCGGCTTTCCGCCTTCGAGACCCATATAGGCGAGCGCGTCGGCGACAGCCTGCTGATCCGGAAGTGATGCATCCACCGAAGGGATCCGACCGCCGACTCCAATCGACTGTCCAGGATTGACGCCCCATGTCACGAGCGGCGTCAGCTCCTCGGCCCGAATCACCACCTCGTCGTCATAGCGCGCGTCGGCATCCGAAGCCATGGACGCCCACCAGGCCTTGGCGCGTTCGAAGGCTTCACCCTCTGGCGCAAACGGACGGCCCTTCAAATAATCAAACGTGGTCTGGTCCGGATTCACATAGCCGACCCGCGCGCCACCTTCGATGGACATGTTGCAGATCGTCATCCGCTCGTCCATCGACATCCGATCGATGGCGCTGCCGGCGTATTCATAGGCGTAGCCCACACCGCCGCCAACGCCGAGCTTCTGGATGATCGCGAGAATGACGTCCTTGGCGTACACCCCTCGGGGCAGCACACCGTCAACCTTGATCCGGCGCACCTTGAGCGGCTCGATCGCCAGGCATTGCGATGCCAGCACGTCGCGCACCTGCGAGGTCCCGATGCCGAAGGCAACGGCCCCGAACGCGCCATGTGTAGACGTATGGCTGTCGCCGCAGGCGATCGTCATGCCCGGCTGCGTGAGCCCCAGTTCCGGTCCGATCACATGAACGATGCCCTGACGGTCGTCGCCGAGCCCCGCCAGCCGGATGCCAAAGTCATGACAGTTCTTTTCGAGCGCCGTGATCATGTCCTCCGCGAGCAGGTCGAGGAACGGACGGTTGCGTTCACGCGTCGGGACGATGTGGTCCACCGTGCCGAAGGTGCGATCCGGACGCGACACCTTCCAGCCCCGGGCCCTCAGCGCGTCGAACGCCTGCGGCGTCGTGACTTCATGAATCAGGTGCAGGCCGATGAAGAGCTGCGTCTGCCCGGTCGGCAGTATCCGGACGGCGTGTGCGTCCCAGACCTTCTGGAGAAGCGTTTTTCCCATGAGAATTTTCTTATCGTAGCATCCGGCGCGAGCCCGACACCGCGGGATGGCCTGTGGCCCAGAATCGCCACGGTCGATCGGTGCCAACTCGAATTCCGATCCGTGGCCCCCGCGACACCTTTCGTACCTCGAGGCCCCGGTCCTCGATCGTGAGCCGGCTCCCGGCGAGGTCGAGCCGATTCTCGGCGAGCGATATCCCCAGCGACCGAGTCAGGTTTCCAGGCCCGCGGCACAGGTCGAACTCTGCCGGTGCAGTACCCCGGAGGGTTCGTCGCCCTCGCATGACATCGATGCCCTCGAGCGGCTCGAGCGCGCGCACGAGTACGGCAGCGGGTGACCCTTCGGCTTCAGTGACAGCATTCACGAGATAGTGAACGCCGTAGTTCAGATACACATACGCGTGTCCAGGTGGACCGTAGAGCGGTGCGTTGCGGACGGTGAGCCCAGAGGCTGCGTGACAGGCGGGGTCGTCCTCACCGATGTAGGCTTCGGTCTCAACGATCATGCCCGCCGACACTCCAGCGGGCGTGCGATGCACCAGGACCTTCCCCAGGAGCTCCCGGGCAACCGTCAATGTAGGTCTGAGATAAAACGCGTGGGTCAGCGCGCGAGACGCGGCGACCGCTCCTGTACTACTTGCCAGTCGGCTTGATCCCCCTGGCCTGATCGTAGACGTTTTTGAGGTGCACGAGGGGGACGTTGCCTTCGTGGCACGTATCCTCGTCGTCGAAGTCACGACCGCCCTGGGGCGGAGGGAGCCGCCGCATCGGCACAGCCGAGGTCATCGTCCATGGCCGAGTAAATACCGTCGCATCGGTAATGGTCATCGTCCAGTTGATCGTGTTGGCGTCAACCATCCTGAAACGCTCGACGAGTACGGCGTTCGGACTGTAGAAGTCGCCGCCGATGGCCATCCTGGTCCTGCCATTGAAATTCGTGCTCTCCACGACGAGCGTATCGCCGTCCCAGTGTCCGATCGGGTCTCCGTTCCACAAACGGATTCCCTGCGGCAGATGCTCACGGCGCGTCAGGCTGACCACGCGGGTGTTGTGCTGATTGGCGTGGATGACGATGCTGTCACCGGCGTGGAAGATGTCCTGCGCGAAGCTGTGCATCCTTCCCACATCGTAGTACTCACAGTGCCCGACAGGATCCTCGTAGGCGTTGGCATCGTCACGCCGGCGGTTCCGTTCGGCCAATGCCCACGGCTGATAGGGAATCACCCCGGTGGGCGGATCGATGACGAGCCCCTTCCCCGCCTGAATCCCGAATCCTCCGGGATGCTCCTCGAGGATCACGGTATGAGAAAGGCCGATTCCGCCGTTCCAATTGCCCGTGAGGTTGGGTTTGCCATCGGCGCGCCTGGGAATGGGACCTCCACCCTGGGCAAGCGCTGTCACGCTTGCCGCGCACACGAGACCAACGAACAGTGAGAAGAGGTGTCTATTGGACATCGAAGTCACGTGGCCACGTGTGATGAATGCCCAGCTCGTCCAGCATCGCCGTGCACTCGTAATCGAGGATGGGTGTGTCCTTCTGCCGTTGCAGCTCCATGCGAATCGTCCAGGGTCTCGTAAAGACCTTCGGGTCTTCCATCGTCGCCTCGTAGCGCATGACGTCGGCGCTGAGCGGAATGTATCGCTCGGTGACTTTCAGCGCCTCGCTGTGGAAATTGCCCGCCATGTCGAACCATGTGTAGGCATTGAAGTTCGTCAGATTGACGACCAGCGCGTTGCCGTCGAATCGACCCCGCGGAACACCGGTCCAATTCGACACGTCATCCGGCGACGGCGGAGGCGCGACGGGAGTCACCGGCACGAGACGCTTCTTGTGGCTCCACTCGTAGTTGAACGCAACGTATTCCGGTGTCTGAATGATCTGAAACGGCCAGCCCAGGTACGTCAGGCGAGGGATACCCGGGATGTAGCACTTCGCAAGCGGATCAGAATTCTTGTACGGGTCCGGTTCGTGGATCTTGGAGAGGAGCTCTTTTCGCTTTTCGAGCGCCCACGTTTGATACGGAATCTTTCCGTCTGGCGGATCCACAACGAATCCGCGCCCGGCAGGTACGCCTGGCCTGGCGCCGTGATCTTCCAGGTCGTACCGGGCCAGATTCCAGGCACGCCAGACTCCCTGTAGATCGGGATGGCCCGCGGCCGTACGCGGCGCGCGGTAGGCAGGGGCGGGCGCCTGCGCGATCAGCGAGATCGCATGAGCACCAGCGAACACCGCTGCGACGACGACACCGATCGCCGAGGCACGCACACGCGCTCGTCTCATTCGCGCACCCTTCACATCTTGTCGAAAACAGCTGTCTCGGTACTCGCGTCTCCGTCCAGCGTCCGGGTCTTGACGATTGACAGAGAGTTGCCGTTGAGGGTCCAGACCTCTCTGAACTCAACGACCGTCTCGCCCGCGGGTGAAGAGAAGGAGCGGCGCGTGGTGATCACGAGGTTCGCGCCCTGGAACCGGCCTTCGCCAGTCTCGGTGATACCCGAAGGTGCCTGCACCGTGATCTTGCTGCCGTCGAGCTTGAACACCGCGGACACCGGCTGTTGCCGGACGCTGGTGCTGTCGATTGACACGTCGGTCGCCGATTGCTTGACCACGAGCTGGCTGGGAAACGGAACGACTGGCGTGTTGCCAGCAATGTTGGGACTGCTCTTCGCCTGATTGAATCGCCACGTGCCGGTGAAATCTGGCGACTGAGCGAAGACCGCCGAGTGCGCACTCATCACCAGCACAACGCCGAACGCCGCCGTCACACGTTTCATGCTTCGACTCCCGCACCCAGGAGAACCTGTTGGATCGTGATCGAGCTATGGAGTTGGCGCCGATTCGTCGCTCACGAACTTTTTCTTGGCAGCCGCCAGAGTGAAGGAGCTGGCGTTGACGGTTGGCGTGCCGTCCTTGGCGAGGAATCCCTTGATGATGACCTCCGCGGCGACCGAAACGACCGCGAACGCTCCCTTCATGCTCATGTCCGTCTCCGTTGTTGAGATCACCGGGACGCCGCGAAAGGTGCCAGATAGTAGCACCGCGGGTCGCGAGCGGCAAACGTCAGCGCGGCCGGTGCCAGACCGCGCTGATTCGATGGAAGGGAGCTACGTGGTCAGCTGCGTCAGGCGTGAGCGGTGGTACGCCATGAGCATTTCATTCGCGGCT
>JABFSA010000173.1 GCA_013140775.1 Acidobacteriota bacterium | reverse complement strand
GACCTCGTCGCTGATGACCCGCGTGTTCCGGCGCGGAACACGCGGGTCATCAGCGACGAGGTCCGCGGCGCGGTGGTCGCGGCGTTGCTGCCGGCGATGCAGAACGCGGATGCGCCGGGCGTGGCGACGCACGTGCCGGCCGTGGTGCGCGCACGGGCCGGGGCGGCGCTCGGCTGGATCGGCGACCCACGGTTCGACGCCGATGCGTGCTGGCTCCCCGTCGCCACCCCCGAGGATCCGCTGCGCGGCTTCCGGTTCATCCCGGCGGGGTCGTTTGTGATGGGAAGCGCGGACGACGATGCGGAGGCATACGCCGACGAGAAGCCGCAGCACGAGGAGACGATCGCGCGCCCGTGTCTGATGGCCCGATGGCCGGTCACCGTAGCGCAGTTCAGCGCCTACCTTCGCAGTGTCGGCCGAAAGCCCGCGCACCCGCACTGGGTGCTGGGGCCGTCGAATACGCCCGTGAGGTGCGTCAGCATGGATGAGGCCGACGCCTACTGCGCGTGGCTGACGCAGCAGATGGCGATCGGCGCCACGCTGACGGGAACCGGCATGGCGCTGGCGCGGCGGCTTGGCGTGGCCCGCGTGCAGGTCCGCTTGCCGTCTGAGGAGGAATGGGAGTACGTCGCCAGGAGCGGTCGTGATGGGCTGAGGTATCCGTTCGGGATGGTTGACAATGTCGATTGCCGGAACGCAGACGACACGCACATCGGTGCGCCGAGCGCCGTGGGCGCGTTCTCGCGCGGCGCGTCTCGATGGAGGGTGGAGGAATTGAGTGGTAATGTCCCGGAGTTGACCTCCAGTCCGTGGCGCGGCATCTATCTCTCCAGTTTCCTCCGAGTGGTGCGGGGCGGGTCGTTCAGCCTCAGCCCCAGGAACGTCCGGTCCGCGTTCCGCCAAGTCGGCCATCCCAATGGTCTCGGCAACCTCTTCGGGTTTCGTGTGGTGGTGGCTCCCGCCTCTGATCTCTGATCCCTCTGGTCTCTGGCGTCTTCTGATCCGCTGTAACGCATGGAAGGCGGCAGCCTATCCCGAAGGGCAGGGGAGGAGACCATGACCGTTCGCCCGCTTGTTCCGTTCGTCCCGGAAGGGTTCCAGTACTTCCCTCACTTTCTCTCGGAGGAGGAAGTTCAGGAGTGGTTGAGCTGGGTTGAACCGCTCCCGTTCCGGCAACACAAGTACCGCGGCAGACCGATGAACCGCCGCCAGGTGATGTTCGGCTTCGAGTTCGTCGCCGGGAATCAGGAACTCGGACATGCGGGTTCATTCCCCGAGAAGCTGGTCTCGTTGGGTCACAGGATCGCGGGACTCACCAGCGCGGAGACCGAGTTCAACCAGTGCATCGTCACGAAGTACCCGGCAGGCGCTGGCATCGGTTGGCACACGGACGCACCGTGTTTCCTGGGCGGTGTCGCCGCACTGAGTCTCGGCGCCGATGGCCGACTTCAGCTCCGGCCTGAAGGCGAAGACGTGGCCAGTCATGAACTCGTCGTTGCGGCCGGTTCGCTGTACGTAATGAATGGCGTCTCGCGCTGGAGTTTCCAGCACCGTCTCATGGCCGTCAGGGCCACACGCTATTCCCTGAGCTTTCGACACGCTCGCGTCAAGTAGCAGATTCCGCCGCGGGCACCAGCGGCGCGCGCGGCCGCGACGAGGCACTGTCACAAGACCGGCCTTTCGAGTCGAGCAAGGAACCCATAGTCCGCGCGGCTCCAGTCGAATCAGTAACGACAAGTCTCTGAGCTCGCTACTCGGTACCTGCGGCATGTGAGGTCTCCACAATACATGTGGAGCGCCCGCAGCCCAGGAGCGATGCACATGGCGACCCAACGGCTTCGCGAGCGGGGATATCGGGCGGCTCGGGTGCTCCAATCGGCGTGGACCCGTCTGAGGGCGTTGATCCCGGGACTGCCCGTCGCGGTCATCATTCCGCTCGACGCTCGGGGCCGGCGTCGGGCCTGGGGACATTTCGCCCCATCAACCTGGCGCGTGCGCGGCCCGCAGTCCGCCCACGAGGTCGGGCTCAGCCCCCACTTGTTCGAGACGCCGGAGGCGCTGCTGGCAACCATGGTCCACGAGGCCGTGCACGCGTGGCTGTACGCAACGGTTCCTGGGAATCAGACGCACGTCGGCGGTGTCAGTCGCGACGGCTACTACCACCGGTGCGAGTTCCGGGATGCCTGCGTGCGCGTGGGTCTCGCCTGTGAATTCCACAACAACCGATATGGCTGGACGACAACGGGTTGGCCCGAAGCCGGCGTGCCCGAGCAGTACCGCGGCGTCCTGAGGCTGCTGAGACGGTCGCTCCCGTGGGGTTCGTCCCGCCACCCGGTGACGGTGACTCGTGTCGCGGTGAGACGCACTCCGCGGACCGGCCACCTGCGACTACAGTGCGGCTGCGCCGACCCGCGTACTGTTTACGTCGCCCGAACTCAGGCGCTCCGTGGCGGCATCGTGTGTACCTTCTGCGCGTGCCCTTTCGAGGGACGTGCCCAGATGCCTTCGGTATGATTCGGCCGTGTTCGCTTCCCGGAATGGTCCCGCGATTGGCGACGTCTCGCGCGTGCGGTCCGGTGCCGCGCTGGCCGCACTTGCGATCGGACCCTCCCGTGGGGGCACACAAGAGTGTGGTGGGTCGAGAGCCGCGTGCGCGAGAAGCATCAATCATTTCCCGAGCGGGTGCACAAACCCGACTCGCAACGAAAACGGCGCGCAGTGCTGAACGTCGGATCGACCGCGAACACATCGACTCCAACACCGTGGGCCGCGAACGTCTTGGCAATCTCTTCCGTCAGGACGAACCGATGGTAACCCTCCGCACGCAACTCTGGGAGCCGCCAACGGCGATCCCGGTACGCACGGTCGCCGAAGGCCTCGCGCGAATCTGCGTAGTCCGGAATGTAGGGATCGACACAGTAGAAGACTGGTAGCTGATGCCGGGCGAGGTCGAGAAGCACCCATGCAAGAGAAAGATGGAGGCAGTCATGGGTTCGCAAATAAGCCGCGTAGCGTTCCGCATACTCCCCGAACGACATGTTGCTGTTTCGAAACTCGTCCAGCAAGCTCCGCGGCGGACAGAGGCAGTCCTCGCGAGCGTAAGAAACGGGGGTTCCGGAAGGCATTACCTCGGCCACGTCGAGCAGCAGCTTCCCGGGCCTCCAGTAATCACTGCCCGAGCGCATCGTGTCCCAGAGGACAAGCCCTTGCTGGCCGCTGAGGAGCAACGCTGCCTCGAGCGCCTGGGATACCCGCTTCTTCGCATCCTTCTTGTTGCGCCACCTCGTGCCGAGGGTGCTGTCCCACCGGGCGCAAAGTTCAGCTGGCAGCTTGTCGACTGTAGAGAGCAGCTTGCATCCCAGGTGACCGATCTGGATGCCGCTCGCCGGCACCCGGGCGGTCACCTCGCCCCAACGAAGGTGAACATGTGCGTCATGCAGACTGATCTCCGGGATGGTCATTCAGACTGTCCTCCTCTTCGTATCGCTTCGACAAGATCCGTTGGGGAACGACCTCGACCCGGCAGGACCAAGTACCACGATACCGAATTGGGAATACTAGCGCGGTCGTTCCTTGACGACGGCCGTGCTCGCGCGGCAAGCCGAGCCGACGATCGTGTGCGTCCAGAATTAGCGGCCGGTCTGTAACGCACACGTCTCCCAACTACTCAGTAGAAGAACGACACGTGATGCCGGGTGGGCCGGCAACGCGAGCCTGGCTAGGAGGCGTCCCATGCGCGCAGTGTCCCTGTCGATCCCCTTTGGCCACTATCCTCCCGTCCCGCCCGACCTGGCGGCCATGGCCAAGCGCCTTGCCCTCGAAGGTTGGGGCGAGGCCAACGAGGCGAAGCGGGGCCACCTCGAGTCCTTTCTGCGCGCCGAACTGACCCTGCGCGCACCACGGGAGTTCCGTCTCAACCCGGTCGCGACCGCCGTGCAGAAGTATCGCGTCGAGGAATTGGAGCGCCGGTTGAACGCCAGCCAGCCCAGCCGCCTCGAGCCGATCGCGACGCCGGGTGCCGTCGCCTCCCTTTGGGCCCGGGTCCGCTGGGCCGTAGCGGCCGGCTGGTCCACCGTGCGCCGGGCGTGGCTCGAGCAGCGGGCCCGCCGACTCGCTGAGCGGAGCGCCGGCGCGGACGCCCTGGAGCAGGAGGCGTCCACGTGGCGCGACCAGTGTGTCATCCACCTCATGTCCACCTACGACTTGGAGTTCCTTCGCGGCCAGCAGGCCGCCCGCCGCACCGCGACGGTCACCGATGACGTTCACACAGGAGAGTAGGAGGAGAGACCATGACACCCACGCCAGCACCGACGCGCGGCGCACGCTTCGTTCGATGGACAACGGGCCCCCTTGCTGATCCGATTGAGGACATCGGCTTGGTGGTTGCGCCGGTTGGGCGAGATCTGATCGACGGCATCCGCGTACGGATCGAAGTCTGGGCTCAGCTCGTTGCCCAGAGGAACCGCGACGGCTGGCACGCCGAGCGGGCGGAGGCGGCCGAGGCGCTGGCGCTGGTCGAGACGCGCCACGGTGAGGCTGTGGAACGTCTGGCAAAGATCGTCGCCGCGCTCGACCGATGCGAACCGGTACGTCCCCTCGAGATCGCGTGTCTGTTCCTTGCTGTTGGTGTCTGCTTTGGCGCGGAGTACGCGTGGTCAGTGTCGGCATTTCCGTTCCTGCTGGACCTCGAGAGAACTTCGATACTCGGCATGCTGCTCTCGGCGCTGCCCGTGGCTGCGGTCACGGCTATGGGGTGCGCGTT
>JABFSA010000183.1 GCA_013140775.1 Acidobacteriota bacterium | reverse complement strand
CGGCTCCTCCTCGCAGGCTCAGGAACGCCAAGAAGGGGGCGCAGCAGGAACACAAGCCGCGCGGCCCCATCAAGGAACGGAGCGGCGGTCGCATCTACGCGGTGGACGATCTCGAAGATGATTCCCTGATTGAGGTCGATGACGCTGCCCCGCTGCCGGACGACGCGCCGATCCCCAACGACGAGGGTGACGATCAGGAAGACGATCAGGAATAGGTGATCCGGTCGGTCCCGCAGATCGTCTCGATGGCGGCAGCCGTCATCGGGATCCTGTTTTTCGTCCTTACCCTTTACTACATCGATCTGAAAGAAACGGTGGCGAGCGCGGGCCGATTGGGCGCCGCGCTCCCGCTCATTCTGCTCCCGGGCGCGTGCTGGCATCTGCTCCGCACCTGGGGATGGTCCGTCGCCTTTCCTGACGCCTCGCGTCCCTCATTCACGCGGTTGTTCCGCGTACGCCTTGCGGCCGATGCCGTCGGGTTCTTCACGATCCGCGGCGTCGCGGGTGAACCGCTCAAGGTCCTCCTCCTCTACGACCGCGTTGCCCCCGAGATCACGTCGGCCGCGATTGCGCTCGAAAGACTCGCCTTTGCGGTCATGGGGACCCTGCTCGCGGGGCTCGTCTCAATACTCGCGATCACACGGCTGACGCTGCCGCGTGCATGGGACACGATGTTCTTCCTCCTGATCGGGGGCGCCGCGATCGTGCTGATGGGTGCCCTGCTGCTCGTGAGACGACGCCCCGGCGACTACCTGGGGCGGCTCGTCAGCGCCGCAGACCGCCGGTTCGGTAAACATTTCGAGGCCACTCGCGCGATACGATTCGTTCTCGACGTCGAAGACATTCTGCTCGAGCTCGTTCGCGGCAGCCGGCGTCGCCTCGTCACGCTGACGGTGCTCACGTGCGTCTGCTATCTGCTGATGGCGTTCGAGGTGTGGCTGATACTCCGTGTTGTGGGAGAACCGATCGGTGTGACGGAAGCGTTTACCGTCGAAACGTTTGCCCGACTCGCGAGCGTGGCCTCGGCGGCTGTGCCCGCCAACATCGGCACACTCGAAGCCTCGAATGCATCGGTGGTTGCCGCGCTGGGCCTGGGCGGCGGCGGCGCCCTCGCGTTCTCCAGGCGAATTCGTTCGCTACTGTGGGCGGCTGCCGGATTCGCGCTCTATCCGCGCATCAAGGAACGGCGTCACTGAATCTTCCGGCAGGCGTCGATAGTCGAACCAGTCCACGACGAAATCGATGACAAGCGTTCGAATCAGCGCGGCGCGTCCGCGTCCATCGAGCGTCACTTGCGTCGGCATCCACACCCCATCGGCCACGGCTTTCCGGGTCATCGTCGCCTTGGCGCCCTTGCCCACACGAGCAACGATGCCGAGCCCGAAGGAGATGTCGCCGATTGAGGTCGCCTCGACGCGCATCACCTCGGATACGGCCTCGTCGATCCAGACCTTTCCCTGAAAGTTCACTGCGGTGCGGCCTTCCCGCGTCACGGGCTTCGCACCAGGCCTCGGCGTGAAGGTGATGACGATAGCCGGGACGCCGTTGTAAACCGTCCGGCCCTCAACCGTGAACTGCAACACTTCGACGACATCTTCGACCCTGCGCTGCCGACGCTCGCGCCGGCTTGTGTCGTTTGCGCGCTGACGATGCTGGTCGGCGGGCGTTCGTGTCGCGATCTCCTGCTGAACCTCGGCGACCCGTCCACGGTAACGCCGATCCTGCTCAGCCAGATCAGCAGCGGGCACAGCCACACCGTTGCGCTCAAGCAGACGACGATACGTCAGCTGCCGGACCGGTGACGGATACACGGCGACTAGCTGCGTCCCGCCGGTACCAATTTTTCCAAAGGGGTTGGTATGAACTTCCGTGCGGCGTTCTTTGAACGAGTAGAGGTGCGCGACGCCCTCAGCCTTCAGTAGATTCTCGCGGACCGCGCGATACAGCGCGTCTGGCACCGGCAGAGGCTTGTCGTGCTGCCCGTCGGCCGCACCTGGTGCGACGATCGCGACTGCCAGTACGCACGCGGCCGCACGCGCCAGTGGCATCACACCTTCCGGAGGCGCTCCGCGGCACGCTCGAGTGTCTCGTCGCGCTTGGCAAAACAGAATCGAAGGACGGGGCCGGGTTCTGCGTCGGTCAGAAAGGGCGACACGGGAATTGCCGCAACACCGTGCTCCTGCAAAAGGCGCATGGCAAAGTCGCTGTCCCGCTCGTTCGTGATCGCCGAATAGTCCACCATCTGAAAGTATGTCCCCCGGCACGGCAGTGGCCTGAACCGCGTCCCTTCAAGAAGCTGCAAAAAGTGATCCCGTTTGGCCTGGTAGAGGCGTGCAACGTCTTCCGCCAGCGGATCGCGATCCACCCACTCCGCGTAGGCGCGCTGAATGGCACCGTTGACGGTGTAGGTCACGAACTGGTGCACCCGAGCCACTTCGGCGCTGAGCGCACGTGGCGCCGCACAGTAGCCGATCTTCCAACCGGTCGTGTGGTACGTCTTGCCAAATGAGCTGATGACGATTGCGCGGTCAGCAATATCGGGGTGCCTCGCCATGCTCTCGTGGCGACGCCCGTCGAAGACGATGTGCTCGTACACTTCGTCGGCCACGACAATCGCATCGGTGCGCTCGAGCACCGACGTCAATCCCCGAATATCGTCCGCGTCGAACACCATGCCGGTCGGATTGTGCGGAGAGTTGACGACGATCACTCGCGTGTGCGCATTGACAACACGGCGGACCTCGTCCCAGTCCACTCGATAGTCAGTCCCGCGCAGCGTGACGAAGACCGGACGGCCGCCGCAGAGCTGCACAGCCGGGAGATAGGAATCGTACGCCGGCTGTAACAGCACCACCTCGTCACCGGGCCGCACGAGTGCAGTGAGCGAACTGAAGAGGCCCTCGGTCGCGCCAGATGTGATCGTGATTTCCGTCGCGGGATCGTACCGTCGTCCGTACAGGCGCTCGATCTTGCGTGACAACGCTTCGCGCAACGCGACGATACCAAGCATTGGTGGGTACTGATTGTGCCCGGCGCGCATCTGACGTGCGACCGCTTCCACCAGGTCCGGATCACAGTCGAAGTCAGGAAACCCCTGCGACAGGTTGATGGCGCCGTGCTCCTCTGCCAACCGGGACATGATGGCGAAGATGCTGACGCCCGTTGACGGGAGTTTGGACTCGATCGTGCGCTCTTTCGTCTGACCCATGACTCGTGACTGCTTCAGGTTTCCGAGTCGTCTCGACTGCCCTGCTCCACCCACTGCCATGGCTTCAACGCCAGGGCCGGGTATCGGAGCCGGACTTCGACAACGAGGTTGTAATAGTCGGCTTTCTTGACCTCCCGCCGCAACAGCCGGTCGCGAAGGCGCCTGAGCTCGTATCGGTAGAGGTCGTTCACGAAGTCGTGGACGAGCTCCGGGCGCGACGCCGGTGTCGGAAATACGCCGTGCGCCTCGAGTTGGTCGAGTATTTCCTTCTTGTAGCTGTAGGTCATGGCTGGCCCGGAGGCGTCATGCACTCGAGACGGGAGAGATACGTCCGGGCCTCGACGATCTCAGGCGACTCTACGAAAGCAGAGCCCCAGCCCTCGAGAAACGCGCGATAGCCCCTGCAGGCTGTCGCGGTATCGCCCAGACGAGACGAGGTCCTTGCGAGACCAAAGGTTGTCGCAAGCGACATCCCGTGCTGCTTCGCAGCGTCCTGATACGCACGCTGGGCCTCGGCGTAACGATCGACTTGCAGCCAGAGACTTCCGGCCACCTCCATCGCAGGCACGACAAGCACGGGTCGCTGACCAATCGACGCCAGGAGCGTCTCCATCCGCACCGCCGACTCGAGATAGAGCCGCATCTCATCCCGCTCGGTTTGTGACGCTGCGGCGGCGGCCCGCAGAGTCAGGCGAGCGATTTCTGCTGGCCCAAGCTGACTACCAGCAATCACCTCGAGCGCGGCGATGGCTTTACGCACCGGCGCCAGGGCCTCAGCAGTGCCGCCGACACGTGCGGCCGCGCCCGCATCGAGCAGACCCTGAAGATAGAGACCGTTAACTTTCGCGTCGTCGCAGTCAGCAGCGTCGCGCAAGAGCGCCACCGCACCCGCTATGTCGAGGCGTGACGCAAGGACTGACGCCTGTGAGAGCCGCGCGATTGAGGCTGGGAGACACTGGCCCTGCGAGGCCAGGAGCACGCCAAGAAGCAGGGCCAGCATGGGACGCGAGACTAGTACCGGTAGTGATTCGGCTTGTACGGTCCGTCAACAGGCACGCCGATGTAATCCGACTGCTCCTTCGACAGCGTCGTCAGCTTCACACCCAGATGCGCGAGATGGAGCCTGGCGACTTCTTCGTCGAGAGCCTTCGGCAACATCGTCACACTCATGCCGTACTTCTCGGCGTTGGCGTGCAGTTCGAGCTGCGCGAGTACCTGGTTCGTGAACGACGCCGACATCACAAAGCTCGGGTGTCCCGTCGCACAGCCGAGATTCAACAGCCGGCCTTCGGCGAGCACCAGCACGCTGTGGCCGTCCGCGAAGCGCCATTCGTCGTACTGCGGCTTGATGTTGATCCGCTCGATCCCCTTGAGTTTCTTGAGACCGGCCATGTCGATCTCGTTGTCGAAGTGGCCGATGTTGCCGACAATGGCCTTGTCCTTCATGCGGGCCATGTGGTCAACCGTGATGATGTTGAGGTTGCCCGTCGCCGTAATAAAGATGTCCGCCGTCTCGAGCACCTCCTCGAGCGTGGTGACCTCGAACCCTTCCATCGCCGCCTGCAGCGCGCAGATCGGATCGATTTCGGTGACGATCACACGGCAGCCCTGACCACGCAGCGCCTGCGCGCAGCCCTTCCCCACCTCGCCGAAACCAAACACGACAGCCACTTTGCCGCCGAGCATGACGTCGGTGGCACGGGCAAGACCATCAGGCAGCGAGTGACGGCAGCCGTAGATGTTGTCGAACTTGCTCTTCGTCACCGAGTCGTTGACGTTGATCGCCGGGAAGAGGAGCGTCTTCGCTTCCATCATCTGGTAGAGACGATGGACACCGGTGGTGGTTTCTTCGCTGACGCCACGGATCCCCTTGGCAACCGTCGTCCAGCGGCCGGGATTCGCCTTCAGCTCTTTGCCAAGCTCCTGAAGGATGACACCCCATTCCTCTGGATCTCTGTCAGGATTGAATGCCGGCACAACTCCGGCCTTCTCGTATTCGAAGGCCTTGTGGACGAACAGCGTCGCGTCGCCGCCGTCGTCCACGATGAGCGATGGGCCCTTGCCGTCGGGCCACACGAGCGCCTCGACCGTGCACCACCAGTACTCGTCGAGCGTCTCGCCTTTCCAGGCAAACACCGGCGTGCCCTTCGGCGATGCGACCGTGCCACCTGTTTCCGGGTGGCCAACGGCGACCGCTGCCGCCGCGTGATCCTGCGTCGAGAAGATGTTGCATGAGACCCAGCGCACGTCGGCGCCGAGATCCACGAGCGTCTCGATGAGCACCGCGGTCTGCACCGTCATGTGCAGGCTGCCCATGATGCGCGCTCCGGCCAGCGGCTTATGTGCGCCGTAACGCGTGCGCAGCGCCATCAGTCCCGGCATTTCGTGCTCGGCCAGGCGGATCTCTTTGCGGCCCCATTCCGCCAGCTTCAGATCGGCCACTTTGTAAGGCGGCCGGCCGGCCTTCTCGGCTTCCTGGAACGGGTGCACTTTGTCGGTCGCTGGAACTTTCGTCAATACAGCCATTGCGTTCTCCTCGATGGCGGCGACAATCGCCGCTACATGTCAGTCGGTGGGTTCTTCTCTCGTCGATAACTCTTCAATCCAGGTGCGCGTCTGCTTTCGCGCGCGTGGCGACTGCCGCGAACAGCGTGGGCCCGCTTGCGTCGGGATCCGCCGGGAGCGGCCGTATTCGGATATCGCTGAAACCGGCGCCTGCCAGAAACCGCGACATCTGCTTCTCTGAGAATCCGAGCCACACGTGGCCCATCTGGTGCTGATACTCCTCGCGCTCGTGCGGGAGCATGTCCACGATCAGCACGCGACCGCCGGGCTTCACCACTCGGGCCACTTCGGTGAGCGCCTTCGCAGGATCCGGCGAGTAGTGCAACACGAGGGACAGCATCGCCGCATCCAGCAGGTTGCTCTCGAGCGGCAACGATTCCAGATCGCCTTGCCGGACCTCTGCATTCGGCTGATCCGACAGACGCTTGCGCGCCGCTTCGAGCATGTCGGCAGAGCCGTCTACGGCGATCACCCGTCGTACAAAGGGCACGATTGTTTCTGTCAGCTGTCCCGTGCCGCAGCCCAGGTCGCCAACGACGAGTGCGGGATCGACAAGGCCGAGCACCGCCCACAGGTGGAAGGTGTCGCCGAAGCGGTCGCTTCGCAATCGGTCCCAGTCGGCTGCCGCCGTCGCGAAGAACTCCTGCGACTTGGCCCGGCGACGCGTGAGCACACCGCGCAGGCGCCGCTCGTCCTGCCCTGCTGCGGCCGTTGCCGCGACCTGTTCCCGGATGAGCGGCCAGAGCTGGCTCGCCGCGGAATCGAGGTCATCGAGCGGCATGCTGTAGAAGCGGCTCGTGCCGTCGCGTCGCGACGCCACCCAGTCGTCGTCTGCGAGTGTCTTCAGATGCCGGCTGACGCTCGACTGCGGGATCTGCAGCACCGCGCACAGCTCCGAAACCGTCAGCTCACGCTTTTCGATGAGGAGCAGGATGCGGCAGCGCAATGGGTCCGCCAGCGCGGACATGTGGTCGAAGATAACCGGCATGTATTCGTGAATCCGGATTCTTGCATAGATAAACAGGCGTCGGCAAGCCCCTTCGCCGGCGCAGGACTGTAAACCCGAATTCGGGCCGTGGGTTACTAGAGGATTCGACCGCGAAAGATCTGTGCCATGACTGTCCGAGCCCTGCATTTCCGGGCAGTTTGCAGGATAGAGGTCCTTCGACGGGCTACCGATAGAAGGGGGCATGCCAATAGTCCCGACACTACTTGTGATGCTTGCAGCGATGGCGCTCTACATCATGCGCCGCCGGGTTCGCCAGGGCCGCCGTAAGCCGACGTTCTAGATCCAGGACCAGCGCGTCGTCAGAGCGGCCAATTCTGCCGACGCGCAACCTCTCGCAGCCCCGTCCGGTCCGCCACACCCATACCCCAAGTCTGCTCTACTCTCTTCGCTCGTCCGTGCCCTGGTTCAGTCGTGTTGTGCCAGGACGATTTCTCGGCGATGTTAGAGCGCATGGACGTCTCTGAGAATTTGCGCTATCCGATCGGCAGGATGCCGACGGTTGAGGGCCCGGTCACGGCTCATCAACGCGAAGAGTGGATCCGGACCATCGAGAGCCTGCCGCTCAGACTTCGAGGTGCGGTGAAAGGGCTCACACCTGAACAGTGGGACACGCCATATCGTCCAGGCGGCTGGACCGTGCGTCAGGTCGTTCATCACATTCCCGACAGCCACCTCAACGCTTACATTCGATGCAAGCTGGCGTTGACCGAAGATGAACCCACGATCAAGCCGTACGATGAGGCCGCGTGGGCAGACTTGATCGATACGCGTGCGACCGAGCCAGCGGTTTCACTCGCCCTGCTGGACTCTCTGCACGCGCGTTGGGTCGTCCTCCTGCGCACCGTTGAGCCCTCGGCGTACCAGCGGACGTTCCGGCATCCTGAACACGGGAGGATCTTTTCGCTCCAACAGCTGCTGGCACAATACGCGTGGCATTCCGAACATCACCTGAGACACATCACGGCCCTGCGCGAACGGGAGATGTGGACCTTGTGGTCACTGAGTTCCGAGTCCGGAGAAAGGACTGGCCAATGACGAATTTCGAGGAAGACTCGGCCGAAACAGTCTCGTTAGACCCGATGTTGTCCAGGATTCTGCAGAAGACACAGCCGTGGCTCCGACTGACGGGTATCGCCGGCCTCACCTCCGCCGCGTTCATGGTGCTCGCCGGCCTGGGCGGCGGCGCCGCCGGACTCGTCAGTGGCGACCCGATGGCGATGGTCCTCCTTGTGGCGTACCCTTTTGGAGCGCTTCTGTACGTCTTCCCTTCAATGCAGCTGGTCCGATCCGCGAAGAACATTCGCGAGTTCGCCACGACTGGCGATCCGAGGCAACTCGAGGCCGCCATGGAGGCGCAACGAGCCTTCTGGAAATTCGTCGGGCTTCTCACCCTCGTGTCATTCGCAGTGATTGTGCTTGGTCTTACGGCCGCGATCCTTGTCGGGTTGTTTATTCGCAGCTGATTCAAGAGCGAACCACGAAGATACGAAGATCACGAACCAATCCTGGTCAGCGGTGATCGACTTCGTGGATCTTCGTCCCTTCGTGGTTCAACGTCCCGTCGAAACTGTCGCCGGTCGATGTTCGCTACCGCGGCGAGAACCAGAAGCTGGTCTTGATAGCGAAGAAGTTGTCGCCCGAGCGACCGATGGACCCAAACATGTCGCCGATGGTCACGCGAGTGTTCGACATCTCTTCGAGCGCCCGGTCCTGCTGCCAGACGAGATAGAGCGAACTCCCCGCCCTCCATTCCCATCTCAGCACCAGGTTGCTCCTGAACGACTGCACGTTGAAGTCGCGGTTCGCCAGCCGGAACGTGGTGGCGCCGTCGGTCACCGTCGCACTGCCGTCGGGAAGCGTCGTGAGTGTCGTGCCAGCCGTCCCGTACGAGCGCATCGCACGCGTGCGTGCCGCGGTCAGTTCGCCAAACCGGTCGTACCGGCCACTCGCCGCAAACGGCTCCCCGTAGAAGTCCAGCGTCAGGTCCGGCTTGAACGTGTAGTTGAGCCTGATTTCCGTCGAGTAGGTTGACCTGTCCACGCGCGCAAACACATAACGGCCGCCGAATGCTGCTGCAGGGCCTCCTGCCAGAGTCGTGACGTATTGCTGGGTATCCACCTGCCGTTCGTACTCAGGTCCGATCGACAGCTGCCACTGTGAGCCGGGCTGAAAGGTCAGATCCCCATTGATGTTGAACGTCAGGCCGCCGTCCTCGTTGTGCGCATATTCGGCCGTGAGATCACCTCGCGTGCGAGACGCATCGCTCGTCTGGAGCTCGACGGTGGAATTCCATGAGCGCGGCTTCTGCATGGAGGGGCCACCGCGCGTGAGACGCTCGTCCTGGACGCGCGGATTGAAGACGGTGCTGACCTCGGTCGTCCAGAAGTTTGGCCAGGTCACCTCAACGGTGGATGTCTGCTGGGCCTGTTGCCTGACCCCACCGTAGTTCCACTCGTTCCGGCTGTTGAAGAGGAGCGAGTAGCTTCGAAACCAGCGACCCGGTACGGTCTCGCGATACTGGATTCGACCGGAGCCCACGATCCCGTCCCCTGTATTGAACCGGCCCGCATCGTTCATTTCGAGTTCCGGTGACTCGATGTCCGTCGCCAACTGCCACAGCCAGTGGCGTGCGTTACGACGCCGGAACGTCGTGCCGAACTTGGCGCCCGACATCGACGTCCGAAGCGGATCGTAGGTGACGTAGTCGGCGTCAGGCCGCTGAAGATAGCGAGCGACCGCACGCTGCTGCCGGTCGATCGCCCCGGGATCCCCATCGACATGGGTGATCCCACCGGCTGACTGCAGCTCGTACTCCCCGTCCCAGAGCCGGAGCACCGAATCTCCGCTCAGCGACACCGCGTTTCGAGTCAGCAGTGAGGCCAGAGGGTCCCCTTCCGCCAAATCACGGTGCGCACCGTTGACCATCAGACCAAGGGTCGATCCCGGTGGTCCGTACTCCTGCTGCACGCGAGCCACTCCGTACATCGTCCTGGGTGCCACCCGGACGCGACCAAATTGCTGCGGGAATGCAAACGTCCGTGCGGACTCCTCATCGGTCACGGCAGCCAGCATGCCGATCGACGTGCCCGACGGGAGACGACCTGTCAGTTTTGCCGCACCAAGGATCGTTGTCGTTGCCGGATACTCCACAAAGTCCCCGGCGGCGCGGCCGGCGGGAGGCGCACCAATACGCCGGGAGTAAAACCAGTTGTCGTCGTAACTGTTCAGCAGATTGCTACCTTCGACAAAGAACGGTCGCCGTTCATCGAAGAAGGTTTCGAACGCCGACAGGTTCACTTCGGCAGGGTCGGCCTCTACCTGCCCGAAGTCGGGGTTCACGGTGGCTTCGAGCGTCAGGTTCGAGCCAAAGCCAACCTTTGCGTCCAGGCCCACGCGACCGTCCAGATTCGTTTTCGAGCTGAAGGGATTCCCGGGCTCGGGATTCCCAATGACGCGCGACCCGCTGGCGACATAGGGCAGGAGCTCAATGCGCCGCCGCGGCCGGATGCCCTCGATGCCTTGAAGGTCCCCGAACCGCGACGCCAAACCCTGCTCCGTGCGACTGATGAGCGCCCAGTGCACTTCCTCGTTGCGGGAAGGAATCCACCGCTTGATATTCAGGCCCCAGACCTGTGGGCTGCGGTCAGTAAAGCGCAGCTGTGAAAATGGAATCCACAGTTCGGCGGTCCACCCTTGTGGAGACATCGACGTCCTGGCCACCCACACCGGGTTGTAGCCCGAGTCCCCATCATCGCTGTCCGTCGCAAAGTACTCATCGAGGCGAACGCCGGCAGCGGTGACACCAAATGCGGATGCGGTCCTTCGATCCAGGTAGGTGTCCAGATAGACAGCGAAGTGCTCGGACTGATCGCCTTCGTCGCGACGGCCCATCGGCGCCTGAATAGGCGCCATCGAGCTCATCCGCGCGCCCACATACAGCGCCGTGTCGTCGTAGGCGAAGCGAACCTCCATACCGTCGGTCGGGGCCGCGCCTTCTTCGGGCTCCCGCTGAACGAAATCGCTCAGAGCGGGCGCGTCACGCCACACGCTCTCGTCCAGCCGGCCATCCACACGGATGGCGCCGGCAGCCACGCGAACGGCCTCCGCCTGCTTCCTGGCCCCAGTTGCCTGCTGTGCATAGGTGAATGACGGAAGGCACAACACGGCCAGACCGGTAGCGACGACACATATCGAAGGTATACGCGACATACGGCTCTGTGGTGATTGGCTCAACGAGCGAGTTCGGCTTCGAGGCGTCCGACGAGCAGGTCGAGCTCGGTCGCGACAGCGCGCACGGTCTCGGGCCTGCTGAGATCGATCCCGGCACGTCCCAGGAGTGTCATCGGGTAGTCGCTGCCCCCGGCGCGCAGGAGCGACAGGTAACGGTCCACCGCGCCAGCCTTGACGGCTGACGATGATGAGCGCAGGTCCTGCATCAGCGAAGCCGCGGACGCAAAACAGGTGGCGTATTGGTAGACGTAGTACGGCGAGCTGAAGAGGTGTGAGATGCGCGCCCACGTCAGCTTTGACAACTCTTCCTCGTCCAGCACGTCGCCGTAATACTCGCGCAGCAGACCTGAATAGAGCCGATTGAGCGCCTCGGCCGTCACAGGCTGATCCTGCTCAACGAGTCTGTGAGCCTGGAGCTCGAAGTCCGCGAACAGCACTTGCGTGTAGAACGTGCTGGTGATGCTGTCGATCGCGTGCTGCAGGAGGATGACCTTCTCGTCGCGCGACCTGGCGCGCTGCAGCATCAGGTCGAGGAACAACGCCTCGTTCAGCGTTGACGGCACTTCCGCGACGAAGATGGTGTATCCCGCATACACAAACGGCTGCGCCTGATGTGACAGCAGCGTGTGCATCGAATGACCCATTTCGTGAGCCAGCGTGAACACCGCGTCGAGCGTCTCGTTGTAGTTGAGCAGCATGTAGGGATGAGCCCCGTACACGGGCGCCGAATAGGCTCCGCTGCGCTTGCCCAGATTCTCGTAGACGTCGATCCACCGCTCGCGGAACGCCTGCCGGACCAACTGCTGGTAGTCGGTCCCCAGGGGCGCCACTGACTCAACGATCCACTCCCCGACGTCGTCGTACGGATACTGCACGTCGTGCTCGACCAGCGGTACGAACAGATCGTAGAGACGATACGTGTCCACACCGAGCGCCCGGCGACGCAGTCGATGGTAACGACGCAACGGTTCCACGCCTTCCTTGGTCGCTGCGATCAGGTTCTCGACCACCGCGGTCGGAATGTTGTTGCCGTGCAACTCCGCATCGAGCGTGGAGGCATAGCCTCGTGCGCGGGCGTGAAACCAGTCGCGCTGAAGCACTCCGTTGTACAGCGCGGCATAGGTGTTCTGATTGTCGGCGTAGGTGCGATGGAATGCGCGATACGCCGCGGCCCGATCCTCCTGCCGCCGGTTCGTCTCGAGCAGGGCCCGGTATTGACCGTAGCTGAGCGTCACGCGTTCGCCTGAGAACAACGTGATCGACGGTGACTGCATGTCGGCCGTCGTCAGCGCGGCGTAGCTGTCGCTCGGAACGCTGTCGAAGCGACCGGCAAACGACATCAGGCGTTCGCCACGCTCGTCGAGCACGTGTTCCTGCTGGTGAAACAGGCTCTCGATAGCAAACCGATACACCGCCAGTTCAGGATTGGAGTCGATCCAGCCCCGCACCGTCTCGATCGGAATGGCCAGCACCTCAGGGTGAAACCAGGCGCCCGCCTGCTGCTGCCTGGCGAACACGATCTGCACCCGCTGGCGCCGGGCGTTGGCCGCGTTGTCGCGCTGGTCCTGGTCGTACTGAAGCGACGTGTAGTACCACACGCGATAGCTGGCTGCTCCCATCGAATCCAGCGCACGAAACGCTGCGAGCAGGCGATCCCCGCCGCCGGAGAGCGTCCCCTGCAGCGCCTTGAACCCCTCGATCGCCGCCTCGAGCCCCTGGAGAAGTACGGTCCACTCGTCCCAGCTCTGGCAGATGGCCGACAGATCCCAGGTGTAGTCAGAGGGGATCTCGTCGCGTAACGGAAGGACGCCTTGGCGAGGCCGGAACGTCTGGGCGGGCATGAGTGTCACTCAGGATTCTGGATTCGGGATTCGGGACTCGACACGTAGGACTCGGGCTCGCGGGTGCGGCTATCGCCGTACGAGTGCCACGAGCGCCGGATAGCTCGCAGGCAACTGAATACTGTGACGGGGACGCGCGAGGGCTTCGGCCAGCGCAGGCGGGAGCGCCACGGTCTCCCCGATCGCCGGCTCCACGACCTCGCGGAACTTCGCGGGGTGCGCCGTCGCAAGGAACACCCCGGTCGCATCCTTGTCCGCGGCAAGCGCCTCCTCGAGGCCCAGCCAGGCAATGGCGCCATGCGGGTCGAGAAGGTAGCCGCGTTCCTTGTACATGCGGGCGATCTCTTCCACGACACGCGCATCGGTGAACGCGGTTCCCATCACGTCCTGCCGCATGCGATCGATGTCGTCGTCGTAGAGGGCACGCATTCGCTCGAAGTTGCTCGGGGCGCCCACGTCCATCGCGTTGGCCACCGTTCGCACCGATGGCCTGGGTTCGTAGACACCCGAACGCAGATACGCCGGCACGACATCGTTGACGTTGGTGGCCGCAACGAAGCGCCCAACGGGCAACCCAAGCCGCTTCGCCACGAGACCCGCCGTGAGATTTCCGAAGTTGCCACTTGGAACAGAGACAATCAGTCCGTTCTTCGCGGACGCCAGCCGGGCCAGGATGAAGTAGTAGAACACCTGCGGCAGCAGCCGTCCCAGGTTGATCGAGTTTGCCGGCGTCAGCCACACATGCTTGCGCAGGTCATCATCCGCAAACGCCTGCTTGACCAGCCGCTGGCAGTCGTCGAACGTGCCGTCCACCGCGACCGCCGTGATGTTGTCCCCGAGGGACGCCATCTGCGCTTCCTGAACGTCGGTGACCTGCCCTTCCGGATACAGGACAACGACGCGCGTGTCGGGGACGCCGTGGAACGCCTGCGCAACAGCGCTTCCCGTGTCGCCTGAGGTGGCCACCAGAATCGTCAGTGGCGTGCCGTCAGTGAAGTGATGCAGCAGGCGCGCCTGCACTCGCGCGCCGACGTCCTTGAACGCGCGCGTCGGCCCATGGAAGAGTTCCAGGACCCAGGCGCGATCCGTCACCTGGACGAGGGGGATTGGAAAGTCGAGTGCCCCTTCGACCAGGGGCCGAAGGTCGGCTGCCGAGATCTCACCTCGAAGCAGGTGCTCGCCCACGATGGTTGCAATCCCGACGATGTCCGCCGAGCGGATGGCGTCCAGACTTGCTGGCGGCAGCGGCTCGAACCGTTCCGGAAAATACAGACCGCCGTCAGGGGCCGTCCCCGCGAACAACGCGTCGATAAACGGAACGGCCGGTGACCCGCGCCGTGTGGACACCCATTTCATCTAACTTGGCCCCCGCTCAGCCTGCATCGCATCCTCGCACCCTCGCACCGCGTTCGTCCTCAGGCCTCCATCGGATCTGGCCGGATCGGAATCGGGCGCCCGTGCGCGTCAACGCCAACCAGCACGACCTCGGCCTCGGTCACTTTCACGGCCTGGACCGGCCCTGTCGAGCCAAGCCCCCAGCGCTCCGCTTCAACCAGCACTCTCACCGTAATGGAGGTGCGGCCTACCCGCAGCGTCTCGGTGTAAAAGCTCACCACGTCGCCAAGGTAGACCGGCTCGTGAAACTCCACTTCGCGCATCGCACGCGTCACGTAGCGAAGCGGCGCCGTCTTCCGGGCTTCAACCGCTGAGGCCAGGTCGATGTGCGAGAGAATCACGCCGCCGAAGATCGTTCCGTACGCGTTCGTGTCCTTCGGCAGCAGCACGAGTTTGATCGCAGGGATCCGCTCCGCCATGGCGCTCTCATTGTTTCTCAGGAAGGTGCCCGGCTCAAAGCAAGGCCGAGCGAAAAAACTTTGTAACGTGGTCTAAAGACTAGAGACTCCTGACCCGAGACCTCGTATCATGTTGCGGGCATGAGCACGATCACGAACGGGCGCTCGACGACACCAGCCCCGAGCAGCACATCATCGACCCGCGCGTGGAGCGTGCACGAAGCGAGCGAGCTCTACGAAGTCTCGCGCTGGGGTCACGGCTACTTCTCGGTCAACGACGCCGGTCATGTCCAGGTTCACCCCACGAAGGACGCTGCCCGCTCGATCGACCTCAAAGAACTGATCGACCGGCTGCAGCTTCGCGGCATCAGCCTGCCGGTCCTTGTGCGCTTTACCGACATCCTCCGACATCGGCTCGGCGAGATTCATTCGGCCTTCCAGGCCGCCATTGCGCAGAACCAGTACCAGGGCGCATACAGCTGCGTCTACCCGATCAAGGTGAACCAGCAGCGGCAGGTCGTCGAGGAGGTGCTCGACTTCGGACGGCCTTACAAGTTTGGCCTCGAGGCGGGCTCCAAGCCTGAGCTTCTGGCGGTCGTCGCCCTCGCCGACAACGACACGCCGATTATCTGCAACGGTTTCAAGGACGCCGAATTCATCGAAACGGCGATGCTCGCGCTCAAGATCGGTCGCAATATCATCCCGGTCGTAGAGAAGTACACGGAGCTCAACCTGATCCTGGAGGCGGCCGAAAAGCTCGGCGTCCGGCCGCCTCCAGGAT
>JABFSA010000092.1 GCA_013140775.1 Acidobacteriota bacterium | reverse complement strand
GCCGGCATCACCTGGCTCTTCACCATCGGTCGGGCCCGTGAGAAGCTCGGGCGCCGGTATCCGTCGCCCGCTTGTCGTGCCCAGATCGCGGCGTGAACCCATCAGAACCACTGCGACGAGGTACTAGCTGGATATATAGGAAAAGGCGCTGGTAGGCAGATCTCTGGCGACAAAAGGCTTCGCCATGAGCGACTTCTGCAATTTGGATATTCTCAGGGGGAACGGGTGAATCTCGCTGAATCGGTAGGGCGGAGCATACCGGGGCCTACGAGCAGAAGGTCGCCTCTTATCCCTCCCGCGATCGAGCGTGTGGGAGCCGATGTCGCTGGACCATTAGCCATAGCTGTGGCAGCCGTCGTCATGCTCTGGTGGACATGGGGGACGTGGCCGGACCTCTTCATCGATTTCGGACGCGAGCTCTACCTGCCCTGGCAGATTACGGAAGGCAAGGTCCTGTACCGGGATCTCGCATCGTTCAACGGCCCCCTCTCCCCATATGTCAACGCAGCGTGGTTTCGGCTATTCGGCGTAGGTCTGTGGTCGCTGGTCGTGGGCAACGTCCTCATCGCCGCCGGGCTCACGGTGATGCTCTACAAGCTGCTGATGGAGATCGGAGGTCGCGCGTCCGCCATTGTCGGAGGATTGATTTTCGTCGTTGTCTTTTGGTGCGCGCAGCTCTCGGCGACGGGAAACTTCAACTTCATCACGCCGTACTCGCACGAGCTGACGCACGGTATCGCGCTGTCCACCGCGTGTGTCCTGGCTTCGGTCGCGAGACTCGACGCTGGGTCGAAGAGGCGTATGAGCCCGCAGCCCTGTTTGGCTCGGAGCCTTTGCACGACGGCCGCTTTGGCGTCAGGCTGCTGAAGCGAAGAACCTTCGATCAATCGAGAACGCTCAGCGACCTTCGTTGAGGTATCACTCCTCCACAGCGAGACGTTCGCCAAGTAGAGGCTTGCGAACGTCTTCGCAAAACTCGAGATGCTCAGATTAACCTATGGGTCTTCATGCCACTTCAACAGGCCGGCCGTCACCTTGGCCTGAACTCGGTGAGCTATGCCTGCCTCATTGCACAGGCGGCACTGCTCATCGTCGTGGTCATCGCCTATCGGCTCTGCGGGCTGTCGATCGTATTCGACAACCAGACGGTCATCCGAGCTTCTCTTACAGGGATCGCTCTCGCGATCTGGGCCTCGTTTCTCATCGTCCCTGGACGCCAACGCGGATGGCTGACAGCCGAGGCGGCGTTAGCGTTTGTGCTTCTCAGCATGATCACGTCCATCGTGGTCCCCGGCCAGTACGTTGCCCTGGCCATCGGCCGCCCCTTCATCGACGAAATGTTGGTCCGAGCCGATGCGGCCATAGGAATCGACGTCTCGGCGGTGCTTGCATGGGTGCGGCAGCACCCTCGCCTTCTAGCCACCATCCAGTGGGCCTACGCCACGTTGCCTTTGCAGATCCTGCTCGCCGCCCCGATCTTGAGAATACTTCGCGATCGGGATGCACTGTGGGAGTTCGTGTTCCATTACCACTTCTGCCTGATCGTGGCGCTCGTCGCGTCGGCACTCTGGCCTGTTGCGGGGCCGTATCAGTGGTTCGGCTATTCCACTCCCTTGGACCTTTCACGCGTCATCACCCAAGTCAATGGGTTTCACGATGGAACGTTGACGGTCGTGCAATGGTCGGAGCTCGACGGCCTGATCTCGAATCCATCGTTTCACACGGCGACCGGGCTCTATGCCACCTGGGTGCTCCGCAGACGTCGGTGGCTGATGGCACCGATGCTAGCAATCAACTGCCTGCTTATTCTCGCCACGGTTCTGATGGGCATCCACTACGCCATGGATACGATTGCTGGTGGGCTGGTCTGCGCGTTGAGTTGCCTGACTTATCCTGTCTTGGGACGTCGCCTCGGGCTTGAGGCGCCTGTCGCCAGGCTAAAGACTGGTGAACCACAACCCGACCCTTCTGCTGCGGGCACCTAGTCGCGTACCTGCAACAGCCGAGAGCTGTGGTGACGTTGGTGAGTGTCGGGAAGACGCCCGGCGCGGAAATTGAGGTTCGCGCCGGACGTCGCACAAGTAACGGCGGGATACTGCTACGAGATGACGGCCGCCGCAGCCGCGGTGGACACCGAGGTGCCCATGGTGCTATACCAGTTTCGAAGATTGGTGCCGAGGAACTGCGCGCCTGTATACGCGGCGAGCGCGACGAACGAGCCGAGCAGCGCGTACTCAATCAAATCCTGGCCAGCGTCCTCACGAACGAAACGAGTGATCAGATTCTTCATTTGTCTGTCCTAAGCCTCAGTAAGAAAGTCTCAACCCTTGGTCGTGGTGACCCTCAGCAATGCTGCCCCCTCTCTGAGCAATCGTCTTGCCAGCCTCTACCTGTCGGGGTATATGCCAGATAAGCCTTTGAATAGTGAGGTTTTGGCTAAGTTCGACGCGCAATTCGGGTGACAGACCATTACAAAAGTCGCCTTTCTGTGCCCGTATTGTCTGGGCCTGGGAGAAATCCGCGCGTAGCTAGATTCCGGTCACTCGTGCGGTCTAGCGTCGTGAGATTCTCCGGTCGGAGCCTCGCCTTTAGAGTGAGAGGCCCATGGGCGATGGCTCTTCAGGCTCTTGAATACGAGGCCCAGCAGCACCGGATCGACGTCCACCTGACCCGACCAGCGCGGCCGGGCACTTGCCGTGAGGCTGGGCCAGAGTTCTGGGGGTGGGTTGATGAACTCAACGACCGGATCCGAGGCCTGGGGGGGACTCAGTCCTAGAAGAGATCCGATGTCCGCCAGCGACCTGGGCTGGTCCACGTTCGCGACCGGAAGGCCGAATGAGGCGAGCAGCACGTGGTGGAACCGAGGGTCCCCGATCGTCTCCGGTGTCAAGCCCGTGCGCTCACCGTGGTCGGAGAAGATCAGTAGTCGGCCGCCGTCGAGGAATCCTGTGCTCTCCACCGTCTCACGAATCACCCTCTGGAGTCGGGCGAGCTTCCAGCGATGCAACGGCACGGGGTCGGTAGGCAGATCAGAGTCCTGCCAATAGAAGCTTCGGTCGCGCAGTGACCCCGCCCGAGCTTGAGCCATTCGCCACAGTTCGTGCCCTGACAGATCGAAGGCTCTTGGATAGGCAGCCAGGTGAAGGTACGTCAAGTGCGCAGCGACGAACGTTTTCCGTCCAGGAACGCCGCTCGTGAGGATCTCCCGCACTTCGCGGGTCAGGTCGTATGTGTAGGTGCCAGCATGATTCACAGGAGCAGCCGACCATGGGGCACCCGAGAGAATCGGCCGGAACAGCGGCAGGAAGACACTACTGTTTTGGACAGCCGTCAGCATCATCTGACGCCACCCGATGGGGCCGCTCCGGTCCTCGTCGAACCCGGCCTGCGACCCTATCGCGCAGGTGATCTGGTCGGAGAAGACGGACACCGTATAGAACCCGGCAGCGCGAGCGCTCTGGAGGAGCTTCGCCTGGTTCCTCGGGAACGGCTGAAATGTCTGGAAGACTCCGTGCTCCCGCACCGGCTTCATGGTCATGACGCTGGCCCACACGGCGTTCGTGAGCAGCCCTGGTGCGACGGCACGTTGGTACCAGGCGCCGCCGCGCGTTGCCACAAACTCTCGCAGACTGCCGACGTCATCCGTCTGAGCCACGGAATCGAGGCCCAGGAGAACAAGCTCAGACGGTCTGTCACTACCCCTGACCGCTGTGACCATGACGGACGTCACCGGCGCCAGGAGCCCCAAGGTTCCCAGCGCGAGCGCCAGCTTCAGACGCCTTCCGCGAGGCACTACGTCATAGATGAAATGGACGTCAACGAACACGAGCAACGTGAGCACCAGAACGCTCGGTAACTCCCAGAACACTAGAAATGAGGTATGACCCAAGAGGGCGGGGTACCAGGCACAGGCTCCACACAGAATCGCACCCAGCATCGCAACCGGCTCGAGACACAAGCGTCGAAACGATACGGGCCGATCGACCGAACGACGGCCCAGCCAGGTGAACAGAAGGAGTGACGAGCAGAGAAGCCCGGTCCCAACAAGGAGGAAATCTGGAAGCAGCAGCGCCACACCGCCGGCGGCGCCTGCCAGAGCTTGCGCCCAGGGCAGAGGGATATACCGCGCGACCAGCGTCCAAGCATCGATGGTGGCCGAGGCGGTGGTCGCGAGCGGCCAGAGTACGAGCAGAACGACAGCGTGAGCCCTCAGACGGGACCTGAGCAGCGCGTGTCTACTGAGATGGAGCGAAGTAACCTCCACGGCTTCGAACTCTGACGTCGCTGTGGCGCACGCTCACCTCGACCTTCCTCCAGCCGCCGTTCCGTGCCCGGTTGGTCGACTCATAGCCGACCACGTAGCGGCGCCGAAGCTCGTCGAGGATCTTGCCGTAGTCCGCCGCGAGCGCGTTCACGTCCTGAGGAAAATACGCGGTCCCTCCGGAACGATCGGCCAGCTCCTGCAGCCGCATCTTGTCCACATTGGTGCCCACACCAACCGGGTACACCGCGGCCTCGGTCTGTTCGAGCTTCCGGAGGACGTCTTCCCAGGCGCGCAGACTGCCAGGACCATTCGACGCGGCGTTCTCGTCCCGGCCGTCCGTCACGACAATGACCACGCGGCGCCCTTTCACATCGGAAATTTGCGCGAGCGAGTCGTAGACGGCGTCGTAGAGCGCCGTACCGCCTTTGGCCTTGTAGGTGTCAATCGCCTTGATCGAATCATCACGCTGCACCATTGGCGAATGGATGTACTCGGCGCGGTCGGCAAACATGATCATGCCCAGACGATCCTCCGAGCGGAGCGACATGACGAACCCCCGGGCGGCCTCCTGCGCGCGCTCGGCGCTCCTGATCATGCTGCCGCTGGAGTCGAGTGCCAGCATGAAGGTCACCGGCAGCACAGCTTCCTGGAACGTGTCCACCTTCTGCGGCACGCCGTCTTCCAGGACGACGAGGTCCTCGGGCATCAAGGCCGCGGCCTGCTGACCCTGGCCAATGGCGGTGAACTCGAGCGAGGCTCTGATGGGAGGGGCCATCGGCGCCGTATAGCTCTCGCGCGCCCGGACCACGAGATCCGGCGTTCTTGTCTTCACCGTGATCGTGCGCAGCGTGCCGTCACGCCGCTGGTTGCTGGGCGTGTAGGTCAGCAGGTACCGCTGCTGCACATCCTCCGCGGTGGTGGCATACGCCTCGATCAGACGGCGGCGATCCCGCGGGAACCACGCGCGTCCGCCCGTCTGTTCAGCGAGCCGCGACAGCAGCGTTTCCCCCTTGAGTGAGATGCCGGCCACTCCGCCCACGCCAATCACGTACATCGTCACGCTGCTCGCGCGAAGCGCGGCAATCGTCGCCTCGAACTGCGCGGTGCTGTGCTCGTCGTATCCGTCCGTGATGAGAATCACGGCCCGCCGCTCGTATCCGGTCGGCAGGCCCTTCACCATCTGCTGAATGGCGTCGAGAATCGCGGTGCCTCCGGTGGGCCGTATCGCGCCGATCGCTTCGAGGACGGTGTTGTGATCCGTGGTCGGACCGGTCACGGTCGTGATCTCGCGCGCAAACGGCGCAACAATCACCGCATCGTCGGGATGAAGCGGCTCGAGCAGCTGGCTCGCGGCCGCCCGTACGGCGCTGTACCGCATGGACATGCTCTGGCTGCTGTCCACGAGCAGCGCGAAAAGGGCCGGCTGCCTCCGCTGCGTGACGAGATCGAGGGCCTGCGCTTCGGCGTTCTCGAGCAGCGTGAAATCCGACGCTTCCAGGTTGCGCACGAAGCGACCCTTGGCGTCCACGACGGATGCCTCGATGGCGATGCTCATCACCTCGACGGCTTCACTCACGACCAGCGCGTTCAGCGCCAGCGTGTCGGTGGCGACGGCGCCCGATGAGAATTCGGCTCGAACAGAGATCTCACGAGCCTCGAACGGGTTGTCGTCGGACCACAGGGCTTCGTAAGGCGGGCCGTCCGTGTCGTCTGCCAGGTGGAGCTTGTCGATATAGAAGCTCACCTGAGGCGGATCGGCCGACTGCTGGCCTTCCAGCCGCGCAACGATCCGTATCGTGCCGGGGAGGCCGGTCCGACCGAGCGGCGATGTGATGCGTATGGTCGTTGCCGCCTGGGGGGTCTGCGCCCCGAGGGACAAGCTTCCACTCGCGGCCACCAGACAAGCCGCCAGCACCAGCCCTGATCTCGACATCAGTCGGTGGGATTGTCGGTGTCGTCTACAAAGTAGCCCGCGCACGCGGCCTCCAGCAGCTCGTTCGTCAGACGCAGCGGCTGCCCGGTGTATTCGGCATGCGCAAGCGCCTGCTCGATGAGGTCCCGTGGGTGGCAGCCGCGGGCTTGAATGCCGCGCGGACGGAAGTAGTTGTTGAGCAGATGATCGACTATCGCCGGGTCGTATGCCAGGTTGCGCTGGCGGCAATAGTTCTCGAAAATCTGGACGAAGTCCGCGCGCGTGGGGCTTTCGGCAAACACCTTGTAGTGGATGCGGCGCAGAAACGCCTCGTCCACGAGGTCGGCCGGCCGGATGTTGGTGGCGAACACCACCAGCACCATGAACGGCAGATCGAATTTCTGTCCTGTCTGCAGCGTCAGAAAATCCACGAGGCTTTCGAGCGGGACGATCCAGCGATTCAGCAGATCGCGCGGCGAACAGTGCTGGCGGCCGAAGTCGTCGATGACGAGCACACCGCCGTTGGCCATGGCCTGGACAGGCGCGGAGTACAAGCCCATGGTCGGGGAAAACGCCAGGTCCAGCGCTTCGAGCGTCAATTCCCCACCAACCATGACCATCGGCCGCCGGCACCTCACCCATCTGCCGTCGAGCGGATGGTCGCGCATCAGGCTGCGGCTCAGCGAGGGGTCCTCACCCAGAACCTCGTGATTGATCGGATCGAAGAACTTGATGATCTGGCCTTCCACTTCGAGAGCGTGCGGGATGGCGATCTCGCCTTCCATGAGGTTCTGAATCGCCTGCGCGATGACGGTTTTTCCATTTCCCGGGGGCCCGTACACGAACATCGAGTGGCCTGCCGCCACAGCAGGGCCCACCTGGTCGAGAACCTTCTGGCTGATGACCAGGTGCGAAAAGGCGTCACGGACACGGTCGCGGTTCACCGTACGCGGTACGGTCCCTCTGTACCTCTCCATGTACTCGCGGTACTGGCGCAGCGGCACCGGCGCCACACCCGCATACCGGCTCTGCTGGAGGAAGAGCAACGCCATCCGGCGTCCTTCTTCGCTGATCCGGTAGCGATAGGACGGAGCGCCGATGGCCGTCCCGCCGTAGATCTCGCACTGGTGCGACCGCTTGAGAGAATCGAGCACGGGCTCGATGACCGGAAACTCGAGGCCGACACGCCGGGCAAGATCCAGCCCTGTGTAGTCCGAGCCGAAATGCATGATCTTCAGCAGAAGCTCAGTCACGAAGCCGTGGCTGAGGCCGGTTTCCTCCAACGTCCGTGGCGCCAGCGGGTGCAGATCCTGCAACGCTCTTGCGGCGGTACCGATGTCCGCTGTCGCTACGCTCATTCGTCTCCTCCCGCTGCCGAAAGCGCCAGGGCCTGGCGGACACGCGCGGCCACCTGCTTCGTTGGTCGGGCCCGCTGAGCTTCCGCAAATGCCCTTGCGGCCTCCCGATACTCACGGCGGGCCAGGTAGATGATGCCGAGGTTGTACGACACGACTGCTGCGTCCCCGGAGCGTTCGAACGCCGTCCGGGCGCCGTCGAGATCTCCGCTGGCGGCGTACACGATGCCCAGATTGTTATGGGCAGCGACGAGACTTGGATTGAGGCTCAGGGCCTCCTCACACGCACGTGCCGCCTTCGGGCCGTTGCCGTCGAGAATCCACCCGTAGCAGAGATTGTTGAGTGCGTACGAGGCCGCCGGGTCGAGCTTCAGGGCAGATTCGTACTGCTCCCGCGCCTGCTTCCTGAAACCCAGCGCCTGGAGGACCGTGCCGAGGGTATTGCGTGCCACCGGAGACTCGGGCGCGAAATAGACAGCCCGGTGCGCATCGCCCAGCGCGAGACTGAGTGACCCGGAATCGCGCCAGACTCTGGCCATGGCATCGTAGGTGGCCCAGTCACGGCGATCGAGAGCGAGAGCCTTGTAAAGATAGTCGCTCGCGCGGTCCGGGACGTTTGCCCGGCTGTATTCACGCGCAACACCGCGGTACGTTTCGGGTGACGGCTGAGCGGTCGCAGCCATGAGGGCAGCAGCCAGTCGAGAATCGCGAATCTCGATTGTCGGGGCGGGGATCTGGTCGGACCGTGCCTCCAATGAGCGTTGGCGCACCTGCGCCATGAACGCTTCGAGCGAGGTACGCGAGAACGCGGCGGAACCGCTCGCGCCGGCTGACGCCGGCGCGCTGTTCTCGGTCCGGCGCAGCGCGCACCCCGAAATCGCCGCCAGGAGCACCGCACACAACACCAGTCGCAACCAGAACACTCCTCTCGGACTCATACCCACAGGTTGCTACGCCTGCGGGAAGCTAATCGTCGTCTTCGGCTCCGAGACGCGCACGGCGCCGCATCATGTACAGCACCAGGCACGCGACCGCCAGGACGGCCACAATCGTCGTACTCATTGTCCTAATCCTCCTCCTGTGATGAAGCCTCCGGATCCAAACGCTTGAATGAACTTGATCACGGCGGGACCCAAGGTGACCACGTAGAACGCCGGAAACAAACAGAAGACAAGCGGAAATACCATCTTCACGCCAATCTTGGCGGCCCGCTCCTCGGCACGCTGGCGCCGCTTCGTGCGCGACACGTCCGCATGCGTGCGAAGGGCCTGCGCCACGCTCGTTCCAAACCGGTCGGTCTGAATCAACATCGCCACGAGGGCGCGGACATCCTCCACCTTCGTGCGCGACGCAAAATTCTTGAAGGCTTCGAGCCGAGGCTTACCGGCGCGTGTCTCCACATTGATCATCCGCAGCTCCTCGGCCAGGTCCGGGTGGGCGACGTGGAGTTCTTCCGCACACTTGAGGAGGGCGCCATCGAGAGCCAGCCCCGCCTCGAGACAGACGATCATCAGATCGAGCGCGTCGGGAAGGCCGTTCTGGATGAGCTTCTGGCGCAGCTTGATGCGCCGGTCGAGAACAAAGCTCGGAACGAGGAAGCCGACAATCGCGCCGAGGATGGAGAAGACGAATCCGCTCGACCACCCCAGCACCAGGGCCGGCACCACGTAGCCCAGCACGCCGCCCACAACCTCGGCAAGACCGTAGAGAACGGCGTGGGAGCTCTTGTGGAGTCCCGCCAGCGCCAGGCGGCGCTGCAGCAAGTTCATGTTCTTCGGCGACTTCGGGATGAACGTGCCGAGGGTACTGAGCAACCTCCCCGGTTTCTCGTTCTGCCGGGTGAGATCGGTCACGCCTCCCGCCTGCCGGGCAGAGCGCGGCCGGAGCAGATCCCTGAGACGGCGGTTCTGCGATGACGAACGCTCGATGCCGACGTAGGTCAACGACCCGGCTACAAGCGCCACCGAAGCAAACACCGCAATCATCGTCAGAGTCAGGCCGATTTCCATGATTCGGAATCCTCAGTACTCGACGTTGACGATCTTCCGGATGATGAGCGTGCCGACAATCTGCAGGACGACAGCGCCGGCCAGCATCTGAATTCCCAGAGGATCGCCGAGCATGGTCCGCCGGTGCTCGGGGTTCACCGTCATCAGCACAAAGCCGAGGACCGGAGGCAGACACACAAGAATCAAACCCGTGATTCGCCCGTGCGCCGAGATGACGCGCATCTGGCGCTTCACACGAAACCGTTCCCTGATGACGCCCGCGAGGTTGTCGAGCACTTCGGACAGATTGCCGCCCGACTCGCGCTGGATGAGCACGGCGGTCACGAAGAACCGGGCGTCGAGCACCGGCACGCGTTCCGAGAATGCCTTCAACGCGTCGGGCATCGGCATACCGAAGTTCTGGTGATCGTAAAGGTTGCGGAACTCCGGGCCCACGGGTTGAGGCATCTCCGTCCCCACCATGTCGATGCCCGTCGTAAATGCATGACCGGCTTTGAGAGCCCGCGAGAGGAGATCGAGCGCTTCGGGAAACTGCTCCTCGAACCTGCGCATGCGGCGCGTTCGCATGAATCGAAGCGTTGCCACGGGAGCCATCAAGGCCATCGCGGCGGCTGCCAGGGCTCCGAGAATGGTGTAGAGCGATCCCCCGGGCACGCTCCCGAGCCCACTCGACAACACCCCGTGTGCGATAACCAATGTCAGGAGCCCCAGAGTCGCCGAGGCCGCCAGCACCGTGCCAACCGTGACGCGCGCTCCCGACTGGTGGATGAGGGTCTGCAGCCCCAAGACGCGGTTCTGCGAGCGGCGCAGCATCGCGTCCATGGACCCGATCGAGCTCAACGCCTCCATCTGTTTCAGAATCGCGGAACGGCGCGCTGATTCGCTTGTCCCGGTTTTTCCGGCGCGCAGGCGCCTCCGCGCCACGTCAGTGATCTCCTGCTCGGGCCGCAGCACGAACGCCCAGTACGCGGTGTAGATCCCCGCGAAGAGGAGAACGAACGTGACGAGCGGTAGCAGCGTCATCTGCGTGTCCCCCAGCCGACGGTCTCCTGCCGCAGATGCCCTCCGACCCTGTGCTGATGCTCGAACATGTCCATCGGCAACGGATATCCGGCCGTTGCCAGCTGCTCCGCGCACTTGGGTCGGATCCCACTCGCCTTGAACAAGCCCATCATCTTGCCGGTTTCATCGAGACCGGACTTGGTGAAGGAGAAAATCTCCTGCATCGTGATGACGTCCTGTTCCATTCCGGTGACCTCGGAGATTGATGTCACCTTTCTGGTACCGTCTGCCATACGGTTGATCTGAATCACGAGGTTCAGCGCCGACGCCACCTGCTGCCTTACTGCCTTGTCCGGAATGTTCAGGTCAGCCATCGCCACCATCGTGTCGATTCTGTAGAGCGCGTCCCGCGGGCTGTTCGCGTGGATGGTCGTCAAGCTGCCGTCGTGGCCCGTGTTCATGGCCTGCAACATGTCGAGCGCTTCCTCGCCGCGGACCTCACCCACCACGATACGATCCGGGCGCATACGCAGGGCGTTGACGACGAGCTGCCGCTGTCGAACCGCACCTTTGCCTTCGATGTTTGCCGGCCTTGTCTCGAGACGGATGACATGGCGCTGTCTGAGCATCAATTCGGCAGCATCCTCGATCGTGACAATGCGCTCACCGTCCTTGATGAAGCTCGAAAGGATGTTGAGCAGCGTCGTCTTGCCGGCGCCGGTTCCACCCGACACCAGGATGTTCATGCGTGCGGCCACAGCTCCACGGAGAAAGTCGAGCATGGGCCTGGTGAGCGACTCCCTCGCCACAAGATCGTCGGCACCCAGCCGGTCGGTACGAAAACGCCGAATCGACATGGCCGGACCGTCGAGCGCGAGCGGCGGGATGATGACGTTGACGCGCGATCCGTCCTGGAGCCGTGCATCGACCATCGGTGTGGACTCGTCGATGCGCCGCCCCACAGCGCTCACAATCCGTTCGATGATTTGCATGAGGTGACGGTCGTCCCGAAAGACGATGTCGGTATCCTCGAGCTTGCCTTCGCGCTCGATGAACACCTGTGAGGCCTTGTTGACCAGAATGTCCGATATCGTCGGATCCTTGAGGAGCGCTTCGAGCGGGCCGAGGCCGAACAACTCGTTCAGGACGTCTTCGATGACATTTTCGCGATCGTAGAGGCTCAGCGGCACACGCTGATTCTCGCGATCGAGCAGTTCCTGAATCACCGAACGGATCTCGGGCTCGGCTTCCGTGCGGGAAGTCTTGTTGAGTCGATCGAGGTTCAGGCGGCCCAGAACGTCCTGGTGAATCTTGGACTTGAGCGCCTGATACTGCGGACTACGAGTATCGGTAGTAGCAGCCGTTGGAGCCATTCAGTATTCCTTCACCCTGTGTTGGTCTACGCGCGCCGCCAGGCGAGTCGACCCAGCACTCCGGAGGGACGCTCGACCTGTTCCTTGGCCACCCCGGCCAGATCCTTCGCGAAGCTCTCGAACGCCATGCCGAGCTTGCTCTCCCTGTCCATCGCCAGCGGCCGCCCGGCGTTCAACGCTTCGATCGCCGACCGGTAATCGCTCGGAATCAGATGTTCGACCGTGCCGCCGACCGCGCGCTCGATGTCGGCATGGGCGATGACCGACTCCCGGTGGAACCTGTTGATGGCCACCTTCACGCGATTTGTTCCATAGCGGGCACGCAGCGTTTCGGCCATGTTGGCAGCGTTTCTGAGCGCCGCGATCTCCTGGCTCGTCACGACCACAATGCTCGTCGCCGTGTCCAGCGAATCGAGCATGGTCATGTCGGAGCGCGGCACGTCCAGCACCGACATCCGGTACATCCGGGACGCGGCGTCGATCAACCCGCGAATCTTGATTGCATCGATCGGCACCTGCCGGGGCCTGGGCGACGAGGCGAGCAGATGCACACCGATGTCGGTCTTCTCGACGACTCCCCCAAAGAACGACTCGTCCATCCGATGCACGTTCTCGAGCGCGTCGATGACGGAAAAGCGTGGCTCAACGCCCAGGAACACGGCGCCGTCGCCGTGCGCCAGGTGCATGTCGATGAGCAGCACCTCGCCCTTCGCGATACGCCCGAGCGCGGCCGCCGTGTTGACGGCCATCGTGGTCGTTCCAACGCCGCCCTTGGCGCCGACGAAGGCAAAGACCTGTCCCGCCGCTTCGGTCGTATTGGTGAGTACTCGCCGCACGGCGGCGTCGAGCGCCTGCGGGGTCAGCGGTTCGGTCACGCACTCGCCGACGCCCGCGCGCATCGCTTCAAGCATCAGACGCGGATCGAGAGACGACACCACCAGGACCGCCCCGGTGCTGGGATGCTGGCGGCGGAACGCCGAAAGGCCGGGCGGGAGATGGTCGCGGCCGCGAGCATCCACGACGAGCACGTGCGGGGCGAGTGAGGCACGGGTAAACGCGGCCAGCTCAGTAGTGTCGATGCGTCCGGACTTCAACCCCAACGTTCGGAGCATGTCGACAAGATGGTCGTCCGTGGTGAGGATGGCAATCTGGTTCACGGTTTTCCCTGCTAGCGAATCAAAGAGACGTTCTTGAGAAAGGATGCCTCGTCGGCCACGCTCTCACCGTCTGCGACGAGGAGATCGGGTTTGCTAACCAGATACCCAATGATGGCACTTCCCACCAGTCGGTCGACGAAGAATCCAAGAATGTTCACGATCCGCACCCGGCCGGTGCCCACGAAGTAGTCCAGATCGAAAACAGGAAGCGCGACAATCCTCGGGCTGAACTCGAAATTGGATCCGATCACCCGGCGGCTGACCGGGTCCCAATCGGCGCCGGAATCCAGCGACATCAAGGCCGCCGCTGCGGCTCTGCTCTGATTCGACCAGCTGCCTGTCAACTTGCCGGGCTCGTCGCCAATCTGCCACGTGGAAGGGGGGCTCCCCGTGATGTTCTCCACGAAGTCACCGCCAAGGTCGATCGGTTGCACCCAGCCCGGCCTAATCACGTCCCCTTCGACCCCAATCGTCAGGGCGAGCTCGGTCCCGTAGTCAGTAGACAGCGTGAACCCGGTACCAGGATCGTCTTCGTCCGGAGGCGTGTACTGGTCCGGTGGCATGGCCATCGGTTCGAACGCATCCGTCGTCGCCAACGGCGTACCGTCGCCCTCGAGCCACTTGTCGGCCACGGCCCATGGCTTCAGGGAATCGCTGGCATTTGCGGGGGCTGCCCTGGCAATCGCCATCGCCCGAACGCCTTGTTCGGTCAAGCCAACCAGCCGACCGAACATCGTGGGCAGCGGGTTGGCTCGCCCATCGCGGTTCGTGCGGTACACGTCCACCCGAACGCAGCTGTCGTCGGCGCACTCCGCTGGAAACTTCGCTGCGTTCCCCGGGTTGTAGAAAATCACATCGGTGCCGACGTTGACGTCCGGGTCTTCGCCGAAAACCTTGTTGGCGCGGGCGAACTGCAGTGCGGCCTGCTTTGCCGGCCCGTCGTCCGCCCGATCGCTGAAACTGTCGAACGCCAACGCAATCGCACCGGCGAGGGCGCCTGAGTCGGCGGCGTTCTGCGCCTGGCCGCGGCTGACCCACATGACGCCGTGGTCGATCACGAACATGCTGAACGCGATCAGTACAACGCTCGCCAGCCCCACATGAATCAGGATCGCGCCACGCTCAGAGGACAGTCTCGAAAACATCTTCATCGCCCGAAATCACAATTCAGAATTCAGGATGCACAACCCCGGGTCATCGATTGGTGGCCGGCGGTGCGTCAACGGCACCACCGCCGCCCTGGATCTGTTCGCCGATGTCGTCGCCGCTTGGAAGAAACTGTCCGGGCAGCGTCGGGAGCGGCGGCACCTCGTCCGGATCCAGCGCGCGCACAAGGCGCGGCGTGATCAACACGAGAAGCTCCGTGCGCTCCTGGCGTTCGGCCTTGCCCTTGAACAGGCTTCCAATGATCGGCAACTGGCTCAGAATTGGAACCGCCGCGGTGTCAGTCTGCGACTCATTGTCGATGAGCCCGGCAATGGCAAATGACTGGCCATCGCGGAGCTCGACCTCGGTTTCGGCGCGGCGCATGGTCAACGCGGGAATCCGGAAACCCGAAATCTGAATGCCGTTGTTGAAATCAAGGGAACTGACCTCGGGCCGGACGTGCAGCCGGATCAGATCACCCGCGATCGTCGGCGTGAAATTCAAACGAATGCCGAACTCGCGGAACTGAACGGTCACGTTGCCCGCAGCCCCTGACACAAACGGAATCGGGAATTCTCCGCCCGCCAGGAAACTGGCCTCCTTGCCGTTGTAGGCGAGGAGGTTGGGTTCCGCGAGACTTTGAAAATAGCCGCTCGACTTGAGCGCCCGGATGAGCGTCCCCATGTTGAAGTTGGTGTTGAAGAGAAACAGGTTCAGCAGATCGCTGAACACGAACTCACCCTCGTCGATTTCCACAGAGGGAAACTGCTGTGTGGTGCCCCTCACCACCCAGTTGCGATTGTTGCTGAAAATCGACGCGCCCAACTCGGTGATCGCCCGCCGGTTCACCTCGGCAAAGCGGACCTGGAGCATCACCTGCTGCGCCTCGCTCGCGCCGGGCACTTGAATCAAGTTGATGACGTTGCCCTTGGGCGCGGCCGCCCGGGCGATATCCGCGGCACGGAGCATCACCTGCGTGCTCGACGCCCGTCCTGACAGCACCACGGCATCGGCGTTCATCAGCACCGCGATCTCCTCGTTGGGAAACAGCTGCCGGAGCTGCTGCTCGAGGGCCTGGATCGGCTGCTCGACCACGAGGTCGTACTGAACCCTCTGCTCCCCGGCCCCCCAGACAATGAGGCTGATCGTGCCCGGGGCCTTCCCGTCAACCAGGATTTCCCGAGGCCGCACCACCACCGCGTCGGCCACCGCCGGGTTCGTCAACGCGATACGCGTGATAT
>JABFSA010000177.1 GCA_013140775.1 Acidobacteriota bacterium | reverse complement strand
GACCACGTCTGGATCATTCATCGCAGTTCGGCGACCTTGAACAACGGCGAGCGTGGCGCGGAGCTCACGCCGCCGACCGGAGAATGTTGCGCAGGCGCTCCGCCCGTGCTCGAGTTCGATGCGACGGGAAACCTGGTGTCGTCGTGGGGTGGGCCCGGGGAAGGCTACGAGTGGCCCTCGTCCAACCATGGCATTACGGTCGATTACAAAGGCAACGTCTGGATTGGCGGCAACGGACCAGGAGATTCGCACATTCTCAAGTTCACCCGATCCGGAAAGTTTCTTGCGCAGTACGGCCGCGCCAACGTCCATCGAGGCCCGACGGATGCCGAGGGGATCTCGACCTACGGTGGCGACAGCCACGACCCGAGGAACTTTGGCAGGGTCGCCAAGATTTTTGTGGATCCCAAAGAGAATGAGGCCTACGTCGCCGATGGCTATTTGAATAAGCGCGTGGCGGTGCTCGACGCCGATACCGGTCAGCTCAAACGGTACTGGGGCGCCTATGGCAACAAGCCGGACGACACGAACCTCGGACCCTACAATCCGGACGCGCCGCCAGTGCCGCAGTTCCGCAATCCGGTCCACTGTGCCGACCTGTCCAATGACAACCTGCTCTATGTCTGCGATCGCGTGAACAATCGCATCCAGGTGTTTCAAAAGGACGGAAAGTTCGTCAAGGAAGGATTCATCGCACGACGAAGTCTCGGCGAAGGGGCCGTGTGGGACATCGCATTCTCACGCGACCCGCAGCAGACCTACATCTACCTGGCCGACGGTCGCAACATGAAGGTGCACATTCTGCGGCGCGACACCCTGGAGGAACTGACGAGTTTTGGCGACGGCGGTCGCCAGCCAGGGCAATTCTTTGGTGTGCACAGCATCGCCATCGACTCCAAAGGCAACCTGTATACAACCGAGACGTACGAGGGAAAGCGCGTGCAGCGGTTCGTCTACAAAGGGATCGGCCAGGTCAGGCGGAACCAGGGCGTGATTTGGCCGAAATCCGGCCAGTAGCCGGGTGATCCTGACGAAGAATTCAGGTATTCTTCAGGCTTTGAGGGGTGGCAGGTCCGCTACTATTTCATCGCGGGCGACCTGTCAGGAGGGTCTGGGCATGAAGCGTGTCTTGATTGCGTTCATTATCGCTGGAGCGTGTGCAGGTGCGTTCGCGACGCAGGCCTCGGCTCACCATTCCTTCGCCGCAACCTACCTTGAAGACAAGGCGATCACGATCGAAGGGGAGCTTGTGCAGGTGCTCTTTCGCAATCCCCACTCGTTCGTGCAGATGACCGTCAAGGAACGCAATGGATCCCAGGTGCGCTACTCGATCGAGTGGGGCGGCGCGGCCCAGCTCGGCGGTCAGGGTGTAACCCGCGAAACGCTCAAGCCTGGCGATCGGCTCGTCATCAGCGGAAATCCGGGTCGTGTACCTTCCGACCACCGTGTGCGCATGATCAGCCTCCGGCGCCCGAGTGATGGATTTGGATGGGGCACGCGCCCTGGTGAGGTCGTCGATTAGGGAAGCGTCGCGACCGCCGTAAAGACCTGCAGCGAGCCTGCGGCATCACCTTCGGGTGTCGCGCTTCCACTCCACGCAAAAATCAGCTCGTTCCCGTTACGCGCCATCCGTGGAAACCCGCTCGCGCGTCCGCCGCTGACGGCGGCGACGCCAATCGCGGCAGACTTCGTTCCGGACTTCTCGACACGACGGACCTTGAAGTCGGAGGCTCCGTCGGCATACTCGACCCAGCTGACGAGTGCCGAACCGTCGTCGAGCAGCTCGACATCCACGCGGCCAAGCGAACCCTTGTCATCCACGCGAATCGGGGGACCCCAGGTGCGCCCCGCATCGCTGCTGAACGCGACGTTGGCGAGTCCCACATCGTCTTTCACCGTGAACCAGGCCACCGCGACATCCCGGCCACGAGCGCTCATCGAGGGACCGTTGACGGGACACCCATCGATCATCCAGTTGTCCTTGCTGACGATCGCCGGAGGTGTCCACTTGCCGCCCTCGAAGCGCGAAACGGCGATGTCCCGAACTTCCTGATCGTCCCTGTCTCGGAACGCCGTCAGTACACCATCGGTCGTGGTGACCGCCGTGGTCTGGCAGCACTCACACACGCGATGATCGATCTCGAGGTCCGCGGTCTGCTTCCAGTGTGCGTCGAACGACGCAAACCGCATCGTCATCGTTCCGCTCGCCGGGTCCTCGTCTTTGAACTCGCTGTTGCGCCCGTCGAGCCACACGATTCCGAGCCCGCCGCCAGGCATGTCCACCATCGACGCGAAGCCGTGCTGGAACTGCATGCCGTCGTGGTGCGGCATGAATGGCGCCGACCACGTCTTCCCCTCGTCTTTCGAATAGGTCAGCACGAGGTCGTACGCTTCGAGCAGCTCGTTGGTGCTGGGTAGATACTGGGCGATGAGCGTACCGTTCGTCATTCGTTGCACGGACGGCACGTCTGCGTAGCTCAGGAACCATTTCTCACCGGAGGCCGCCGTCATCGGCTGCGTCCAGCCCGAGGCGGTGCGCTCGGCGAATTTGAGTATTGTCGTAGTGCCGACGCGCTCGATCCAGCTTAGCAGCACGCCCTTGCTCGAGACAGACAACTGCGGCTCGCTGCTGGTGGCGCCGGCGGGCGACTCCAGCTTCTGAGGTGCAAGAGTCCACTCGGCCGGGGGACGCTGGCCACATGCGGTCACCGTCGCGATGAGCATGGCGGCCGTGCCGATCAGGGGAAGTTTTCGCATTGGCACGCTCCAGTGCGCACAGCATACCATCGTGAGAATGAGCTGGATGGCGGTGGCGCTTGGCGGTGCGCTCGGGTCCCTGGCGCGCCATGGGGTCAATCAGATCGTGCACGCTCGGTGGCTGGCCACGCGGTTTCCTGTGGGAACGAGCGTGGTCAACCTCGTCGGCTGTTTCATCATCGGGCTCCTCGCGGGTCTGCTGGCGTCGGACCGACTGGCGTTCAAGGAGACGACACGCCAGTTCGTCTTCGTCGGTCTGCTTGGAGGGTTTACGACGTTCTCATCCTTCGGCCTCGATACGTTGACGCTCGCGCGCGGCGGATCGAGCACGCACGCCGTGCTCAACGTCGTATTGCAGGTGGTGGGTGGACTCGTCGCCGTGTGGGTCGGCCACGCGATCGGCGTGAGAGCGAAATAGACGATATGTCAGAGCACCCCAGCGAGACATCCATCGATCCTGTGTGCGGCATGACCGTGGTGCATGCGCGGGCAGCGGGCCACGTCGATTACGAAGGCAAGACGTATTACTTCTGCGGACTCGGTTGTGTGAAGAAGTTCCAGGCTGACCCTGCCAAGTACGTCAGCCCGGCGCCGAAGGTCGAAGCTGCCGTCCCGTCGAACACCGAGTACACGTGCCCGATGCATCCGGAGATTCTGCAGATCGGTCCGGGCTCGTGCCCCATCTGCGGTATGGCATTGGAACCGCGCACGGTGTCGATGGACGAGGGACCAAATCCCGAGCTCATCGACATGACCCGGCGGATGTGGATCAGTACTGCACTCACGCTGCCGTTGGTGATGGGGGCCATGAGTGGCGTCCTGCCGCAGTGGTTTCAACTCGCGCTCGCGACCCCGGTCGTGCTGTGGGGAGGCTGGCCCTTCTTCGTTCGCGGCTGGGCATCTCTCGTCAGCAGAAATCTCAACATGTTCACGCTCATCGCTCTGGGCGTGTCCGTGGCGTACGGCTATAGCGTGGTCGCGGCCCTCTTGCCTGGTCTGTTCCCCGCCAGCTTCCGCGATGCGTCCGGCAACGTGGGCGTGTATTTCGAGGTGTCGGCCGCCATCGTGACGCTCATTCTGTTCGGACAGGTGCTCGAGCTTCGCGCACGGAGTCAGACGAGCCAGGCGCTCAAAGCGCTGCTCGGGCTGGCTGCAACGACAGCGAGGCGGATCCGACAGGATGGCCGGGACGAGGACGTGCCGCTCGAAGGCGTTCGCGTGGGCGATCGCCTTCGTGTTCGGCCCGGCGAAAAGGTGCCGGTTGATGGTCTCGTCCTCGACGGGTCGAGCGCTGTGGACGAATCGATGGTGACGGGGGAGTCGATACCCGTTGAGAAGGTCGCGGGCGATCGTGTCGTCGGCGCGACGATCAACGGGACAGGAGGGCTTGTCATTCGCGCGGAGAAGGTCGGCGCGGACACGCTGCTCGCTCGTATCGTCTCGATGGTGACTGAGGCACAGCGCAGCCGTGCGCCCATTCAGCGGCTTGCAGACGTCGTGTCTGGCTACTTCGTTCCTGCCGTCGTGGCGATCGCCATCGTGACGTTCGTTGTATGGGCCAGCGTGGGACCCGAACCGCGATTGGCGCACGCACTCGTCAACGCCGTGGCGGTGTTGATCATTGCGTGCCCGTGCGCGTTGGGACTCGCGACGCCGCTGTCCATCATGGTCGCGACAGGACGCGGAGCCACAATGGGCGTCCTGTTCCGGAACGCCGAGGGGATAGAAGTACTGCGGTCCGTGGACACGCTGGTCGTGGACAAGACGGGGACGCTGACGGTGGGCAAGCCATCGATCTCCTCAATCGTGACCATCGACGGCATCACCGATGAGGCGCTGTTGTTGGCAGCCGGCAGTCTCGAGCGGGGCAGCGAGCATCCTCTAGGCGCGGCTATTGTCAGGGGAGCCGAGCAACGGGGCGCCGTGCTGAAGGAGGTACGTGACTTCCGGAGCGTGACCGGGAAAGGTGTCACCGGTCTCGTCGGGCCTGACGAGGTGGCTCTGGGCAACGACGCCTTCATGACCGAGATTGGCATCGACTTCAGTGCTCTTGGTGAACGGCTGGAGCGGATGCGTGCAGAGGGTCAGACCGTCGTCCTCGTCGCGATCGGAGGCAGGTTCGCCGGCGCGCTCGGTATCGCCGACCCGATCAAAGACAGCACACCTGACGCCATTCGAACGCTCCACGAGGAAGGCCTGCGAATAGTCATGCTGACCGGCGACAGTGCGACGACCGCTCAGGCCGTCGCCCGCACTCTGGGAATTGATGAGGTCATTGCCGGAGTGCTCTCAGCGCAGAAGGTCGAAGTCGTGAAGCGGCTACAGTCCCAGGGACGTGTCGTGGCTATGGCAGGAGACGGGATCAACGACGCTCCCGCGCTGGCTCAGGCTCAGGTGGGGATCGCGTTGGGCACTGGCACGGACGTGGCCATCGAAAGCGCACAGGTGACGCTGGTCAAAGGTGATCTCCGGGGAATCGTGCGCGCGCGCCGGCTGAGCCGAAGGACCATGACGAACATCAAGCAGAACCTGTTTTTTGCGTTCGTGTACAACGCCGCGGGAGTCCCAATCGCTGCCGGCCTGCTGTATCCGTTCTTCGGGATCCTGCTCTCTCCGATGATCGCTGCCGCAGCCATGAGCGTCAGTTCCGTGTCCGTCATTGGCAACGCGCTCAGGCTGCACCGGGCAGAAATCTGATCATCCCCGGGCGTATACTGACGATGATGTTGTCGCGCCTCGGCAATCTCATCCTCGCCGTCGTCGTGATGTCGGCGCCGATATCACTCACCGTGTGCGAGGTGTTGTGCGCGTCTCGTTCGCACGAAGGGAAGCGCCACATCTCCGCGGCCTCAATGCATTCCTGCCACGATCAGCAGCCAGTTGGAGCGACTGGCGTCGTAAGCGGTCACGTGCACGCATGCGGTCACGCGGATGAACTGCCTGTCTCGTCGATAGCTCCTGGCGACGTGGCTGCGCCTGTTCCCGCGCAAACAACCGTGGTGCTCTCGCCTGCGTTGATGTCTGACGCGCCTCGCGTCGCACCGATCGAGACGACATCCGGGCCTCCTCAGCAGCACTCTCGCCTGCCGCTACGAATCTGATCCTCCGCCCAGCCTTGGCTGAGTAGATGTGTGGCTTCGAGCGCGCGGCTGAAGCCGCGCACTACGACGGTCGCAGTCAGGCGTAGTGCGCAGCTTTAGCTGCGCCCGGGATGTGCTCGGCTTTCGACTGCGTGATGTCGTAGTCCACCCAGGTCACGCCCGTCACATCAGATTTGAGCCGTTCGACCGGAGGACTTCATGTTCGGCAGTTGCTTTACCGCCCGTCTCATCTGGCTGGCTTCGTTCGGCGCGTTCGTTGTCACGACAGGTATCGTCGAGGCTCGGCAGGAACCGTCCATGCCGCCGGGGCACATCCATCCTTCGGCGCCCGGGGAGAGCACGCCACAAGTGCACGAGCACACGGCAGCTGAAAGTACTGTCTTTGCTCCGCGAGAAGCGTCTGGAACAGCCTGGCAGCCGGATGAGACCCCGATGCGCGGGTTCCACTATCAGATGAGTGGTTGGGAAGTCATGCTTCACGGCAACGGCTTCCTCCAGGTGCTGCACGAATCCGCCCCTGAACACCGCGGTGCAACTCAGGCCGGCAGCATCAACTGGGCGATGGCCATGGCCGCGCGATCGGTTGGTACAGGGCGTCTTGGCGCCCGGATGATGATGAGCCTCGAGCCGCTGACGATTCGAGGATGCGGCTATCCGAACCTGCTTCAGACCGGTGAGTTCTGCGACGGCGACAGCATCCACGACAAGCAGCACCCGCATGACCTGTTCATGGAACTCGCCGCGGAATTCGATCGGCCACTCACGCAATCTCTTCGGTGGCAGATGTACGGCGGCCTGGCTGGTGAGCCAGCACTTGGTCCGCCAGGCTTTCCACACCGCCTCTCCGCGGAACCCAATCCGATATCGCCAATCGTGCACCACTGGACAGACTCGACACATGTCACGTTTGGCCTCGTCACGGCCGGCGTGTACAGCGCGCGCTGGAAAGCGGAAACGTCGCTCTTCAATGGCCGGGAGCCTGATGAGGGACGCTACGACCTCGACCTTGGCGCCCTCGATTCGGTCGCTGCCCGCGTGTCGTTCGCGCCGACGCGCCAGCTTGTCATGCAGGCATCAGCCGGACACTTGAACGACGCCGAACAGTTGCACCTGAGTTTCCCGCCCCTGGATGTCGTGCGAGTCACGTCGTCTCTCGCATATCATCGCCGCGTCCGTCAGGGAGGCTTGTGGGCGACGACAGCGGCGTGGGGGGCGAACAGAGAAAGTGGAGTGACCACTCATGGACTGTTGCTCGAGTCGAGCCTCAACCTGTCTGAACGACATGAGGTGTTTGGCCGCATGGAGTTGAACGGGAAACCCGCGCACGATCTGCACGTGCACGAGTCGAACGAAGTGTTTACTGTCGGGAAGTTGCAGGGCGGCTACACTCGATACCTCAGCCCGCGCCGTGGCATGCAACCTGGGTTTGGCGGTACGCTCTCCGCCGCAATCGTGCCCGAAGCGATTCAGCCGCGGTACGGCGGAGTAGGCGTTGGCGTCGGCGTGTTCCTGACGTTGAGGCCTGCCACCCATACGATGACGCTCACGCCATGAACAGGATCGTCGCCACGTTGCTCGGTGTCTTCCTGACGCTCGCGGTGCTCGCGGCCTTGGCGCTGGTGTACCTCAGGACCAGCGGGCTGACGGCACGGGCTGAGCCTGGACCGCTCGAAGCGAGCCTGGCTCGAGCCGCGCGCTCTTTCGCGGTGCCGCCCGACCTTCTGGACGTGTCCAATCCAGAGCCACGAACGCCAGAAGTGCTGGCTGAAGCGCTGGGGCATTACGCCGACCACTGCGCGGTCTGTCACGGCAACGATGGCAGCGGCAAGACCCCCGTGGGACAAGGGACGTGGCCCAAGGCCCCGGACATGCGCTTCGCGGCGACGCAAGGCCTGTCTGACGGAGAACTTTTTCACATCATCGAGCAGGGTGTGCGTTTTACGGCCATGCCAGGCTGGAGCACGGGTACGCCTGAAGGTGCCGCGGCCAGCTGGCATCTGGTACACTTCATCCGTCACCTTCCCAATCTCACCCAGGACGAACTGGAGCGCATGGGGACGTTGACGCCCCGATCACCGGACGAGATACGACAGGAGATCGAGGCCGAGCAGTTTCTGCAGGGCGGCGACCCGTCGCCTGTGCACGTGCACTAGGAGCAGCAGATGAATACACCGAGGGTCGTCGCTATCGCTTCAGCGCTGGTGCTGTGGCTGTCGGTCGCCGCGTTCGCGCACGAAGGGCACCCGCACAGATTCATGGGTACGCTGTCCGCCGTGACCGGCACTCAGCTCGAGGTCAAGACGACGGATGGAAAGACTGTGGTGTTCGCGCTCGACGGAAAGAGCGTGATTCAGCAGGGGCGCGCGAAGGCTGAGCTGAAGGACCTCAAGGTAGGCGAGCGCATCGTCGTCAGTGCCCTCGAGGTCCCGGCTGGCAAGACGATGACCGCGATCAATGTGCAGTTGCGGGTTCCGGCGGCGGCGAAGCAGGTCGCGCAGGCGCCCGCGTCGAAGTAACGTTCGAGTGGTCAGCCCTGCGCATACGCGCGGGGCTGTGTTCCAGCCAGACCTTACTTTCCCCTGAATCAGTTCAGCGAGCAGGCGCCAGGTCCGCGCGGGTCGCCGCAGCTTCCGCATCCGCCTTGTGGTGCGCTCATGCGAACCGGCGCCCCGTTGGCGTGCGCGGCGAAAACAGATTGTCTGCGCTCGAGAGCGGTGCCGTGGCAGGTCGGGCAGGCAGGCGTTTCAGAGCCGCGGACGAGCACTTCGAACTGATGGTCGCAGGACTTGCAAGCGTATTCGTACAACGGCATAACCGGCTGTGCTCCCTGGATGTAGTGAGCTGATTTTAGCGCATCGACACGTGACGTTTAACTGAACGACACCTCGCGGCCGAGTGTCGCCCATATACTGAAAAGATGTCTTCATTGCAGAAATCGCGTCAGATCGCCAACCCCCTTCGTCGTAACCTCGCGATCGTGGCGCACGTGGACCACGGGAAGACCACGCTGGTTGACGCGTTACTCCGTCAGAGCGGAGCGTTTCGCGCAAACCAGCAGGTTGCCGATCGAGTGATGGATAACACCGATCTCGAGAGGGAACGGGGCATCACCATCCTCGCCAAGAACACCGCGGTCCATTATCGCGACTATCTCATCAACATCGTCGATACACCCGGCCACGCCGACTTCGGCGGAGAGGTCGAGCGCACCTTGTCGATGGTAGACGGCATCATGCTGCTGGTTGATGCGTCGGAGGGACCGCTCCCGCAAACGCGGTTCGTTCTGCGGAAGGCCCTCGAGCGCGGGTTGCCGCCTATCGTCGTGCTCAACAAGATCGACAGGCCGGATGCCCGTGCGAAGGAAGTATTGAACGAGGTCTACGACCTGTTCATCGACCTGGACGCCACCGAGGAGCAAATCGAGTTTCCAGTCCTGTATACAAACGCCCGGGAAGGCTTCGCCCGAACCGAGCCCTCGGGTCCCGGCGATGATCTCGTTCCGCTTTTTGAAGCGATCGTGGAGCACGTGCCGCCGCCGCGCGGCGATGTGGACGCGCCCCTGCAGATGCTGGTGGCCAACCTCGACTCGAGCGACTATCTGGGTCGCATCGCGATCGGTCGCATTTTCAACGGCACGGTCAGGCTCAACGATCCCGTGGCGGTACTGAAGCACGACGGAACGTCCTTCCAGACGAAGGTGACGAAGCTGTTTGCGTTCGACGGCCTGAAGCGTATCGAGGTCGCGTACGCCGCCGCCGGCGACGTGATCTGTTTGGCGGGGATCGAAGACATCACCATCGGCGACACGATCGCCAACCCCGAGCATCCGGTCGCGATCCCGATCATTGCCGTTGATGAGCCGACGGTGTCGATGATCTTTGGGGTCAACACCTCGCCCATGGCGGGTCGTGACGGCTCCTACGTGACGTCCCGTAACCTGCGCGATCGCCTCGCGCGGGAGCTGCTTGGCAACGTGTCGATCCGCGTGGAAGACACCGACACGCCTGAGCAGATCAAGGTCGTCGGCAGGGGAGAGCTGCAGCTGTCCATCCTCATCGAGATGATGCGTCGAGAAGGGTTCGAGCTTCAGGTGTCGCGGCCGGACATCGTCACCAAAGAAGTGAACGGCGTGAAGATGGAGCCTGTCGAGGAACTCGTCATCGACGTGCCGGAAGAGTTTCAGGGCGTTGTGATCGCCCAGACGGGGACACGCCGTGGCGTGATGACCAAGATGGTCAACCACGGCAGCGGCCGCGTCAGGCTCGAGTTCCGGATCCCCGCACGGGGGCTCATCGGCTTCCGGTCGCAGTTCCTCACTGACACGAGGGGCACCGGCATCATGAATCACCTGTTTGCCGGGTGGGAGCCGTGGCACGGTGGGATTGCGGCGCGATCGACGGGCGTCCTCGTCGCGGATCGCTCCGGCGTCGCCACGGCCTACGCGATCGCCAATCTGCAGGAGCGCGGAGAGATCTTCGTGGAGCCGGGAGTTCAGCTCTACGAGGGGATGATCGTCGGTGAGAACTCCCGCCAGGCCGACATGGACGTGAACGTCACCAGGGAGAAGAAGCAGACGAACATGCGTGCCTCGAGCGCCGATGAGGCGATCCGGCTGATTCCGCCGCGCCTGCTGAACCTCGAACAGGCGGTGGAGTTCATCAATGACGATGAGCTCGTGGAGATTACGCCGAAGAGCATTCGTCTGCGAAAGCGCGTGCTGGCCGCCAACATGCGGCCCAAGCGGATCGACGCGTAGTCGAACCGAAAAAAATCGCGCAATCCCTGGGCAACCCACGCATGTGCGCGAAGCGCCTGCCGATAAGAAGGGCACATGGTGAAGACTCGTGTGCAGCCATGTGCACTTCTGACTCACCACTCCCGACTTTGGAGGCTCTGACGTGATCCTCGGCTCCCTCGCGATCTTCTCGAACGACCTGGCAATCGACCTCGGAACGGCCAACACCTGCGTGTTCGCACGTGGCCAGGGCATCGTCCTCAACGAGCCCTCCATCGTGGCGTTCAACACGGTGACGGCCAAGGTCGAGGCCGTCGGCACCGAAGCGAAGGCGATGCTGGGACGGACGCCGACGTCCATCACGGCGATCAAGCCGATGCGCGACGGTGTGATTGCGGATTTCGAGGCTGCTGAGAAGATGCTCGGCTACTTCATCAGGAAAGCGCACGGGTCCAGACGCTGGGTGAGGCCGCGACTGGTGATTGGCGTGCCCTCAGAGATTACGCAGGTCGAGCGGCGCGCCGTCAAAGACAGCGCCTATCGCGCCAAGGCGAGCGAAGTGCACCTCGTCGAAGAGGGCATGGCTGCGGCGATTGGGGCTGGGATGCCCATCACCGAAGCGTCTGGCAGCATGATCGTTGACATCGGCGGTGGCACGACGGATATCGCCGTGATCTCCCTGGCTGGTGTCGTCTATAGCCGTTCAGTGCGTGTCGCCGGCAACGTCATGGACGAGGCGATCGCCAACTACGTGAAGCGCGAGAAGGACGTCCTCATCGGCGAGCGCACCGCCGAGCAGATCAAGATCGAGCTGGGCTCCGCGACACCATTGACCATCCCGCGCGAAATGGAAGTGAAAGGCCGACATGTGCTCCAGGGTCGGCCGGTCACGACCATATTGAACGACAGCGAGATCCGCGAAGCACTCGCGGAGCCGGTCCGCCTGATCGTTCAGGCTGTGCGCAACGCGCTCGAGCAGACGCCGCCCGAGCTTTCGGCCGACATTTGCGATCGCGGCATCATGCTCAGCGGTGGCGGCGCGCTCCTGGCCAATATGGACGAGCGTATCCGTCTCGAGACCGGCGTGCCGGTGCTCGTGGCTGAAGATCCGCTGTCGTCGGTTGTGCTCGGAGCCGGAAAGATGCTCTCCGACTTCAACCTGCTCCGAAGAGTCTCTCTGGACTGAGGCCGCCCGCTACGTCCATTCGGGCGGAGGCTGGATGGCAGGATCCGGCGTTCTGCCCGGATCGGGCCGTCCGCTGCCAGCCAGCCGGCTGATGGCCCGGACGGTCATGTCGTGATCGCAGACGATCTGGCATGACAGACGCACACCAGTCAGTCCGCGCTCGGTGAGCCGAGTCTTTTCTGCCACCGTCATCCGCGGTGGCTCACCACTGATGAACTCTACACGGCACGTCGTGCATCGCGCATTGCCGCCGCACGCGTGAAGAATGTCAACCCCGCTGTTCTCGATCGCGAGGACGAGGCGCGTACCGTCTGCAACATCGACTGTCGGAAACCCTTCCACTGTCAGTTTGGGCATGCGCCTATGTTAACGTATCGAAATACATGAGCGACGCCGCCGCACTCTCACGCCCGTCACAGGACTGGAAACGACTGTCTGCCGATCGACGGCTTGCCGCCGCCGATGCGTTCTGGCGCGACGAGAACGGACGTGCTGAACAGGCGGAGGCCATCACCGTCATCGCGCACCGGATCAAGTTCCGCACGAAGAGCGTGATTGCGCTGCCGATCGAGAAGAAGGCGCGTCACCTCGTCGCGCTGCCGGCGGTCTCGGAAGCCGTCGCCGCGCGCCTGATTGTCGCGTATCACCTTGTGCACCAGCGTCCGATGATGGGGCGGTTCCTCGACGCCCTTGGGATTAAGCATGAAGATGGGTTGATCGCCGACGAAAAGGTCGAGCCGGTCTCCAAGGAGCGGCTCGCCACCGCCGCCAGCACGCTCGCCGCCTCCAGTCCAGCAGAAGACGTGGCGCTCTATCTGTCCACTTTGCTCTGGCAGGATCCCGAAACGTGGGGTGGGCTCGCTGACGTGCCCGAACTACGGCCAAACACAGCATCGTCGGCGTCTTAAGCTTCCGACATGGAGTGGATGACGAGCGCCGAGGGCTGGATTGCCCTCCTGACGCTTACGGTGCTCGAGATCGTCCTCGGTATCGACAACATCGTCTTTATTTCGATTCTCGCCGGGAAGCTGCCCCCGGATCAGCGTGAGCGCGCCCGGAAGGTGGGGCTGTCGCTGGCCATGTTGATCCGGGTCGGCCTCCTGCTCTCCATCACCTGGGTGATGCAGCTCACGGCCCCGCTGTTCTCCGCGATGGGCCAGGAGATCTCGGGTCGCGATTTGATCCTGATCGTCGGCGGTCTGTTTCTGCTGGCCAAGAGCACGCACGAAATCCATGGCAACCTCGAAGGCGAAGTGCATGAGGGTGGCGCGAGGGCTGCGGCCTCCTTTGGCTCCGTCATCGTCCAGATCCTGCTGCTGGATATTGTGTTTTCTCTCGACTCCGTGATCACCGCTGTCGGCATGGCCGACGACATTGCGGTGATGGTGCTCGCCGTGGTCATTGCTGTCGGCGTGATGCTGATTTCGTCGGGCACGATTGGGGAGTTTGTCGAACGCCATCCCACCGTGAAGATGCTGGCGCTCAGCTTCCTGCTGCTGATTGGCATGTCGCTCCTGGCGGAAGGCTTCGATCAGCACATCCCGAAGGGTTACATCTACTTCGCGATGGGCTTCTCGGTCTTCGTGGAGATGATCAACCTGCGCGTGCGATCGCACACGAAGCCTGTGCAGCTGCATCACAAGATCACAGAGTAGTCGTCACCACCCGGTCCGGCGTGAGACTATCGACCGATGCAACGCGATCTGGTTGCGGATCCGGTCTCCAGAAGACTTCGAATCTTTGCCTTCGACCCTGGCGTGTCGGCGCAGTTCGATACGGCCAGCATTGGTGAGATCACCATTGCGATCCCCTGGGAGCGGGATCTCCAGCCCGGCCCCGTGGGCGAGTATCTCGAGGTGGTCGATGCCGATCCGGCAAGCCGGGTGTTCTACCGGCCGGTCGATCTGAACGACCAGCGAGTGCTCGCGCAGAACGGCATCGCGCCATCGGAAACCAATCCGCTCTTTCACCAGCAGATGGTCTATGCGGTCGCCATGACGACCATCGGTCACTTTGAGCAGGCGCTCGGACGTGTTGCGCTCTGGTCGTCGCATCGCGATGACGGCGGCGACGGGGAACAACGATTCGTTCGGAGGCTGCGCATCTATCCGCATGCGCTCCGTGACCGGAACGCCTATTACAGCCCTGAAAAGAAGGCGCTGCTCTTCGGCTATTTCCCCGTGGACATCAAGGATGCGAACAATACACCTGGCACGCTGGTGTTCACGTGTCTCTCACACGACATCATTGCGCACGAAACGACGCACGCGTTGCTCGACGGCGTACATCCGCGCTTCAACGAACCGCACAACCCGGATGTGCTCGCGTTTCACGAGGCCTTCGCCGACATCGTTGCCCTGTTCCAGCACTTCGCCTATCCGGGGATCCTCCGGGATCAGATCGCCCGAACGCGCGGCAACCTCGCGGCCGAGAATCTGCTCGGGCAGCTGGCGCAGCAGTTCGGCAAGGCGTCAGGACGTGGGGCCGCGCTGCGCGACGCGCTCGGCGGACTCAACCCGGAGACGCACGTCTGGGAGCCGAAGCGCCCGAGCGTGACGGCGCTGGACCGTGCGATCGAGCCGCATACGCGCGGCGCCATCCTCGTCGCAGCGGTCTTCGGCGCTTTCCTGAAGGTCTACCGCGCCAGAACGCTGGACCTGTATCGCATTGCGAGCGAGGGTACGGGTGTCCTGCGCGCGGGCGATATTCCCCTCGACCTGTCGAATCGCCTGGCCGAAGAAGCGGCACGCGGCGCCCAGAACGTTCTTCAGATGTGTATCCGCGCCATCGACTACTGCGCTCCTGTCGGGATCACATTTGGCGACTACCTTCGTGCCATCGTGACGGCGGACTCCGATCTCAATCCGGATGATCCCTATGGGTATCGCCTGGCGTTCGTCGAAAGCTTTCGCCAGTGGGGCATACATCCCGAGGGTATGCAGAGCATGTCGGTCGAAAGCCTGCTCTGGCCGGATCTGGCTGCTGCCCTGGAGATCAACGCGCTGTTCACCGAGGAACAACCCACCGATTCACCAGACCAGGCCAGTTCATCCGGGTCCCCGCGGGCACGCTCGCAGCGGCTGCGTCCCTGGAACCTTGAAGGCGATCGTTACGCCACGTGGGAAGGCATCGAGTTCAACGCCGCGGTGTTGTGGGGTTGGCTGATGAAGGGCAAGGGACGCACGTTGCTCCCGTCGATCGGGCTCGTGACAGACGAAGACAATCCGCCGGCCACAGTTTTTCGATCGAAAAGCGGATCCGTCGCCGTGGAGGTGCACTCCGTTCGCACGGCTCTCAGACGAAGTCCGAGAGGCGGGACCGTCTCTGATGTGGTCGTCGAAATCACGCAACGACGACGTGGCTACTTCGACAAGGCTCGTCAGCTGGAGAAGGACGCCCACGCGACACCTCCGCTTGCCAATGATGACTATGACTTTATCTACCGCGCGGGCTGCACGCTTCTGATCAATCCCGTCACCATGGAGGTGCGTCGCGTCATCCGCACCAGGGGCACGATTGCGGACAACCGGGCGCTGGAGCGAGTCCGAAGATTTCTCGCCGACGGTGGACTCCCGCCTCCGAATGCCTTCTCGCGCGCCCGAGACGTTGTCAACGCCCGCGAGCCGTTTGCGCTCCTGCATCGCGACGAGGAGATCTGATCGATGGCCAAACTGATCCCTCCTCGCGGCAGCGTGGCCGTCCGCATGTACCGGATCGGCCACGCTGCCGC
>JABFSA010000129.1 GCA_013140775.1 Acidobacteriota bacterium | reverse complement strand
CCGGGAGCATTGCTGGCGTGCCCACGGCAAGCCGGCTGATCTTGCGCGCTGCCGACATGTAACTTTCCATCAATACCGGCGACACCGACAGGACGTCCCCGATGTTGTCGAAGCCATAGCTGGCATCGTCGGCGGGCAGCAGAGCGGCGGCATCGATGTCGACCGCGAGCAGGTCGCGAACGGCGTTGGTGTACTCGGCCCGATTCAGACGATGCAGCGTCGCCGTCCTGCCCGGATTCGGGTGAGCGGCCGCAGCGCGATCGAGCGACGTCTCGAGATACGAGGCCAGCGATTCATACGTCGCGTCATCCGGTCGCGGCGCGCCGGCGGGCGGCATGGCACGGCCGCGCAGTTTCTGCACGACCTTCTCGAATACCTCGGCGTGCGCCGCGGGATTCGCCAGATCGACGGTGTTGAGCGCGAGCCCTCCGGTCTTGATCCGTTCGTTGTGGCACGTCACACAGTAACGATTGAGGACAGCGCCGTGCTGAGCAGGCGACGCCGGTGCACTTCGGGACGTGGTGGCACGTTGAGTGGCCGCGGGTGCAGGAGTCGTGGGGCTCGACGAACGCTGGGCCGCTATTTGAAGGGATGTGGCGCCAACGAACGCCACGGCGATACTGGCCAGGAGCACCCGAGTTCGCGATATCGATTTTCGCGAATGGCGGTGTGCGGACTCAGGTTGGCCAGTACGATGGCCATGGGCTTCCGGCATCTGCATAGAGGTTTCCTCACGCTTTCTCTGCCGTCGAAAGCACGCGATAGATCGGCGGACGGTATCACCCCCGTAGAGCGCACGTCAACACGAACCAACACACAAACCAGCCGTAATACCAAGGCTTCGCTGGCGGCCACTTAACGGTCCTGCCCACAAAACAGCACGCCTGCCCATAAACTCAGTGGGAGCAGCAATTCCCACCAGGGTACGCTGGGCAGTTTTCCACGCAACGGGGTCAGAGGCCCCGGATACTGGGCCATTGACATGGCCCTCTCGAGGACCATCGCCTTCAGCCAGAGCCAGAACATGGAGCTTCGGCTGGAAACGTTCAACTTGCTCAACAATTTCAACTGGGGTAGCCCGATTGTGGCCCTCTCGTCTGGCACCTTTGGCAGGATCCAGACCCAGGCCGGGGGTCCGCGTATCCTGCAGTTCGGGATCAAGTACGGCTTCTGACGCGAACATCCGGAACTTCCGCTTGACGAAACAGATGGCGGCGCCCAGAATTAACTTGGCTCGTTGGGTCGTCCTCGCCATCTGGACTTGGCCGTCGGTTCGGCCAATATCCCCAGAGATTCTAACGAGCGAGGAGTGGAGGAACTGATGCGTCTGACGTTGATGATTTCGGCGGCCCTGCTTACGGTAACGCTGGCCGTATCGTCGGCCGTGCTTTCGGCAGGTGGCGAGACGCCTTCCGCCGGCGATGTCACGTTCACCAAGCACGTTGCCCCCATTCTTCAGAAGCACTGTCAAGAGTGTCACCGGCCGAGCACATTCGCGCCGATGTCGCTGCTCACGTACGAGCAGGCACGGCCCTGGGCACGCGCGATGAAGGCGAAGGTCGTCGCTCGTCAGATGCCGCCGTGGTTCATCGACAAGACCGTTGGTATCCAGGATTACGTCAGCGACCGCTCGCTGACCGAGGCGGAGATAGAGACGATCGCGAAGTGGGCGGACAGCGGTGCTCCACAAGGCAACCCGGCGGACATGCCTCCCCCGCGTGTCTTCAAGAACAATCAGCAGTGGGACTTCGGCCAGTTTGGCGACGAGCCGGACATGATCGTGTCGTTGCCAAAGGACTACATGATGCCGCCAACCGGACCGGACCGATGGCCGGAAATCATGGTCGATCCCAAGTTGACGGAGGATCGCTATCTCGCCGGCGTGCAGCTCATCCCGACGAAGGGAGATCGGCTGATCCATCACCTGCAGACGAACATGATCTCGCCCAGCGCGGAAGCGCAGTTTGAACAGGGCAATGTGACCGCCGAAGAGCGAGGCGCCTTCCTCAATGAGTATGCGGTAGGGAAAGGCGCCGACCTTTTCGCGGACAACTCCGGCCGTTTGATACCGGCGGGGACGAAGTTCAACGTCCAGCTCCATCTGCACCCTACCTACAATCAGCAGAATCGTGAAGCGACACCGGTCAATGTCATGCTGGGCCTGAAGTTTCACCCGAAAGGCTACAAGCCTCAGTTCGACGCCAAAACGATAAAAATTCCGTATGCCCCTATCGACATCCGGCCGGGCGAGAAGAACGTGCGAGTGGACGGGTATTACCGGCTGGCGCAGGCGACGCGCGTGCTGTCATGGCAGCCGCACATGCACAATCGCGGCAGCTATGCCTGCCTGCAGGCGCTGATTCCTGCGCAAGGCAACATGGGGATGGGTTCCGAGGGGACCGGTCTCCCGACAGCCGAACGGATCGAAGTCAGGCTGCTCAGCTGCGCGCGGTTTTCGTTCAGCTGGCATCTGAATTACACCTATACCGACGACGTGGCGCCATTGCTGCCGGCTGGAACGATTCTTCAGACGCTGCAGTGGTTCGACAACAGCCGTGGGAACCCCGACAACCCCGATCCCGACGCGCAAATCACCCGCGGAAATCGGACCCTCGACGAAATGGCTGGTGCGTGGCTGAGCTATTACTACCTGTCGAACGCCGAATTCGAGAAGCAGATGACTGCTCGAGAATCGCGGAAGCACCGCGTCAACACCTCTAACTGACGACATGGTATCGGTCCAGCGCCTTCGGCAATGCCTTGTGACGATCGCGCTTCTGGGCGCCACCGCTGTCTTTGTTGCGGGGCAAGGAGATCCCGGGGGACTGGTGCCACACGAGCGCGGTCAGGACGTCAGCCCGACGTTTGACGGGTGGGCCACCAATCCTGACGGCTCTTACAGCCTGTATTTCGGATACCTGAACAGGAACTCTGCTGAAGACATCGCGATTCCGATCGGGATGGACAACGCGGTCGATGGCCCCGGTGGTCCTGATCGGGGCCAGCCGACGTTCTTTTATCCGGGACGACGCTGGTGGGTTTACAAGATCGTTGTACCCAAAGACTGGCCGAGGGAGCAGCGGATCACATGGACACTGCAGTCTCGTGGTCGAACCAACGCGGCGAAGGCCTTCTTGAAGGCGGAATACGAGGTCGATTCCGTGCTCGTGGGCATGAATGCGACAGACCGCGTGCTGTTCACCAGCCTGAGTGAGCCGGTCGAGAGGAACGTACCACCCACCATTTCGGTGCCCGGTCCTGTTCGTTCAGCGATCAAGCTCTCAGAGACACCGACGTTCGCCGTCACCGTAGCCGACGACGGGCTGCCGTCAAAAAGTACCTTCGCGGCGCCTGGGGTAAGGTTCCGGTGGCTTCTGTATCGGGGCCCGGCAAAGGTGTCGTTCAAGCCAGAAACAACCCGCACTCCTTCGCCAAGCCCGGCGAAACACGAGACCACTGTCACGTTCAGTCAGCCAGGCGACTATCGCCTGCGGCTCACCGCCAGCGACGGCGAGTTGTTTTCCACGCAAGACATCGACGTGACGGTCAGTTCCGGCGCACCGGCGCAACCGGCGCGCTGACTCCGAACAGAGTTCTTCATGCGCTTCGATGAGCGCGCTTGATGACGAGATTTCACGCGACAGCGGCACTGCTCACCGTCGGGCTTATCGGCACGGCGTCAGGCGTCGTGTTGCCGGTCTTTTCGTACGCGGCGCAGGACTCCGCCGCCGGTCGGACGTTGCCGGACGGAACGACGTGGTACTGTCCGATGCATCCGGAGATGACGTCTGCCGTCACCGGACAGTGCCCGATCTGCAAGATGGCGATGGTTGTCGGCAAGCCGCTCGACACCCGGGAATACGACCTGGACTTCTCGACCATACCAGCTGCTGTGAGGGCTGGCACGCCATTCACGATCAAATTACGCGTGCGGAACGGCGGTACCCAGATCGCGACCAGCTTTGAAGAGGTCCACGATAAGCGCTACCACCTGTTCATCATCAGCCGCGACATGTCGGTGTTCGAGCACGTCCATCCGGTGCAGCAGGCGACCGGCGACTGGGCGCTCGAGGCGCGCCTGCCCAAGCCTGGCTACTACAGCATTGTCTCTGACTTTCTGCCCACCGGTGGCGCGCCGCAGATCATCAGTCGGTGGTTGATTACCGCTGACTTCAAGGGTGACGTAGAGTCGGAGCGGGCCGAGCTGCAGCCTGACGCGTTTTTCGAGAGAACCCTGGACGGGATGATTGCAAGGGTCGAATTCGACCCAGGTCCGTTACAGGCAGGCGCGCACGGCCACCTGATCTACAGCCTGTCTGACGCAGCGACCGGTCAACCGATTACTGACTTGCAGCCATATCTGGGCGCGTTCGGCCACACGCTCATCATGAGCGAGGACCAGACCAGCGTCGTCCACTCGCATCCCACACCGGATGCGTCGAACGACATTTCACGCGGTCACGGCGGACCGCGGATCATGTTCGAAGGCTATTTCCCGACGGCGGGGATGTATCGGGCCTGGACCCAGTTCCTTCGTCACGATCAGATCACGACGTTCTCGTTCACGTTTCGGGTGCCGAGCCTCGAGGAAGCGATGCGACAAGCACGCTAACACCTGATATGGCTGCGTCCGGCGCACGACACAACATCGCCCTGGCACTTTGCGCGGCGGCTTTCGCCGTCGCCGTTCTGTGGCCACGCGGCGCCTCTCCCCACGTGGCCATCACCACCACCCTACGATTCAATAAGGAGATCGCCACAATTCTCAACGCCAAGTGCGCGCAGTGTCACGCGCCCGAGGGAATGGCGATGGGGCTACAGACGTGGGACGAAGCACGGTCGTGGGCGGTTGCAATCAAGGAAGAAATTC
>JABFSA010000015.1 GCA_013140775.1 Acidobacteriota bacterium | reverse complement strand
CGACACACACGCAAACGAGGTGACCAGCCCGGCGTGGGACCTGTACGCGTATGCCCTCGACCGGTTCGGCGCAAGCCGACGCTCATCGAGTGGGACGACGACATTCCAGCGTTCGGGACGTTGCTGGGTCAGGCTGCCATGGCTGACGCAATTGCGGCGAAAGTGCTCGAGCCGGAGGCACAACGTGTCGCCGCTCGCTGACGTGCAGCGGCGTGTCCGCGACGCCGTCGTCACGGGCGACGCGGCGATTGCCGCTTCCTTGTTCGTCGGCGGCGGGAACGCGGCGCAGCGTCTGGCCATCCACCTTCGGCATTACCGAAGCAGCTTGACCAGAGCGGTGATGAACCGTTTCCCCGCGACTGGATGGCTGGTCGGCACGCGGCTCCTGGAAGAAGCCGCGAGGCAATTCGTCCGCGAGTGCCCGCCCAGCGCACCGTGCATTGCCGAATACGGCCAAGGGTTCCCGCAGTTTCTGGGCGCCTGGCCCGGTGCTGACGACGTGGCCTGTCTGCAGGCATTTGCGAACCTCGATTGGCATCTGGGCCAGTTGGCGCTGGCGATCGACCTGCCTGTCGTGAGGAGGGAAGACCTCCTCGTCCTGCCTGCGGCCGACCTCGCGTACATGACGCTGACGATCCAGCCCGGCACCTACTATGTGCACGCCGACTGGCCCATAGACGAGTTGATGACGTTGTATCTCTCGGATGCAGCGCCGGCGCGGTTCGTAATGGTCGACACCGACGTCTGGATCGAGGCTCGCGGTGCGCGCGGATCGCTACGGCTATCACGCCTCACAGCTGCGGAGTTTTCGTTTCGTGCCGCCATCGCCGGCGGCCTGCCGCTCGGCGTGGCCGCGCAGCGTGCGTGGGGAAGCGATCCCACGTTCGACCCGGGCCTCGCGCTCGCGGCGGTCGTGGATAGTGGAATGGTTACGTCAATCGGCCTGAGTGCCCTGGGAGTACAGCATGCGTGAGTCCCTCATCGTCCAGACGTCTGCGGGGCCACTCCAGTGGTTCGAGTGGCTGCGGCGAGGTCTCGGTCGCTTTCCGATGGCCATCGTGCAGCTGGCGATGCGGATTGCCGTGGGCTCCGTGTTTCTCAACGCCGGGCTTCTGAAGTACCGCTCGCCGGAGTTGACGCTCCTGTTGTTCAGAGATGAGTACAAAGTGCCGTTCTTCGATCCAGCGATCATGGCTAAGATCGCGACGTTCAATGAGCTCACCTTCTCGGTCCTTCTGATCGCTGGGTTGGCCACGCGGGTGGCGACGCTGCCATTCCTCGGCATGATCGCGGTGATCCAGACGTTCGTGTACCCTCAGGCGTGGACCGAGCACCTCTTGTGGGCCTCCATTCTCGTGTTTCTGCTGACGCGGGGGCCCGGCGCGCTTTCGCTCGACCATCTCCTGGCGCGGCGATTCCGTGGCGGCCGCTCCGCCGTTGCGCCCCTGTGATAAGGTTCGCCACGGCCACCCTGCTGGTGACCCCGGTCAGTACGCAGATGCGGACGCAGATCGATTTCTCTCGACTCGCACGCCGCTGACTCGGCAGCGAACGCACAGACTGGGCGGGCCCGACCTGGACATCGATCTCGCGAACGTTCGAAACGATTTCCCGGCCTTACACCAACAGGTTCACGGGCGTCCGCTGGTCTACCTCGACAACGCGGCAACCACGCACAAGCCTCGCGCGGTCATCGACCGCGTGGCGCAGTACTACACGGAAGAGAACGCGAGTATTCATCGCGGTGTGCATGGTCTCAGCGAGCGCGCGACCGATGCCTATGAGTGCGCGCGTGAGTGCGTCGCCCGCTTTCTCAACGCCGCCGAGACGCGCGAGATCATCTTCGTGCGCGGTGTCACCGAGGCCATCAACCTGGTCGCGTGCACCTACGGTCGCACGCACGTGGGGCCAGGTGACGAGATTGTGATCTCGGAGATGGAGCACCATTCGAATCTTGTCCCGTGGCAGATCCTGTGCGATGAAAAGGGGGCTCGGCTCCGCATCATCCCGATCACTGACGCGGGCGAGTTGCGCATGGAGAGCTACGAGCAGTTGCTGACCGATCGCACGCGGGTCGTCGCCGTCGCGCACGTCTCGAATGCGCTGGGCACGGTCAACCCGGTCGCCGAGATCGTTCGCCGCGCTCATGCCCGCGGGATTCCCGTGCTCGTGGACGGCGCTCAGGCTGTCGCGCACATGCCAGTGGACGTCCAGGAGCTGGGCTGTGACTTTTACGCCTTCTCCGGCCACAAGCTGTTCGGCCCGACCGGCATAGGCGTTTTGTACGGCCGGGAGCGACTGCTGGACAAGATGCCTCCCTATCAGGGAGGCGGCGGGATGATCTCCTTCGTGACGTTCGAGCGCACCGAGTACAGCGCACTGCCACACAAGTTCGAGGCCGGCACACCCCACGTCGCCGGTGCGCTCGGACTCGCGGCCGCGATCGAGTATGTGACAGATCTCGGACTCGACCGGGTCAGGCCTCACGAGCGCGCTCTGTTGGACTACGGCACCCGCGCACTCTCTGGGGTGCCCGGTCTGAGGTTCACAGGAACGGCCGCCAACAAGTCAGGGATCCTGGCGTTTCTCCTGGATGGCGTCCACCCGCACGATATCGGCACGATTCTCGATCGTGCCGGCGTGGCGATTCGTGTCGGCCATCACTGCTGCCAACCGTTGATGGCCCGGCTGAGGGTACCGGCGACGGCACGGGCATCGCTGGCGCTTTACAACACGCGCGACGAGATCGACGCACTGGCGGCGGCGCTGCTCGAGGTACGCGAGATGTTCGCATGAGCGTCGATCTGCACGCGCTCTACCAGGAGGTTGTCCTCGACCATAACCGACACCCGCGCAATTTTCGCGCGATGCAGGGAGGACGCAAGGCCGAAGGCTTCAACCGGATATGCGGCGACCGTGTCACGGTGCATCTTCGGGTGGAGGCGGACGTCATTCGAGACGCCTGCTTTCAGGGCTCTGGATGCGCGATCGTGAAGGCCTCGGCCTCCCTGATGACCGAGCACATCAGGGACCTGACCCTGGCGGACGCCGCCGCGCTGGTCGAGCGGTTACGGCGGACGCTCAGTGCGCCGCCGGGTGCACCGATCGATGATCTGGGCGCGCTCGGCGCACTGACGGGTGTGCGTCTCTTCCCGATCAGGATCAAATGCGCTGTCCTCCCGTGGGAAGCGCTGCTCGCGGCACTCAGCGCTCGTGACGAGGTGGTATACACGTCGCCTCGATCTCTTGATAGGAGAATTCCATGAACTGGCCTGTGAGCACCCGATGGTTTCTGGCGGCGAGCGCGGCCGCCATCGCCCTGACAATTGCCGGATGCGCGGCGCAGGGGGCCACTGAGGCTGACCTGAAGGGGCTTGCGTCCGACAAGTCGGCGCTTCAGGAGCAACTGGCCGGCATGACCCCGACGATCGTTGTCCAGGCTGCGTTGGCGGCTCCCCAGGTAACCACGGCGCAGCCCGCTGGGTGGGAAACACCGGAGGCCGTTCGCGGTCGGTTGAGGCTGCTCACGAGATACGACTCGAGCGGTCCCGATGCCTGGGACGCCGCCGCGCATCCGATGGTCTTCTTCACCAGCGAGGGCGTGGAACGCGGCGCCCGCAAATCGGGCGTGCAGGTGATCGACGCGTACGCCAAGAAGGTGATTGCGTCGGCGCTCTTCGACCTGGGGGAGGAAGTCACCGAAAATCCCCACAGCGTCGGCATCTCGCCTGACGGGCGATGGCTGTACCTCGGACAGATGCACCGGGTTCGTGCGACGGGCCAGGTCCGGACCGTACTGATGATCGTGAACGCCAGGACACTCAAGCTGGACAAGGTCCTGGAGGGTACCGCCCGCGTGGACTGGTTCCATCACATCACCGGATTCAAGGACTGGCAGGGCCGCGACCGCGTGTTGGTCGCCTTCGGACGCACGCCAGGCGGCGCGCCGCACTATCTCCTGGATCCCCATGATGACAATCGGGTCGTCAGATCCATCACGATGGAGGACATCGGGTTCAAGATCGGTCACCCGTATCCGACGGTGGATCCGACGGGCAAGTTCGTGTACGTGTCCATCATCGCGCCGCCGTGGCGTGCGCAGCTCCACAACACAGGCGGTATTGCCAAGCTGAACCTGGAGACAGGCGCAGCCACGATCATTCCGTTCGTGGGCGACAACCCGATCGGCATGGCCCACACAGCCGACGGCCGGTTTACGTATGTGAACGATTCTGAAGGCAGTAACGTCTTCAAGATCGACAACGCGACGAATACGGTGGTCGCCCATACGAGCGCCGGCGTGGCGGGTCCCTACGGTCTCGTACTGAACTGGGACGAGAGTCTTCTGTATCCAATCGGGAAGGGCGAGGGTGGCCACAACATCGGCTCGGTGGTGGGCGCGATCAATGCGGTGAGTTTCTCCCCGCCGCGTCAGATGTTCCCGAGTCTGCCGATCCAGCTTGGAGGGTCAGCCTCAAGCATCGATCACGGTGTGCTGCATCCGGATCCAAAAGTCAACGAACTGTGGATCAGCAACATGAACGGGTGGGAAATGATCGTCCTTGATCTCAACACCCACAAAGTGTCGGCCTACATTCCCACGCCCAACGGCGGCGACACGCATTCAGGCGGCTTCGTTCGCTACACCCCCGACTGGAAGGGAGAACTGCTCGCGGACATGGGCGGGCCAAAAGGTCCGATGCAGGCCCTGATGCGCCAGCGGGCGGCCGCGACGCAGCAGGCCGCATCCGCGGCGCCAGCCGCAGCGCCGGCAGCGGCGGCCAATCCGCTTGCTCTTGGCCGTGAGATCTTCGAGAAGACGGCCGGCGGTGTCGGCTGCGCCTTCTGCCACGGGATTGGCGGGCGCGGGGGCGCGCAGTTCAACGCGCC
>JABFSA010000070.1 GCA_013140775.1 Acidobacteriota bacterium | reverse complement strand
ATCGATACCCGCCACACCAAGCATTCATCGTTTAGGGCCAGGACTACCGGGGTATCTAATCCCGTTTGCTCCCCTGGCTTTCGCGCCTCAGCGTCAATACCGGTCCAGGATGCCGCCTTCGCCACCGATGTTCCTCCAGATATCTACGCATTTCACCGCTACACCTGGAATTCCACATCCCTCTCCCGGATTCTAGCCTCCCAGTCTCGGACGCAGTTCCTGGGTTGAGCCCAGGGATTTCACGTTCGACTTAGAAGGCCGCCTACGCGCCCTTTACGCCCAGTAATTCCGAACAACGCTTGCCCCCTCTGTATTACCGCGGCTGCTGGCACAGAGTTAGCCGGGGCTTCCTCACCCGGTACCGTCAAACTCAGACGTATTAGGTCTGAACATTTCGTCCCGGGCAACAGGAGTTTACAATCCGAAGACCTTCATCCTCCACGCGGCGTTGCGTCGTCAGGCTTGCGCCCATTGCGAACAATTCCCCACTGCTGCCTCCCGTAGGAGTCTGGGCCGTGTCTCAGTCCCAGTGTGGCCGTCCGCCCTCTCAGGCCGGCTACCGATCGTCGCCTTGGTGAGCCGTTACCTCACCAACTAGCTAATCGGACGCGGGTCCCTCTCCAAACGCCAGGTCTTGCGATCCCCGGCTTTGATCTCCCCTCATTCAAGAGCGGGATGTTATGCGGTATTAGCGTCCCTTTCGGGACGTTATCCCCCATTCGAAGGTAGGTCACCCACGTGTTACTCACCCGTTCGCCACTCAACTGGAGCCGAAGCCCCAGTCGCGTTCGACTTGCATGTGTTAGGCACGCCGCCAGCGTTGATTCTGAGCCAGGATCAAACTCTCATGTTAATTCGCTGTCTCTACCCTTGCGGGCGAGGGCAACTGTTTAACGCGATTGCCTGTTGACTTGGCTCTGCGTTGTTTTCGTACTTCGTGTTTGGTGGATGGTTCATCCGCCTCGGCGCTTGCGCGCCTCAACGAACGCCATCCGCTGACACTCGACGGGCTGTTCGAGATTGCGCATCGCTACGCTTTCTCAAACGCTTGTTGTGCTTGCACGCACTATCTAGTTTTCAAAGAACCAGAACCGGCATCCCGCACCCGATTTCATCGGCTCACGAGGACGCCTCTCCCTTCCAGCAGGTCTTACAACCAAGCTTTAGGGGAACCTTCCAAGGTTACTACCCGATACCACTACTGTCAATCACTTTTTGCCTCGAAACCCAACATCGATTTCGAAACAAGAAGTCGTTCACCTGTGCTGCGCTGTGAGGGGTTGAGACCGAACAGCCACTGCCGGGCTGGCGCCCGTCAGACGAACCAACCGAGAATACAGGTGCCCTACCCGAAAGTCAATCCCTTGTAACGCGGATCAGAAAGTTGTCGCGTTTTCCCTTGCGAATGACGAAGAGCTGACCCTCGACTGCGTCTCCAGGAACAAGTCGATGCTTCTCATCGCCGACTCGTCGGCCATTGACATAGACACCGCCGCTGCGCACCAGACGCGTCGCCTCCCCTTTCGAACTCGTCACACCCGTGGAAGCCAGCAGCTCCACGATTCCCCATCCTTCATTTGAAAATGACACGCTCGAGGAAGGAACATCTGGAAACACTTCGAGAAGCTCGCGCACTGACATGGCCGAGATGTCGCCACTGAAAAGCGCCTGCGTCGCCGCCTCCGCCAGCCTCACGGCTTCCTCGCCGTGCACGAGCCTGGTGATCGCACCGGCCAACTCGCGCTGAGCGCGTCGCCGCTCGGGCTCGGTCGAAGTCACGCGTTCAAGTTCAGTTATGTGGTCCTGCTCAATGAACGTGAAGAACTTCAGATGCTGGACGACATCGCGATCGTCCGTGTTGAGCCAGAACTGATAGAACTCGTATGGCCGAGTGAGATGCGCGTCGAGCCACACGCTTCCGGCCTCGGTCTTCCCGAACTTCGATCCTGAAGCAGTCATCAGGAGCGGCAACACCAGGCCGTAGACTCTCGCGCCTCGCGTCCGTCTGACGAGATCCATTCCAGCCGTGATGTTGCCCCACTGATCGCTGCCTCCCAACTGCAGCGTGCATCGAAAGCGATCGTGAAGAACCAGGAAGTCGTAGGACTGCAGGAGCGGATAACTGAACTCGGTGTAAGAGATTCCTTCGGCGCTTTCAATGCGTCGTTTCACCGACTCTTTGGCCATCATCGCGTTGACGCTGAAGTGCTTACCGACGTCACGCATGAACTCGATAGCTCCGAGCCGGGTGAGCCAATCCGCGTTGTTGACCAGGCGGGCGGCATTTGAGCCCTGCCCGAAATCCAGAAAGCGGGACAGCTGCGCATGAATGCCAGCCACGTTCTCTTCAACTTGCTCGACCGAAAGCAAAGCACGCTCAGCTGCCTTGAAACTCGGATCTCCAATCAACCCTGTGCCACCACCAACAAGAGCGATTGGCGTGTGGCCAAATCGCTGCAGGCGGGCAAGCGCGAGAATGGGAAGAAGGTGACCTACATGCAGACTCGGTGCGGTCGGATCAAATCCGCTGTACGCCGTTACGCGCTCGCGTGCGAGTATTTCCGGCAGGCCTTCCGTCGTGTCATACACAAGGCCTCGCCAGGCCAGTTCGCCATACAGGTCCATGAGCCGCTACTATAAACCGGCGCTATGCTAAGCCGCCGTGCGGTGATCAAGGGCGTGCTGTTCGCGGGCTTCGGCTCGGCGGTGGGCACGACCACCTACGGTGTCGCGTACGCTCGACATCAGCTCGGGGTCACCCGCGTGTCCCTTCCGGTCACCGCGCTTCCTCCCGCACTCGAAGGCCTGCGCATCGGCTTCATGACCGACGTGCACCACAGCGCGATGGTCCCATCGACCGACGTGAGCCGAGCAGTCGATCTCATCCTTGCCGAACAACCAGACCTCGTCGTGTTGGGAGGCGACTACGTCAGCTTCGGCGATCGCACGTTTGTTGACCCTGTTGCTGAACTGCTGTCACACCTTCGGGCCCCGCACGGAGTGTTCGCCATCCTCGGCAACCACGACGACGAGCGGAACATGCCGGAGGCCCTGAAAAAGCGCGGGATCGCGGTGTTGAAAGACTCCCGAACGAGGCTGGAGATCAAGGGAGAGGGGCTGGAACTCGCAGGCATTCGCTTCTGGACTCGGCGACCGGAGGAGATCGCACAGGTGCTGCGCGGGGCAACGAGCACGACGCTGCTGCTCGCGCACGACCCGAGGCGACTCACAGAGGCAGCGGCATTGAATGTCCCAGCCGTCATCTCAGGTCACACCCACGGGGGTCAGGTTCTCATCCCGGGCCTAGATGCTGCAGTCCGGCGCCGATTCCCCGTGCTTCAAGGGTTGGGGGAAAAGGACAACACCTCGATATTCGTCTCTCGAGGCGTCGGGACGGTGTATCTCCCGGTTCGGATCAACTGCCCACCGGAGGTAGCTATCGTGACGCTTTCGCGTTCTGCGAACCCGTCCTGAACCGCCTGCCCTCTACACGCCAACCACCTGCCAGTATCAAACTGACCGCTTCTGGATAGGCTCGATGCTCTTCCTCGAGAATGCGCGCCGCCAACGTCGCTTCAGTGTCGTCATCGCGCACAGGAACCGTCCTCTGGACCACGATCGGTCCATCGTCCAGCTCGGCAGTGACGAGATGCACACTGGCGCCTGTAACCTTGACGCCGTGATCCAACGCTTGACGTTGAGCATCGACGCCGGGGAACGCAGGAAGAAGAGACGGGTGGATATTCAAGATGGCGCTGGGAAACGCCTCGAGGAGCGGAGCACCCACCAATCGCATGTACCCGGCAAGACAGACCAGCGCTACGTCATGGGCCAGAAGCTCACGAACAACCGCCCTGTCGTGATCCTCACGGGAAGCGGCGCGGCGGTGATCAATACAGAGAGCGTCGATACCAGCGCGGCGAGCAATCTCCAACCCTGGGGCGTCAGGACGATTTGAGATAACGACGGCGACCGTCGCGTCGAGACGCCCGTCGCCTATGGCAGCAATCAACGCCTGGAGATTGCTACCTCGACCAGAGATGAGAACGCCGAGACGACGGTTCACACCAGGTTCACGTAGCTGACAGAGGGCGGTTCTCCAGCTACTACGTCGCCAATCACTCTTGCGTCGCGTCCACCTCGCGCCGCCATCTGCTCAATGACCTGCTCGGCGTGCTCACGGGCGACAACTATCACCAGCCCTACGCCCATGTTGAAGGTGCGCATCATGTCCGCCACCGGAACCTGACCCGCGTCCCGCAACCAGCGAAATACCGCCGGCACCTCCCATGACGAAGCGTCGATAACAGCGGCCGTGCCGTGTGGAAGAATCCTCGGCACATTCTCGGTAATGCCTCCGCCGGTGATGTGAGCCATTCCTTTGACGTCACCGCGATCGAGCAGCGGCTTCACAGATGACAGGTAGGATCTGTGAGGCTCCAGGAGTGCGTCGCCAACACTACAACCAAGTTCCTCAACGTAGCTGTCGACCGACAACCGCAACTGATCGAAAACGATTTGTCGAGCCAACGAGTAGCCGTTCGTGTGAAGTCCGGATGACGGCACGCCAACGAGCACATCGCCAACGGCAATCGTGCGGCCGTTGATCAGTTTCTCGCGCTCAACCGCACCGACAATGAAGCCTGCTAGGTCGTATTCACCGTCAGCATAGAACCCAGGCATCTCCGCCGTTTCGCCGCCAAGAAGCGCACACCCGTTGTCGCGACACGCCACCGCCATCCCACCGACGATGCGCTCCGCGACCTCTGGCAACAGTCGTCCTGTTGACAGGTAATCAAGAAAGAAAAGCGGCTCCGCTCCCTGAACAAGGATGTCATTGACACAGTGGTTCACGAGGTCAACACCCACGGTATCGTGGCGACCAGTCAGGAAGGCAATCTTGAGCTTGGTACCAACGCCGTCAGCGCTCGACACCAGCACAGGCTCGCGAAATCGGCCAGTGTCCAGGCGGAACAGACCGCCGAAGGAACCAATGTCCGAGAGCACGCCAGAGGTAAAGGTAGATCTCGCCAGCCCGCGAATTCGTTTCACGGCCTCGTTACCGGCGTCTATGTTTACACCCGCGCTCTTGTAATCCATCCTGATTCCCCGTCGTCGCCTACGGTCTCAACCGGCGACAGGATCCTTCTCGAGCGGAGGCGGGGCAACAGAACCGGGGGGCACGGGTTCGGGATTGAGCTTGAGTGCCAGCTGAAGGTACGCGGCCTCATCTCGGGGAAACGCCACCGGATAGTTGCCGGTATAGCAGGAGGTGCAGTAGTGCGAGCGGCCATTTCGTACACCGTCCGTCAGCCCTTCAAGACTCAAATACGCAACGCTGTCCGCGTCCAGATACTTGCGAATTTCTTCAAGCGTGTGCGTAGCAGCAATCAATTCAGACCGGCGAGGAGTATCAACTCCGTAAAAGCAGGGCGAGATGGTCGGGGGACAACTGATGCGCATGTGTACCTCACGGGCACCGGCGCTCCTGATCATCCTCACGATCTTGCGACTCGTCGTCCCCCGCACGATCGAGTCATCGATGAGAATCACTCGTTTGCCATCGATGATGCTGCGCACAGGATTCAGCTTGACCCTCACGCCGAAGTGTCGAATCGAGTGCTGAGGCTCGATGAATGTTCGACCCACGTAGTGATTTCTGATGAGCCCCATCCGCATCGGGATGCCCGAAGCTTCGGCGAAACCGACGGCGGCGCAAACCCCTGAGTCAGGGATCGGGACGACGACATCCGCATCCACCGGACGTTCGCGAGCAAGCCGCCTTCCGAACTCAGTCCTTACTTCATTGACGCTCTCGCCAAAGACGTAGCTGTCTGGCCTGGCAAAGTACACGTGCTCGAACACACACTGCGCGTGGGGCGCCGGCGCAAAGGGCTTGATGGATTTGAGGCCAGCGGGGCTGACGACAACCACTTCGCCAGGCTCGACGTCCCGAACGTACGTTGCGCCGATCAGATCGAGCGCACAGGTCTCGGAGCACATCACCCAGGCGTCGTTCAATCGGCCGAGCGCGAGCGGACGAAATCCGTGTGGATCCCGGACGCCGATCAGCCGGTCCTTCGTCATCATCACAAACGAGAACGCGCCACGCACCTGTGAGATCGCCTCAATGACCGCCGTCTCCGTTACCTCCTGGCGAGAACGGGCATAGAGGTGCACCACAACTTCGGTGTCGCTGCTCGTTTGAAAGATGGCGCCTTCGCGCACGAGCGCGTCCCGAAGTTCTCCGGCGTTCACCAGGTTTCCGTTGTGACCGATCGCGAACTGGCCATGGACGCTGTCCACAACGATAGGCTGCGCGTTCAGTAACTTGCTCTCGCCCGCCGTCGAATAGCGAACATGTCCAACAGCAAGGTTGCCCGTAAGCACCGCAAGAGAGTCCGCGTCGAAGGCCTCATTGACGTAGCCCATGGCCTTTCGATGCCGAATCTGCGTGCCATCGGACGCCGCGATGCCAGCGCTCTCCTGACCTCGGTGCTGCAATGCATACAGACCTAGATACGTCAGGTTTGCGGCCTCGGCGTGGCCGAAGATCCCAAATACGCCACACTCGTCGCGGAATTTGTCGAACATGTGACTTGTTTAGTGTACGACCTCAGGCAACAGCCCGCGGTATCGCAAAGTAACGATCGATGGCCTCCGACCAGAGCGGTTCGAGTTCGGCGAGCGGCTCGTCGAGCACGACCTCCCCGGAGGTTGCGATCCGAACCCGGTCTCCCCCAACCTGGCCGATAGCCGTCGCCGGCACGTTCAACGCTCGTGCGAGAGCCTGAAACTCAGCCACCCGGTCGGAATCCACGGAGACGATCACTCGCGACGCAGTTTCACCGAACAGCGTCGCGACTGGACCGAATCCGGCAACAGCTTCCAACCCGGGGATATCAGCCGCCGCTCCCATCCCCGTTCCAAAACAGCACTCCGCCAAAGTCACGGCGAAGCCGCCTTCCGAACAATCATGTGCGGACTTGATGAGGCCACTTGCTACGCCGCTGACCAAAAGGCGATGCAGTGCCGACTCCAGGTCGAGATCGAGAACGGGAGGAACGCCCTTCACGAGACCGTGAATCACTTTTAAGTACTCGCTGCCACCCAGTTCACCCCGGCCACTGCCAAGAAGAACCACAGCGTCACCCTCGTCGCGGAACGACCTTCCCACAACCTTTGTCGCGTCCTCGATCAAACCCACCACGCCGAGAATGGGCGTCGGAAGCACCGACTTCCCGTCCGTCTCGTTGTACAGGCTGACATTGCCGCCGGTGATTGGAATGTCGAGCGCGCGGCAGGCCACTCCAAGACCTTCGACGGCCCGCGCAAACTGCCACATGATCTCGGGCCGCTCCGGATTACCGAAGTTCAGACAGTTCGTGGCGCCGATCGGTTGTGCTCCAGCACACGCGACATTTCTCGCGGCCTCTGCGACGGCGAGCTGCGCACCGACAAAAGGATCGAGGTACACAAACCGGCCATTTCCATCGACCGAAAGCGCCAGCGCCCGCTGCGTACCTTTGACGCGAACGACTCCAGCACCCATACCTGGTGTCACCACGGTATTGGTCCGCACCATGTGGTCGTACTGGCGGTACACCCACCTCTTGCTCGCAATCGAGGGTGAAGCCAGCAAACGTCGAAATACCTCTGACGGCGAGGGCGGCGCAGCGAGCGTCGCGAGATTCAGTTGCTGGGCCTCTGCGAGATACGCAGGCTTCGCCATCGGACGTCGATACTGCGGCGCCGCGTCGGTGAGCGAAGAGGCGGGAATCTCGGCAACGACTTCGGCGCCGTTCTTCACACGTACCAGCCCGTCCGTCGTCACCTCGCCAATGTGAACCGCGTGGAGATCCCACCTGCCGAAGATTCGCTCGACCTCGGCCTCACGGCCTCGCTTGACCACAAGGAGCATGCGCTCCTGCGACTCCGACAACATGATTTCGTACGGGGTCATGCCGGTCTCGCGCTGGGGCACGAGCGAAACGTCTATTTCCACTCCCGCGCCACCCCGCGATGCCATTTCGCAGCTGGACGACGTCAGCCCCGCCGCACCCATATCCTGAATCCCGACCAGCGCATCGGTCTTCATGACCTCGAGACAGGCTTCAAGGAGCAGCTTCTCCATGAAGGGATCGCCCACCTGAACGGCTGGCCGCTTCTCGGACGATCGCTCGTCGAACTCTGCCGACGCCATGGTGGCGCCGTGGATCCCGTCCCGGCCCGTCTTCGCGCCGACGTAGTACACCGCGTTACCTGCTCCCGACGCCACGCCCTTGATGATCTCGTCCTTGCCAGCAAGACCCAGGCAGAACACGTTCACCAACGGGTTCCCGGTGTACGTTTCGTCAAAAGCAATCTCGCCACCGACGGTGGGAATCCCGATGCTGTTCCCATAGCCGGCGATACCGGCGACAACACCCGAAAACGTTCGGCGCACGAGCGCTTCGTCGAGCGATCCGAACCGCAGCGAGTTCAACAACGCGATCGGCCGCGCTCCCATCGTGAAGATGTCGCGAATGATCCCGCCCACACCCGTGGCTGCCCCCTGATAGGGTTCTATGAATGAAGGGTGGTTGTGCGATTCGATCTTGAACACCGCAGCCAGACCATCGCCGATATCCACGGCACCGGCGTTCTCTCCTGGCCCTTGCAGCACACGCGTTCCGGTGGTGGGCAGGGTCTTGAGATGAACCTTCGAGCTCTTGTAGCTGCAGTGCTCCGACCACATCACCGAATAGATGCCGAGTTCCGTGAGCGTTGGTTCACGCCCCAGCATCTCGACGATGCGGCCATACTCGTCGCGGGTCAAACCGTGGCGTTGCAGAACTTCGTCGGAGATAGTCATCGTACCGTGGCGACCGTTCCCTGCGCGACTGACTGCACGACAGACTCGAACATCACAAGGCCGTCAGCGCTCCCGAGAGAAAGTTCGCATGCCCGTTCAGGATGTGGCATGAGGCCGACGACATTCCGCCCTTCATTGCACAGACCAGCAATGTTATTCACCGATCCGTTTGGATTCGCCTCCGGCGTAGGCGCCCCGTTCGTATCGACATATCGAAAGACGACTTGTCGGTGCGACTCCAGGCGCTCAACGACCTCGGGCTCGGCGTAGTAGTTGCCTTCGCCATGGGCGATCGGGATTCGCAGGCGCTGGCCGCGGTCACAGGCCAATGAGAACGGTGTGTCCGTCTGCTCGACCTTGACGATCACATGCTCGCATTGAAACTTGACGCTGCGATTTCGGAGCATGGCCCCAGGAAGCAATCCGGCCTCGAGCAGGATCTGGAACCCGTTGCAGATTCCAAGGACCGGGCCGCCCGCGGCAGCAAATTTCGTGACTTCCTGCATGACTGGCGAAAAGCGCGCGATCGCTCCAGTGCGCAAGTAGTCGCCGTGCGCGAAACCTCCCGGCAGCACGACCGCATCGGCGCCTTGCAGGCTCGTGTCCTTGTGCCAGATGAACTCGGCATCCTGGCCGAGCACGTGCTTCGCCGCGTGATACGCATCGTGATCGCAATTCGATCCGGGAAACACCACGATGGCGAACTTCACCTGACTGTCTCCTTCACGTCGGTGCCGACTTCGATGCGGTAGCTCTCGATGACCGGGTTGGCCAACAACTTGTCGGCAGCTTCGGCAGCCAGACGTCGAGCGGCCTCGACCGTCGTCGCATCGATGTCCAGCTCGAAGTACTTGCCTTGGCGCACATCCTTTACGGCGTCAAAGCCCAGGGTGTGCAGCGCCTCGGCGACGGTTGTGCCCTGGGGGTCGAACACAGACGGCTTGAGAGTTACAAAAACACGGGCACGCATCAGACCGTCACCTCCTGAAACACTCTCGCAAAGACGTGATTGACATGCTGGAGCTGCTCACCCAGATCAAATGCTTTCTCAACATCCACCGCCGGAAGCACGCCAAGTACGTCCGGATCAGCCAGCAGGAGGGCTTTGAAATCCTGCTGCTCTCGAAACGAACGCATGGCATTGCGCTGGACCCATTCGTACGCCTGTTCGCGCGAAACCCCACGGCGGGCCAGCTCCAGAAGCACTGTCCCGGAGAACACCACGCCGCGCGATCGTTCAAGGTTCTCCCGCATGCGATCCGGATACACGACCATCCCGGTCACGATACGCGTGAACCGCCTGATCATGTGATCGAGCGCCATGAAGCTGTCGGGCAGAATGACGCGCTCGACTGAGGAATGCGAAATGTCGCGCTCGTGCCAGAGGGCATTGTTCTCGAAAGCAGCCCCGGCGTTCGCACGAACGAGTCGCGCCAGGCCGACAATCTGCTCGCACCCGATCGGATTCCTCTTGTGCGGCATTGCCGAGGAACCCTTCTGCCCCTTGGCAAACGGCTCTTCCACCTCGCCAATCTCGGTCTTCTGCAGCCCACGGATTTCGAGCGCGGCCTTCTCGAGCGTGGAGGCCGTAATCGCAAGAGCGGTCAACAGCTCCGCGTGACGATCGCGCTGGATGACCTGTGAGGCCACGGGCGCCGGCTCGAGTCCCAGGCTGCGGCATGCATCGGCCTCAACGGAGGGCGGAATGTGTGCGAAGGTTCCCACTGCACCCGAGAGCTTGCCAACCGAAACCGTCTCGCGTGCGCGCTGAACGCGCAGGACATCACGTCCCAGTTCGGCGTACCAGAGTGCGAGCTTCAAACCAAAGGTCATTGGCTCGGCGTGCACACCGTGCGTGCGGCCGATCATTGGTGTCAGGCGATGCTCTTCGGCACGCGTGCGGACGGCACGCATGAGGCCATCCAGGCCGGACAGGATGAGATCGCAGCCCTCGCGCATTTGAAGCGCCTGGGCCGTATCGACGACGTCGGACGAGGTGAGGCCGAAATGAAGCCACCGCGCGGAGGGACCGACATACTCGGCTACCGCGGTCGTGAAGGCAATGACGTCGTGCTGGGTCACCTGCTCGATCTCTTCGATTCGAGCGATATCGAACCGGCCGCGAGCCTTGATGTCGCGCGCAGCCTCGGTGGGCACAATCCCGGCGCGGGCCATCGCGTCGGCCGCCGCCGATTCGACCTGCAGCCAGGTCTCGTACTTTCGCTGGTCGCTCCAGAGGCGACCCATTTCCGGACTGGTGTAGCGTCCAATCATCTAGGAGATCGGTATCCCTTTATCCGAGTGCCAGCCTCTCCGGTGGCAACTCCAACCCGTTGACGGCGCCAAGCACGGTGGCGGCAAGCCCGCGGTCCGTGAACAGGTCCTGAGCCACCCTGCGAACGTCGGCCGGGGTTACGCGCTCAACACCTTCCAACGTTTCGTCCAGACCGAAATGACGATCGAAGTAGATCTCCTGGCGGGCGAGATGCGACATCCGACTCGACGTGCTCTCGAGGTTGAGCATCAAGCTCCCCTTCAGGTGATCCTTCGCACGACGGAGCTCGGATTCTGCCAGCGGTTCCGTCTTGAGACGACGGAGCTCCGTAATGACGACGTCGATGAGCTCACCCACGGCGGTGTTCGCACAACCGGCATAGACGGTGACGGAACCCGCGTCACGATACGCAACCAGTCCGCTGAACACGGCATACGCCAGACCACGCTTCTCGCGCACGTTCTGGAACAGCCTGGAGCTCATTGAGCCTCCAAGCACGATGTTCAGAACATAGCTCGAGTAGCGGTCGGCGTGATCCTGTCGGTATCCGCTTGTGCCGAGACAGACGTGGCTCTGCTCGAGCTCCTTGTTCCTGATGAGGACGTGCGGCACGACGCGAGGCGGAACATCGCCAAGTGGAATGCTCCTGACCGGCAGATCCTCGAACGCGCGCGCAACAAGCTCCCGCACCTGCGCGTGCTCGATATTGCCGACCGCAGCCACGATCAGGTTGGGTGCGCTGTAGGCGCTGGTGAAGTAGTCGCGAAGCGCCTCGGCTGTCAGCGCTTCGACGGTCTCGCGTGAACCCAGAATGGGACGTCCGAGAGGATGATCCGGCCAGAAGCCTTCAGTGAAGAGTTCGTGGACGAGGTCGTCGGGCGTATCCTCGACCATCTTGATCTCTTCAACGACGACTTTTTTCTCGCGCTCGATATCGTCAGGGCTCAAGGCTGGCCGCATCACGATGTCCGAGAGCACATCGACCGCAAGCGGAAGGTGTTCGTCGAGCACCTTCAAGTAGTAGCCCGCGTACTCCTTGGCGGTGAACGCGTCCATCTGGCCGCCGATCGAATCTATCGTCTGTGCAATGTCTTCAGCACTCCGCGTGGCGGTTCCCTTGAAGAGCATGTGCTCGACAAAATGAGCGATGCCGCACTGCTCGGCCGGCTCGTGCCGCGATCCCCTGGCCAGCCACACTCCGATGCTGACGGAGCGGACGTGGGGCATCCGCTCGGTGAGAAGGCGGAGACCGTTGGGAAGCACGTCGCGGGTGATCGTCGTTGGAGCCACGGATGCTTTCGGGATCTAGGTCGCCTGGGCCGCGCCGGCCGACGGATGCCGCGCCATCGAACGCTCGCTGCAAACCGTTGACAGACAGGTAATTAGAAGAACACCATCATCATATCACGGAAGATAGCTGCATGGTCCCCTCTCCGCGCGTCAACATCACCGAACTCGAACTCGCCGAACTCGAGCAGGCGCTCGAGGCGCGGGGCTTCGATCGTTTTCGCGGCCGCCAGATCTACCGGTGGGTACACAAGCGCAACGTGACGGACTTCAGTCTCATGACCGACCTTTCGCAGGCACTGCGAATCAGGATGGAGGCTGAATTTGTTGTCGAAACGCCCCGGGTCGTCGCCGACGAGCGCTCGACAGATGGCACCCGGAAGCTAGTGTTAGAGCTCGCAGACAAACGCCGAATCGAGTCTGTCTTTATTCCGGATACTCCGGCCATGACGTTTTGCGTCTCGACACAAGTCGGCTGTGCCATGGCCTGCGGGTTCTGCCTGACTGGAAAGATGGGCCTGGTCAGACACTTGTCGGCCGGGGAGATCGCAGCCCAGGTGAGGCTCCTCGCCGCGGCGACCAACCTTCTCGATCAACCCTTCAACATCGTCCTCATGGGAATGGGGGAGCCCCTCCACAACTACGACAACACAATGAAGGCCTTACGCATCCTTCATGAGGAGCAGGGGCTTGCGGTGTCACCTCGACGCATCACGCTCTCAACAGTGGGGATCGTTCCTGCGCTGGACCGGCTCGCGCAGGAGACACTGATGCCGAACCTGGCGATCTCGCTGCACGCGACGACCGACGAGCAGCGAACAGCCCTTGTGCCGCCCAACCGGAAGTTCCCTCTGGCCGATATTCTCGACGCATGCCGGCGGTTCCCGGTGAAGAAGCGCAGCCGTATTACTTTCGAGTACGTCCTGCTGGAGGATGTCAACGACACGGCAGAGGACGCCAAGCGACTCGCCAGGCTGCTGGACGGCATCAAGGCCAAGGTGAACCTCATTCCGCTCAATCCCGCCCCGGGAATTCCCTATCGCCGGCCCTCGGACGCGCGCGTCGATCGCTTCGCGCAAATTCTTGCGGATCGGCACATCACCGTGTCGGTACGTAAGAGTAGAGGTCGCGATATCCGAGCCGCCTGTGGCCAGTTGATCGTCGAGGGAGGAACGGCAAAATCAGCAGCACAACAGATGGCGCTGCTGATCAATTGAAGACGGTCTTAGATCAGGCTCTTTCGACCAATGTCGGTGCGGAGCTGCATCCCCGGAAAGCTGATGTGTGACGCAGCACGGTAGGCGACATCGATAGCCTCTCGATAGCTCGCGCCTCTCCCCACAACCGTGAGCACGCGCCCTCCGGCAGTGACCAGTCTTCCGTCTTCCTTCGCCGTGCCCGCGTGGAACACGAGCGCACCAGGCACGGAAGCCGCCTCATCAATTCCTGTGATGACATCGCCGGAGCGCGCGGACTCCGGGTACCCGGCTGAGGCAAGAACGACGCCGACATGCGGGTCCGGGCGAAACCTCGCGGGACGCGAAGGGAGCACGCCAGTCGCGGCGGAGCCAAGCAGCCACGACAGATCTTCATCGAGTCTCGGCAGGACGACCTGCGCCTCAGGATCGCCAAAGCGCGCGTTGAACTCGACGACCTTTGGACCTGCTGACGTCAGCATCAAGCCAACATAGAGGAAACCGCGGAACGGGCATCCTTCCCGATCCATGCCCTCCAGTACTGGACGAACGATGTCGGTGAGTACGCGTTCCTCGATCGCCGCTGTCAGCAGCGGCGTCGGCGCGAATGCGCCCATCCCACCAGTGTTTGCGCCCCGGTCGTCATCGAAGATGCGCTTGTGATCCTGTGCTGACGACAGCGGCATGCAGTCAACACCATCGGCAAGAACAAAGTACGACGCTTCCTCGCCGACCAGAAACTCCTCGAGCACAAGTCGTTCACCAGCCGCACCGAAATGGCGATCGACCATCACCATGCGCACGGTGCTCTCCGCTGATTCGCGATCCTCGGCAATCACGACACCCTTACCCGCGGCGAGACCATCGGCTTTGAGAACCAGCGGATAGCCCAACTCACCAGACGCGATGACTCGCAAAGCCGCGTCTGCGGAGTCGCACACACGAAAGCGGGCGGTGGGGACGTTATGTCGCTCCATAAACGCCTTCGCGAACGCCTTGCTCGACTCCAGGGCCGCTGCTGCCTTCGTGGGTCCAACAATCGGACGGTCCTGGGCGGCAAACAGATCGACGACGCCGCGGCTCAGCGGCAATTCGGGACCCACGACCGTCAGATCGACGGACTCGCGAGTGGCAATGGCAAGAAGAGACTCCGGCTCGCCATCGACAGGCAGACACCGCGCGATCTTTTCAATCCCTGGATTCCCCGGAGCGCAGATCACCTCGGTCACACCGCGCTCGCCGGCAAGCTTCCAGGCAATTGCGTGCTCTCGCGCACCCCCGCCGACAATGAGAATTTTCACAAGAATCTATCTAACTATTGATGTCACAGTAATTTAGGGGAATCTTCTGACCTGCCGGAGGCATTTGTCGGGTCGAGGTGTGAAGGGGGGTGCCTCGCCGGGTAGCGTTTCCAGACTATTTCATTGACGCGGAAACCCGTTGCGCCTAGAATCCGCGCCTGCCTGTGCTAGCCTAGCATATTCGGCACTTTTCAAAGGCAATCACAGGGAGTCCCTGTACGGGTGAGGGGGTGTTTCGCAGCGTGGCAGAAGTCAAAATTCAGGAAGGCGAGTCCATTGAGAGCGCTCTCCGCCGCTTCAAGCGCAAGGTGCAGCAGGAAGACATCATCAAGGACATTAAGAAGCACTCCTTCTATCTGAAGCCAGGTGACAAGCGTCGGGCCAAGCAGGCTCTGGCGCGAAAGCGCAATCGGAAGAAGCTCCGACGCGAATCCGAGTAGCGTCGGCGTGATCGACGACCACGAGGTGGCGACCGATGGAGTTCCAAGACAAGAGCCTGAGGTGCGTGGACTGCGGGGAGGAATTCATCTGGACTGCTGGCGAACAGCTTTTCTTCGCCGACAAGCAGTTCAAGAATGAACCCAAGCGCTGTAAGTCGTGCAAGGCGTCTCGGGCAAACCGGTCGAGTTCGGGGCCGGTGAGTCGGGAGCGCGTCGAAACCCAGGCCACCTGCTCGGCGTGCGGCAAGGACACCACGGTGCCGTTCCGCCCCACCCAGGGACGCCCGGTCTTCTGCAAGGAGTGCTTCCAACAGCGGAAGTTTGCAGGAGCCTGACGCACCGCGCTCGGTGCGGGCTTCTCACCTCCAGTGTCGACCTTGTGATCACCGGGCTGGACCTCGCGGTCTGGCCCGGTTCTAGTGTGTTAACATCGCGACCTTTAAGAGTCGAGTTCTACGCGGGGACGGGTATGCAGATCGAGGAACGCACAGCCGGAGACATCATCATCCTGGACATCATCGGGAAGATGACCCTCGGCGAAGGCGACGAGATTTTGAAGGACAAGATCAACAGTCTCGTCCTGGACGGTCACAAGAAAATTGTTCTGAATCTTGCCGGAGTCCCGTACATCGACAGTTCGGGCCTCGGAGAGATCGTGCGCACCTACACGACGGTGAGTCGTCAGGGGGGGAGCCTGAAGCTTCTGAATCTGACCAAGCGCATCACCGATCTGCTCGCCATCACCAAGCTGCTCACCGTCTTCGAGACACACGACAGCGAAGAAGACGCCGTTCGAAGCTTTTCCGCTTCTGCGAGGGTCTGAAGACCGCGCTGTCATGGCGCGTTCTCCCCTGATTCAGGTCCCCCGGCCCTTTCATCAGCCAGCCATCGGTACAGCGCGACGCTCGCAGGGTCGGGCGCTGGTTGTATCGCTTCGCCCCGAACAATGGACGAAGAATCTACTGGTCTTTGCAGGCTTGATCTTCGGCGGTCGTCTGCTCGAGCCAGCTGCCATTCTGGCTGCCTTCTCGACCTTCGTGGTGTTCTGCGCGCTCTCGGGAGGGATCTATCTGGTCAACGATCTCCGAGACCGGGAAGGAGACCAGAAACACCCGATCAAACGCCAGCGACCAATCGCCGCTGGCGAACTGCCAGCGTCAACCGCCCTCCTCGCGGCAATCGTACTCATCGCGGGCGGCGTGGGAGGCGCCGCGCTGGTGACGTCTGCGCTCGCTGGGGTTGCGAGCGCGTACGCGGCGCTGCTCCTTCTCTATTCGCTGGCCCTCAAGCACTTCGTGATCCTGGACGTGATGACAATCTCCGCCGGCTTCGTTCTACGGGCGGTCGCGGGAGCAGTCGCGGTGATGGTGCCCATCAGTTCGTGGCTGCTCGTGTGCGCGACACTCCTGGCGCTCTTCCTCGCACTCAGCAAGCGGCGACACGAACTGGTCCTCCTCGGAGGGGGTGCTGAAGAGCATCGGCCCATCCTGGACGAATACAGCCCGTACCTGCTTGATCAAATGATTTCGGTCGTCACGGCGTCCACGGTGATGGGCTACACGGTCTACGCGACCAGTCCGGACACGGCCGCCCGACTTGGAACGTCGCGCCTGGGTCTTACGGTGCCGTTTGTGCTCTACGGCATCTTCCGATATCTCTATCTGGTGCATCAGAAGAAGGGGGGCGGCAGTCCATCGACGTTGCTGCTGTCCGACCGCCCGTTGCTGCTTTGCGTGGGAATGTGGATTGGCACCGCCGCGGTGCTGATGTACTCCCCTCTGGGACACTAGCCGTGGCAACCCTCCTGGCGGACAGCCAACAGGTCAGCGCGACGGAACCACGCAGTCGCACAGCGCGCGTCGCGGTCGTCCGTACGACCCCGGCGACGGTCGTCGAAGACTATGGGCGCTTGATGGATCTCGCTGGCTACCGCGACGTCCTCTCTCAGGACCGCGACACGCTTCTGAAGCTGAACCTGTCGTGGACCAAATACTTCCCGTCCTGTTCGTCGCAGCCGTGGCAGGTCGATGGCGTCGCGACGAAGATGCTGCGCGACGGGTTTGCGCGCGAGCGTCTCATCCCGATCGAGAATAAGACTGTCGTCACCAACCCGCGTCAAGGCTGCCGAAATAATCGCTGGGAGCCAATTCTCGACAGACATGGGCTGACGTTCACGCCGCTGCCGGAGGTCGAGTGGCAGGTCTACCGCTTCAAGAGCCCTCTCCTGAAGCTGAACGAAATTTTTCCTGACGGGATCCAGATCCCCGCGATCTATCCGGGCCGTCAGATCCTTCACCTGCCGACGGTCAAGACCCACGGCCACGCAGTGATGACGGGCTCGGTCAAAAACTCGTTCGGCGGTCTGTTACGCGAAGTCAGGCACTACGCCCACAAGTACATGCACGAAGTGCTTGTGGATCTCCTGTATATGCAGCGCGAGCTCCATCCGGCGGTGTTCACGGTGATGGATGGAACCATCGCGGGTGACGGTGCGGGCCCGCGCACGATGGTGCCGCGGGTCAAGAACCTGATACTCGCTGCCACCGACTCCGTGGCAATCGACGCAATCGCAGCACAATTGATGGGTTTCGAGCCACTTTCGATTCCCTTCCTGCGCATGGCCCACGAGCGGGGCCTGGGCATCGCTGACCCGCGACAGATAGAGTTGGTCGGCGACGATATCTCTCACGAAAACTTCGGTTTCAAGACCCGCCGCTCACTGGTCATCTGGGGTGACCAGGCGATTCGAAAGGGCTTCTTGCGACCGCTCGAACGTGTGCTCCTTCACTCACCCCTCATGGTGTGGGCGCCGGTCGCCTCGAACGTGTACCACGATCTCTTCTGGTATCCGACGATTGGGCAGTCGCGCATCCGCTCGTTCATGAAGACGGAGTGGGGGCAGCTCTTTAGAAAGTACTGAGACGAATGGACCAGAATCAGGACAGGCACCGAGGCAACCATCGCCCTCGCCGGGGGCCAGATCGCCGCGGACCCATGCGCCGGCCATCTCCTCCGCAAGCACAGGATCGCCAGGGACGTGACCAGGTGGACGTTGAACAGATCATGCGCGACATCCGTGGACGCATCGCGCAACGCCAGGGCATCGACCTCTCGAACCAGCAGATTCAGGATCTTGCCGCGCGGCGTCTCGAGTCGATTCTCGACCCCCGCGCGATCAAGCCGTCACTCCTTGACGGGCTCAAGCGCAGCGCCGCCGCGCCGACGGGCCAGAGCGACAAGATTCCAAATGAGCCGACCTTTTCGTTCGAAGACACCACCATCTACGACTCGCATCGCGGAGCGCTTCGGTTCGCGCGGCGGCTGTTCAATCCTCTGTTGAAGCTCTTCTTCAACCCGAATCCGGTTATCCAGGCGTTGCATCTCCAAGCCAAGTTGAACTTCGAAGCCGTTGAACGCAACGCCGAACGCGACCGCCGACAGACGGAATGGAATGCGTTGCACTACGAGATCGTCCAGCGTCTCGTGACGGAAGTGTCGCGTGTCACCCTCGAGCTCCAGGCGCTGTCGTTGCGCGTCGAGTCGCTGGCGGCGCGGGTTGACTTCAACGATCGTCGCGTCGGCACCCTGGAGGGATCGGCCCATCGCTCGCGGCCACAGGGCAAGCCAACCGAAACATTCGTGGCAACGCCACCGACCGAGAGCGACACCCCCCGAGCGGAACCAATAGCAACCCCCGGCGATGCACAGGCCCAGACACCAGACGCGGCACGCCGACGACGCCGGCGAAGGCGTGGACGCCGCAGCGGAACGGTTCCTGGAGAGGCTGTCGCCCCTGGCGCCCCTGAAGGCGCAGCGCACATCCTGGCCCCTGCTGCTGCATTTGTGGATTCGTCCTCGGACGAGGAAGACGAACGGGATGAAGCCGAGGAAGCGCTGGAGATCCCCGAGACCGAGCCGTCGATGCAGGCGATCGCCACGCAGGCCGAGCCCGATCCTCTGCCCGAGCCCGCAGCCCAGGAGTCGCCCGTCGTGCTGCCGCCGGACGGCGGTCCCCCCGAAGACTAGTGGCACGATGAAGATTGCCGTTGTCGTGCAGCGGTATGGTGCCGACATCAGCGGTGGCGCGGAACTTCATGCACGATTCATTGCTGAACGGCTCTCGTCGCGCCTTGACGTCAGGGTCCTGACGACATGCGCACGGGATCACACGACATGGCGGGACGAATTCCCGGCCGGACTTGATGATGTCAACGGTGTTCCGGTTGAGCGATTCAGTGTCTCCCGCCAGCGTGACCGCCGGGACTTCGACGTCCGATCCCGGCGTGTGTTCCTCCGCCTTCATACGCTGCAGGAAGAGCTCGACTGGCTCGACAGCGAGGGCCCGGTCAGCCCCACACTGCTGTCGAGACTTCGGCGATCGCGAGAAGAATTCGATTTCGTCCTGCTGTTCTGCGTGCGGTATTACCTGGCCTACTACGGGGCTCGGTCGATCCCCGGGCGCGCAGTCCTCGTGCCGACCGCGGAACGTGAGCCTGCACTCGGCCTCGCACTTTTTCAGCCGATTTTTCGGGGTGTCCGCGCCATCATGTACAACTCCTTCGAAGAGCGCGCGACCATTCACGCTGTATCGAACAACGAGCACGTGCCGGGCGTCGTCGTGGGAGTCAGTTCCAACATCCCCACAGGCGTGGATCCCGCCAGGGCCAGGACGAAATTCGGCTTGTCGCGCCCGTTTCTCGTCTACGTCGGGCGTATCGAGGCCGCCAAAGGGTGCGCCGAGCTGTTCGACTTCTTCGACAGATTCACGCGGGTATCCGACCGACCGCTCGATCTGGTGCTCATCGGCACGGCCGTCCTCCCGATTCCGGCGCATCCGCGGATCCGCCATCTCGGATTCGTGGACGACCAGGACAAGTTCGACGTGATCGCAGCAGCCGAGGCACTCGTCATGCCGTCGTACTACGAAAGTCTTTCGATGGTGGCGCTCGAAGCGTGGGCGCTTGGACGGCCGGTGCTCGCCAACGGCCGGTGTGATGTCCTGCGCGGCCAGTGTATCCGCAGCAATGCTGGCCTCTACTACGACAACATCAGCGACTTCATGGCTGCCATCGATCGCCTCCTCGGCGACCCACCGCTTGCGGCTGCCCTCGGGCACAATGGCCGTGACTTCTTTGCTCGGGACTACAGCTGGCCAGTCATCGAGCGTAAGTATCTGGACATGTTCGACCGTCTCGCGTCGGAGCGCGCTCCGCATCGCATGGAGCCGCTTCCCGGGTGGTTTGCTCGACGCCGGCCCGTCGTACCGGCAGCCGCAGACGTACTTGCCGGCCTGCCGGAAGGACCATCCCTGCAGTTTCAGAATCCGGCCGAGGTGTCCGCATGAGATTTGCCTTCGTCACACCGCGCTATGGCGCGGATGTTTCCTCGGGCGCGGAGCACGCCTGCCGCCTGCTTGCCGAGCAGGTCTGCCAGCGGCATGCCGTAGACGTACTCACGACGTGCGCAATCGACACCACAACGTGGAGGAACGAGTACTCGGAGGGCACGGATCGCGTTCGAGGCGTCCTCGTCAGACGCTTTGGAGTGAACCAGTTGCGGGACAACGTCGGCTTCCAGCAGCTGACCTCTCGACTGTGCTCAGAGGTCCACGGCAGAGACGACGAGCAGGAGTGGGTTCGTCAAATGGGTCCAAGCTCACCGGGCCTGATCGACTACCTCAAGCGTCAGCACCGTGCCTACGACGCGATCGTGTTCTTCTCTCTGTACCACCCGACGACAGTCCTCGGCATGGCCGCCGCGCCCGATCACAGCATTCTTTTTCCATACCTCCGGCTCGACGCGCCGCTGCGGTTCAGCGTCTGGGCCGACCTGGTGGAATCGGCCAAAGCCGTTGGTTACCTCTCGGCAGGCGAACGAAGCCTGATGCATCAGTTCCTGCGCGTTCGGCCGACGAACGAAGAAGTTGTCGGCATTGGCGTCGATACACTTGCGCGCCAGAGTTATCCGCGACATCAACAAAATCCGGCCGACGCGCTCTCCGACGAGGACGAATCCGAGGAGGACGGTGACGCGACCTTACCCGAGGAGAAGGACTACCTGTCTGGACGAGGCATTCCCTTCCGTCGCCGGCATCGACTGTACGGTTCGTTCGCGCTCTACGGCGGGCGTGTGCAGCCCACCAATGGCTGCGAGGAGATGATCGAGTACTTCGATGGCTTCAGCGAGACCGACGGCGACACCTCGCTGGTGCTCACGGGCGTGAAGCTCATGAACGTCCCGGCTGAACCATATGTCCGCCTGGCGGGAGTGGTTCCCGATCGTGATCGGATGATTGCCTACGAAGCAGCAACCGTCACCGTCGCACCTGATCCGGACGACCTCCTCGCGCAACCTGTACTTGAAAGCTTTGCTGTCGGGACACCGGTACTCGCCAACGCCAGAAACACCGCGTCCGTGGAACTCTGCCGCAACGCCAACGCGGGCCTGTACTACTCCAACCGCGCAGAATTCGTGGAAGCGATGCGTGTGCTGATGACCAACTCGAAGCTACGAGAGCGAATGGGCGAGAGCGGCCGCGAATATGTCCAGCAGCACCATCGCTGGGACGTCGTCCTCGGCCGGTTCGATCGACTTGTGACGAAGGCCAGATCGCGCTGAGCTATTCCCGCGTGGGATCTGCGGTAGACAGGCGCGGTTGCACCCGCGAGACGGACGTTGCGGGTCCCTCATCGGCATCCTCGTCCTTCTTGCGACGCAGCTTGATGTCGTAGCGCTTGATCATCTCGTTCAGCGTCGTTGGCTTGATGTGCAGAAGCTCGGCCGCCCGCTTCTGCACGCCCCCAGACGCTTCCAGGGTCGATTCGATCAGGCGCTTCTCGACGTTGGTGATCACGTCCTTGAACGAGATGCCTTCCGGTGGCAGCGTGAACCGCGGAATGTGGAACATCGGCGCTGACCGGACGTTCTCAGGGATCAGATTCGTATCGATCCGAGGTTGCGACGTCAGCACGACTGCACGTTCGATCACATTCTCCAGCTCACGCACGTTCCCTGGCCAGTCGTAGTCCGTCAACACGTCCAGAGCTTCCGCGGTGAGTTCGAGGCCGTTCTTGCGGTTCTCCTCCCCGTATTTCACAAGGAAGTGATTAGCGAGCACCGGGATGTCCTCTTTTCGCTCGCGGAGCGGCGGCAGCGACACATTGATGACATGGAGGCGATAAAAGAGGTCTTCCCGGAAGCGCCCGTCGGCCACCATTTCCCGCAGATCGCAGTTGGTCGCCGCAACGATCCGGACATCGACCTTGATCGTCTCCATACCCCCCAGGCGCATGAACTCGCGCTCCTGCATCACGCGCAGCAGCTTGGCCTGCGTCTCGAGCGCGATGTTGCCAATCTCGTCGAAGAAGATGGTTCCCTTATCAGCGAGATCGCACAGTCCTTTCTTCGGGTACACGGCGCCGGTGAACGCGCCTTTGACGTGCCCGAAGAGTGTCGACTCGAGGAGATCGGAGGGCAGATTCCCGGAATTCACCGTCACGAACGCTCGGTCCGAGCGGGACGAATTCGAATGAATCGACCTGGCGGCGAGTTCTTTTCCCGTTCCACTCTCCCCGGTGATCAGGATCGTCGATCGGCTCGGCGCTGCCTGAACGATCAGGTCGAAGACCTGTCTCATCTTTGGGCTGCGGCCGACAATGCCCGGGAAACTCTGATGCTGCGATCTGAGCGTCTGACGGAGGGCAAGGTTTTCGCTCCGCAGCCGGCGCCGCTCGACCGCATTGCGAACGACCAGGAGCACCTCGTCGTTCTTGAATGGCTTCGTGATGTAGTCGAACGCACCACGCTTCATCGCAGCGATCGCCGATTCCACCGACGCAAACGCCGTGATCATCAGCACGGGCAGGTCATCGTCGATCTTCTTGATTTCCTCGAGGGTCCCAATGCCATCGATACCCGGCATCATCACGTCGACGATGGCCGCGTCGAAAGGCACGGCCTTCGCCAGCTCGATGCCTTCCGCGCCGGACGATGCCAAGCGCACGTGGTATCCCTCGCGCGTCAACAATGCGTCGAGAATCTCGCGCATGATGTCTTCATCGTCGACGACGAGGATCGATCCAGTGTGCCGCACGGGAGGGGTCTACTGGTGCGCGACCCGGAGGGGCCGTTCGGCCTGCGCGGGAGGAAATTCGACGACGAATCGGGTGCCCTGCCCCACGACACTGTCGCACTCGATCGAGCCGTGATGTTCGCGCACGATGCCGTAACTGATCGAGAGGCCCAGTCCGGTTCCCCGCCCAATGGACTTGGTCGTGAAGAACGGATCGTAGATACGGGCCAGGTGCTCGCTCGGGATTCCGGATCCGGTGTCGGCGACTTCGATCACCGCCCTGCCATCGTCAACCCTGGTTGTCACCGACAACCAGCCGCCTTTCGGCATCGCGTCCTTTGCATTCAGGAAGAGGTTGAGGAAGACCTGCTGGAGCTTTTGCTCTGAACCCAGCACGGGTACTGCGGAAGAAGAGAGATCTCGCCGGACGCGTACGTGCTGCAGTTGAAACTGATGTTCGAGCAGAGAAAGAACGTCGTTCAACACGACGTTGATGTCGACAGCCGTAGTCAGATCTCTCCCCGAGGCGGACGGGGGACGCGAAAGGCTGAGCAGGCCGTTCACGATACGGGCTGCCCTGAACGTCTGCCGTTCGATCTTTTCGAGAATTTGAGTCTTCGGATCCTCGGGATCGGCGCCTTCGAGCAGCATCTGCGTGAAGCTCGAAATCCCGGTCAGTGGGGTGTTGACCTCGTGCGCGACACCGGCGGCAAGAAGACCGATGGACGCCATCTTCTCCGAGATCTGCAACTGCTCTTCGAGCTCGACGCGATTCGTGACGTCCTCGAGAATGACGATCGTCCCCACGGGTGACGGGAGCTGCTCTCCGGCGGTCTTCAAGGGCACGACCGCGACGTTGACGATCATTGGCCGGGCATCGGCGTGTCGCCGTGAGGCAACAGGCAACCTCGATAGCAGGGCCCCATTGGGAGCATCCCGACGGGCCGCCCGAATGGCGTCGACCATTGGTCCGTCGAACAGATCCGACAGCTCCAGCCCTATAGCGCTGGCTCTTGGAATGCCGTACATCTCCTCGAGCGCGGTGTTCCATCGAACAATGCGATCGCTCAGGTCAACGACCAGCAACCCGTCGTGAAGCGACTCGAGAATGTTCTCGTTGAAGGCTCGAAGACGATCGAGCTCCGAGGCCTTCAGATGCAGTTGCCTGTAGAGACGCGCATTCTCGAGTGCGGTCGCTACCTGGGCCGCCACCGTTGCCAGCAGAGCCGTGTCTTCGCTGCTGATCGGCTCCCCGGTCTCCTTGCGTCCGAGCACCAGGACTGCAATCGTCCCTTCGTTCGACACGCAGGGAATAAAGCAGCTCACGCCCTCCTCACGCCAGAACTCGACGTCCTCTGCAGGAAACCGATTCGAAACCATCGGATCGTCGAGCGCCACGAGGTGACCCGCGCGAAGGCGGGCGCCGATCGGAGATCCCAGCAGCAGGTCCGGCGGACCGTCTTCCTCGAAACCGAGGGCGCGCACTGATCCGAAGTGCGGCAGTGTCTCATCAACAATCATCAATGCCATGCGATCGACGAGCAGTGTCTCCATGACACGGGACACCAGTCGTTCTGACAGACGGCCGAGATCGAGGTCGCTGTTCAGATCGCGGGCGAAGCCCACCAGGGCGCGTCGATACAGCAGCCGGTCACGATAGAACGCCCGGTCCAGCACATCCTGAATCGTGTGCTTGACCCAGGGTGCCAGCAGCAGCGCGATGAGGGTAACCACCGCAGCAAGCGCCCAGTTGTGACCCGGACCGTCGCCGGCCACCACGCGGTCGAACCCCTGCAGCAACACGACGTAGATGACGCCGACCGCAGCCGGTGCCGCCGCGTACAGGAGCGCGCGCTTGACGATTACCTCGACGTCGGTGAGTCGGTACCGAACGATCGCTGAGGCGAAGGCCATTGGAACAAGTCCCAATGGGATTGCCGTGAGCTGCATCGAAAGCGAGGGCTGGATACCCATTGCCCAGGGCAGCGCGTATCCGATGGCAAATGGTGAAACGCCGAGCGCCGACCCCCACGTGATCCATCGCAGCTGACGACGGGCGATGATCGATCGGACCTCACTGAGTGCGCGGACGAGAACGAAAAGCCCACTGACGAAGTACGCCGCAAGGTAGACGTACTCGAAGCGATCGAGCGTCTCGAGCACGCCCACGAAATACGACGGGTTCGCACCGCCGCGCTGCAGGGTGATCACCCGCGCGGCACCCAGAGCGATCGCCGGAACGTATAGAAGCGCAACAAGCAACTGACCCGAGTGCCGCGTCGCTCTCGCCGCCGGACGCTCGGGAAATACGAGCGTGAAATGCAGAAAGAGTGCGGGCAACAGCAGCATGGAAATCGCGTCGCCCCAGTAGAAGACCCAATCGAGGCGATCGAGATGGCCGCTGAATGAGAACGTAAAGAGCCCGAAGGACGTTACGGACAACCAGAAGAAATGCAGCGTCGCGGGATCGCCGGGACGCCGGGCACGAACGGCGCCGCCAACAAGAAGCGTGACGATTCCTATGGCGGCCAGGAGGAAGTAGAACGAGCGCGATCCGTTGGGAACGGGTGCGACCTGGAGGCTGAGAACCTCCTGGGCTCCGAGACGAAGAATCGTGTACCGCAGCGACGTGCCTTCGACCGCGGCTTCGAGCGTCTGGGCTACGTCCGCCACGACTTCGACTGGTCGATCGTCGATCGCCAGCAACACGTCACCTGGGGCAAGGCCCAGTTTCGCGGCAGGTGTTTCTTCCGCTACCGCCGCCGCCACGACACCCTGTGGGCTCGCCACCCAGAGGACACCGTCTTCCATCTCGTGGAACGTGGCGCGCGTGACGATGTTCGCCACTCCCAGGCACAACAGCGCCACCACCACGAACACCGGCAGACCGGGTGATCCCCAGGGCGATGAAGCGGTCGGAAAACGCGTCACCGAAGAGTGCACGCTCACCTGTCCTAGAACCGAACCGTTACGCCACCGACCAGCTGCTTCGGCGACCGCAACACCAGCAACTCGTCGTATATCGACGAATCCAACAGGTCGTCCCGGAAGAGACTCCTGAGCCCCACGAGCATTTCCCACTCGATGCCGGAAACCTGCATGAACGGAAGCGACTGGCTGACCTGCAGGTCGAATCGCGTCCCGGCATGGCCCCCTGTCCCGTCCACTTCGACAAAGCCCGAGTTGACCTTGACGATCACAAACACCCGCGTATCAGTCACAGGGACCGTGCCCACAACCGAGGTCGTCAGATCGTGAAGTCGCCTCTCGCGACCCGACGCGAGCGATACGCCCGCCCGGCCGAGGGCACGAGCGTCCGGAGAGCGCCCAGTCCAGTCTGTCGTGGCCGTGGTGTAGTCGATTGAGGCCTCAACAAGCCCCGGAATCGTTCGACTGACGCTCACGCCCCACCCGCGGGCCGTGAAGTCGCCGGCGGACGCCAGATAGTAGTGACCCAGGTTCGTGTCGATTGTTCCTGGCGTGGTGATTCCGAAGAGCGTGATGGTCTGGTCTTCGACTGCCTGCCGGAAAACCCGGACACCGGTGACCACCTCGCCCGCCCACTCACGCTCAGCTGCGAGTTCCACATGGTCGAGCCGCTCAGCGACGAAGCCGCGGCGAGAGAGATGCGAAAAGGTTCGCTCGGGAGGCAGGGAGACGCCGCTCGCGGGAGGGACAAACTCGTCAGCTCCGGGTGCCGCTGTCTTGCGTGCGACCGTCGCGCGAATCTTCAAACTGTCGTCGGTCAAGGGCGCGAACGTCACGCCCGCACGCGGACTAAACAGATTTCGCTCCGCGAGATAGTCGTAACGCGCGTACCTGGCGCCGTAGTCCACGCTGAAACGCGGGCTCAACGTCCAGTTGTCGTAAGCGTAAAGAACGCCAGCGTTCCGGCTGCCATCGGAGACGGAGGCCAGGGCATCGGCATTTCCGCCGAGATACCGCTGGGCGCCGTAAGAGAGGCCAGCCTCGTAGCGATGCGTCGAAGGAGCGCGGCGATAGGACCCGGCAAGTACCCAGGATGAAAGGTCTCCCTGCCTGAGCGCGCCTCGCATCGCCCAGTGACCGCTGGGCATCGGCGCCTCGAGGGCGAGAAACGCAACACCCCGAGGTATCCACGTCTGCATGGACAGCAGGTCCTGTGGACGATCGAACGACGTGCTCGTCAGCAGGTCCAGCTGACCGTTCCAAGGCACGTCCGCCAGAAGGGAGGTTGCCAAACGGGTTGGTGAGCCAACGGCCGCGCCAAGATCACCCAGTGAGTCACCGAGGAAGGTGCCTCCCGCGCCGAGCGAGTCAACCAGTCCAACGGCGGCTTCCTTGAGAACACCGCGCTTCAAGTGGCGCAGGCGCCAGAACACTTCTCCGCCATCTCGGACGTCATCACCCGTCTCGGCTCCCGACGGCTGATCAACCGGACCGACGCCAGCCGCGAGGATCGTGGGCTGTTCAGTTTCACTCCGCAAAGTGAGAGCGACCGACATCGTTGGATTCAGCGCCTGACGGACCTGAACCAGCTGCGAACGGACGAGCGCGTAGCCCTGACGATGAGCCCGCACGAGGTAGGAACCTTCAGGAAGGCGACGGAGGATGAAGCGGCCGTTCGCGTCCGACACCACAGAGGCCGTCGTCGGACCAAGAGCAGACACGACCACACCCTCCAGGGGCTGGCCCTGGTTGTCCCTGACGATTCCCTGGATGTCGGCTCGTTGAATGGCCGTCACCTGCGACACAGGTGACGGCCGGATGGGAGGAACGGTCTGTGCCGGAGCGGGCACCGCCACCGCACACATCCCCACCGCCAGGCCGAAAAACGCGAAGTGGCGGGTCATGTGTGGGGACAATGTTCCCTCTTGCGATCAGGCCTCGACGGTGAAGTTGAGGTTCTGGGTCAGGGTCTTACCTGAAAGCTTGTCCGTGAGCTTGATCTCGAGCCGGTAATCACCAACCGGGAAGCTCGCCAACGGCACGACCAGGCTTCCGGGCAGCTGATGACCCGCCGCGAGGTCGAACTGTGCTGGCAGAGTAGTCGCATTCAGAAGCTGCGGAGCGGTCTTATTGAAGTATTTCTCACCTTCAGCGGTCTTCTGGTGGAAGTTGTACTCAATCTGGAGGTCAGGCTTCCCGGCGTTCGCCTGCGTTCCATACACCCAGAACAGCACCTCCAGCTCCCCGCTCTTCTTCAACTTGGCATCGAGCGACGGCGTGACGCGCATGGTGCCGAACGTGTAGGGGTTTGCCTGCTGCTCCGCTGCTGGCAATGGAGCTGACAACTGTTCGATGGATCCGATCAGCAGGGAGCTGGTGGACAGTTCCGGACCTGCCAGATCGGGAACGGTGATGGTGTGGCGCAGGAAGCCGGCCTTGAGGGGCGGAGCATTGCGCTGGTTCTCGAGAGGGCTCTTCTCCCTGATCGTCACCAGCACGTCGTATTCCCCGGCTCTGAGTGCCATCGCGCGAGCCACCTTGCCGTCGGCCGGGACGTCAACGAACTGCACGTTGTCCCACGGATACGCCGGCCCCTTCTTATCCTTATCGTTGGCAGCTGGCGCCGGCGGCGCGCCTTTGCCGATGACCCGGACATAGAGGCCGACACCGGGCGCGGCGAGTTTCGAGGAATCGAGCGTCAGGCTGAATGGAACATACGTGGTGCCGTCGGCTCCCCGCATGAAGTGGTTCGCTTCCCATTTGACGGCGATATCGGTTGGCGCCGGCTGTTTGCCAGCGACGATGGCATCGACCAACTGAACGAGCGCTTGGGTGTCACGCTGTTCCTGCTGGCTGCGGCGCTCCTGATCTCGGCGATTCGGCTGGTTCTGGGCGACGAGAGCTGGGGCGCTGACCAGCGTGGCTGCGACAACGGCGAATGTAAAAACCCGACCAATACTCATCGGTTCCTCTCCGATACAAAAGTGACCTTCAAACGCCTGATCATAGGCACGAAACAGGGTCAAGTCAAACTGCGAAAACAGCGGAAGTTCTTGGGGAAATGGCGGTTCTGGCGGGAAAATGCAGCCCGGGCGCGTGCTATCATCGGAACCCCTTCTCCGGCACTCCGACCACCATATGGACCTCGACGATATTCTCGTGATCCTGCTCGCGGGCGGCGCTGGTGAGCGCCTCTACCCGCTGACGAAGGAGCGCGCAAAGCCCGCCGTCTACTTTGGCGGACCCTACCGCATCATCGATTTCGCCTTGAGTAACTGCATTAACTCAGGACTGAGGCACATCTTCATCGCGACCCAGTACAAGTCGCTGTCGCTGAACCGCCACATCCGCATGGGCTGGAACGTGGTTTCTGAGGAACTCGGCGAGTTCATCGAGATCCTGCCACCCCAGAAGCGCGTCGGCGAGCATTGGTACCTGGGCACGGCAGATGCAGTGTTCCAGAACCTCTACTCCATCTCACGTGAGGCCCCGAGTCACGTCATCGTGCTCTCCGGCGACCACGTGTACAAGATGGACTATTCGAAGATGCTGCGTTTTCACCTCGAAAACAACGCAGATGCCACACTGGCCGCGCTCGAGGTCCCGATCGCCGATGGCCGTCGGTTCGGAATCGTCAATATCGATGATCACGATCGCGTCGTCGGCTTCCAGGAGAAGCCGGAACGGCCAGCGCCCATCCCTGGTCAGACCGACGTCGCGCTGGGGTCCATGGGGATCTACATTTTTCGTGCGGATGTACTGGTGCGAGCGCTGGAAGAGGACGCCTCTCGGCCAGAGAGCCAGCACGACTTCGGCCGCGACATCATCCCGTCCCTCATCCAGCGCGCGCCAGTCTATTGCTACCGGTTTTACGACGAGAACAAGAAAGCCGCAAAGTACTGGCGCGATATCGGAACGCTCGACGCGTATTTCGAAGCGAGCATGGACCTGTGCCATGTCAATCCGGAGTTCAACCTCTATGACCCGGAGTGGCCCTTGCGCACTTACCAGCCGCAATCGCCTCCTGCCAAGTTCGTGTTTGCTGAGGAAGGTCGCCGGTGCGGGCAGGCGATCGACTCCGTCATCGCGGGTGGCTGCATCGTTTCCGGCAGCCGCGTCATGGGCAGCATCCTGTGTCCGAATGTTCGCGTGCACAGCTTCTGTGACATCCAGCAGACGATCCTGATGCCAGGCGTGCACGTGGGCCGTCACGCGCGCCTCAGACGCACGATCGTGGACCGCGACGTGGTGATCCCGCGCGGAGCAGTAGTCGGCTACAACCTCGAGGAAGATCGCAGGCGTCACACCGTCTCTGAAGGAGGTGTGGTGGTCGTGACTGCGGAGGACGAGCCGTTGATTGGACCGATCAGCGAAGAGGCGCTTCTGGCGGAAGCGTTCGCGGATCGCGGTGGCAACCCGCCTTTGACTTGATGAAAGTTCGCGAGGTACTGCAGTGCGCCTAACACGTATTCACGCACGGGAAATTCTTGATTCACGCGGCAACCCCACTGTGGAAGTGGACGCCTGGGCCGACGATTTCTTCGGACGCGCGGCCGTACCATCGGGCGCGTCAACAGGCGAGCGCGAGGCGCTGGAGCTCCGCGACGGCGACAAGAGCCGCTACCTCGGCAAAGGCGTCCGCACCGCGGTTGCCAACGTCAACGGTGAAATTGCCAAGGCCCTGCAGGGGCAGGACCTGGATCAGCGCCAGATCGACCAGCGCCTTCTGGCGTTGGACGGGACGCCGACAAAGAGCCGGCTCGGAGCCAATGCCCTTCTGGGTGTGTCCATGGCGGTTGCCAGAGTGGCGGCGGCAGCAGCGCGTGAACCGCTTTACGTCCACCTCGGGCGACTGGCAGGAACCAGCGCTGCCGACTACGTGCTGCCAGCGCCGATGATGAACATCCTCAACGGGGGCGCACACGCCGACAGCAGCGTCGATCTTCAGGAATTCATGGTGATGCCGGTCGGGATGCCGACGTTCACCGAGGCGTTGAGGGCGGGAACCGAAATCTTCCACGCGCTTCGGGCGATTCTCAAGAAGGCCGGCCATTCAACGGGTGTGGGCGACGAGGGCGGCTTTGCGCCGAACCTGAAATCCAACCGCGAGGCCCTCGATATCGTTCTCGAAGCCATCGGACGCGCCGGACTGCGGGCGGGACAGGATGTCTATCTGGCGCTGGACGTGGCCTCGAGCGAGCTGTGGAAAGACGGCCAGTATGTGTTCCGCAAGTCCGGCGAAGCGACGCGTAGTTCCGCCGAGATGGTGGACATGTACGCGGACTGGGTTCGGCAGTATCCCATCGTCTCGATCGAAGACGGGCTGGCGGAGGGAGACTGGGACGGCTGGAAAGCCCTCACAAAGGCACTCGGTGATCGGGTGCAGCTCGTGGGCGACGACGTGTTCGTCACGAATCCGGAGATCCTGAAGAAGGGAATCGCTGAGAAGGTCGGCAACGCGCTTCTCGTCAAGCTCAACCAGATCGGCACCGTCTCGGAAACGCTCGACGCCATCGCCATGGCTCGCGCGGCGGGCTACGCGACAATCATTTCTCATCGATCGGGCGAGACCGAAGACAGCACGATTGCCGACCTGGCCGTTGGTACTGGAGCTGGACAGATCAAGACTGGCTCTGGCAGTCGCAGCGATCGGACCGCCAAGTACAACCAGCTCCTTCGGATCGAGGAAGAGCTGGGTTCAGCCGCAAAATACGCCGGGCGCAGCGCGATCCGGCAACTCCCGGCAGCCTCGCGCTGACACCCCATGCACAGACTGGTTCTACTTCGTCACGGAGAAAGCACCTGGAATCGTGAGAATCGATTCACGGGATGGACCGATGTCGATCTGAGCGACAAAGGCCGGCTGGAGGCGCAGACCGCCGGGCGCCTGATGGCCGCGGAGAAGTTCGCGTTCGACGTCGCATACACCTCGGTGCTCAAGCGCGCCATTCGGACGCTCTGGATCGCGCTCGATGAGATGGACCTGCTGTGGGTCCCGGTCCATCGTTCCTGGCGTCTGAACGAACGGCACTACGGAGCCCTGCAAGGGCTCAACAAGGCCGAGACGGCAGCGGCGCACGGTGAGGAACAGGTGAAGATCTGGCGCCGCAGCTACGACATCCCGCCCCCGCCGCTGACCGAGGAAGACGACCGCCATCCATCGAAGGACCGCCGGTATGCGGCACTGGCACCAGACGAGCTACCGCTCACCGAATCATTGAAGGACACGGTCGCGAGATTCCTTCCGTACTGGCATCACACGATTGCCCCCGACATCCTCGCCGGGCGCAACGTCGTCATCGCGGCGCATGGCAACAGCCTTCGGGCGCTCGTGAAGTATCTCGACCACGTGTCGGATGAGGCGATCGTCGAGTTGAACATCCCGACGGGCGTTCCGCTGGTCTATGAGTTGAACAGCAGCCTCGAACCGATACGAAAGTTCTATCTGGGAGACGCGGAGGCCGTGAAAGCGGCGGAGCGCTCGGTGGCCAACCAGGGGAAGGCCACCTAGCGGGAGCGTGCTACTCGACCGGTTCCCGAGCTTCGTCGGCGCCGATGCGCAACGACCGAAGGAACCGGCGATCGTTCGCGGTCAGCCCGAACGAGCGGCTTCCAGGCAGTAAGCGAGCGGGGGTGGTGATCTTGGTCACCGCGCCGCCGTTGTTCCGGTTGACGAACCCCACGACGGCCTCGAGGGTGACGCGCATTTCAAACCCGGCTTCGCGGGCCTTGTCGCGGCACGCTTCAACTTTGGGGTTGTCGGCAACAGCAGCGGCAATCGCGTCGGCCAGCTCTTTGGCAAAGCGGTTCACGACGTCATCCATCTCTGCTCCTCCTCACCCGCCGCCAGGCCGGGTCCGGACGCTCGTCTAAATCCAGGCTACGTGACGCGCGCGTAGCACGGATGGAGCGCCAAAGGTTTCATTCACAGTGGTTTAGCCTCCCCCAGAGGAGACTGGGGCATTGTAGAAGCACGGCCAGTGGGTGTCAACGAATCACCGCTCCTCGAATCGAGTCGCCAGGTGAGTTGGTGCGGCCGGTCGCGAGGGCGCCGCAAGGTAGAATCCCGACGCCGATGACCACTCGTCCGTCCTCATCGCATTTCACAACGCCAGGGGACCTGGAGTCGCTCGATTTCGACCGGGACATTGGCCTTCCGGGCGAGTTTCCATTCACGCGCGGCGTTCAGCCCGACATGTACAGGGGCCGGCCCTGGACGATGCGGCAATACGCCGGGTTTGCGGATGCCGCGGAGTCCAACAAACGGTTTCTCTATCTCCTCGAGCAGGGAGTCAGCGGGCTCAGCGTGGCCTTCGACCTCCCGACGCAGATTGGGTACGACTCGGATCACCCGCTGGCAGCAGGCGAGGTGGGACGGGTCGGGGTCGCCATCGACTCGATCGAAGACATGGCGACGCTCTTCGCGAACATCCCGCTCGACCGTGTTTCGACGTCGATGACCATCAACGCGACCGCCATCATTCTGCTCGCGCTCTATGCCGCCGTCGCCAGGCGGCAGAACGTGGCGCTCGCCCAGCTCTCGGGGACTCTGCAGAACGACATCCTCAAGGAATACGTGGCCCGGGGCACGCACATCTACCCTCCACGGCCCTCCATGCGGATCGTCACCGATGTGATCGGGTTCTGCGCGGGCGAGATGCCTCGTTGGAATCCGATTTCCATCAGCGGGTATCACATCCGCGAGGCTGGTTCGACAGCAGCACAGGAGATTGCGTTCACGCTGTCTCACGCGCGAGCTTACGTGCAGGCCGCGGTGGATACCGGCCTCGACGCGAACGTGTTCGGCCAGCGCATTTCGTTCTTCTTCAGCGCGCACAACGGGTTCATCCAGGAGATCGCGAAGTTCAGGGCGGCGCGGCGGATGTGGGCCCGGATCATGCGCGATCAGTTCGGTGCCACCAATCCCCGTGCGCAGCAACTGCGATTCCACGCCCAGACCGCCGGGAGCACCCTCACCGCACAGCAGCCCGACAACAACATCGTCCGCGTCGCCATACAGGCGCTGTCTGCTGTACTCGGCGGCACGCAATCGCTGCACACCAACGGCCGCGACGAAGCGCTCGCGCTGCCGACCGAGGAAAGCGCGACGATCGCCCTGCGCACACAGCAAATCCTGCTACACGAGACGGGGGTCGCAAATGCGGTTGATCCGGTTGGCGGCGCGTACGAAATCGAGCAGCGCACCGCAGAACTTGAACGTGAAGCGCTCGAACTGATGGAGCGCGTGGACGCAGCTGGTGGCGCGCTCTCGGCGATAGAGAGCGGCTATGTTCGCCGGCAGATACAGGACGAAGCCTATCGTGCGCAACAGGCGATCGATACCGGCGACGCGGTTGTGGTCGGCGTTAACAAATACGGTGATCGGGACTCGGGGCTCGGGGCTGGGGAGTCGAAGACCGCTTCCTCAGACTCCGAATCCCGAATCCCGAATCCCGAATCCCGACACTCCTTCACGCTGAATCCCGCTCTCGAAGAACAACAGATTGAACGGGTTCGCGCCGTGCGCGCTGGCCGCAGCGAACACGACTGGAACAATGCCTTGACTGCCGTAGAGCGCGCCGCGCGGGACGGATCCAACCTCGTGCCATCGATTCTGGCGGCTACAGAGAAGCATGCCACTCTCGGCGAGATTGCCGACACTCTGAGGCGCGTTTTCGGCGAGTACCACGACGCCTCCACGGCGTAATGGCGGCTCCACTCCTCGACGTCCAGCACCTTTCGGTTGTCTTGGGCAGGGCGGCCGTATGACAGCGTCCCGGTCGTTGCGACTGCTGACGACCGCGCTCGTCCTCTGGTTGTTGGCCGGCCTGGCCTACGGCAGCCTGCGCCTTGCGTTTGGTCCTCCGCCGGTTTTTGTCCACGTCAGGTGGAGCCCTGGACTGGACAACGTCAGCCGCCAGCGGCTGGAACAGCAGTACCACCTTCGCCCGATAGCACTCGAGGAAGGGAGCACCTTCAGCTACGCACTGACGGACACGCGGTCCGACAACGTCAGGGACCTCGTGCTGGATCCGGCGGTCGAAGACACCCACAACATCCACCGAACGGCATTCCGCGTCGGCTACTTCGCGCCGCGCCTCCCCTACACGACTCCTTATCCGGCCGTTCCCGCCGTCCTCGAGATTGCCGTACGTCTGAGTTTCATCATCGGGTTCGCGAGCCTCTGTCTCGCCATCCTCAGCAGGGTGGCGCCGGGACTTCAGTGGGGCCCGGCGCTGATGGCGACAAACGCGTTCCTCCATCCAGGACAAGCGTTGCGGAGGACGACTGACGCAATCGAAGCTTTCCTTTCTCGCGCGATCCCGAATGCCTCAGCGGAAGCCGTCGCGGTCTTCAGACTCGTGTTCGGAGGGCTGCTTCTTGATCTCGTTCTTCGCCGGCCGGTCTCCGCCGCGATGGCTGTCGATCCCTCTAACGCGCTGTCGCCGACGCACGAGTTCATGCTTCGCCCCTTCATCGCGGCGCCATGGCTCACCGATTGGTTGCCTGCGTGGATCCTGCTCTGGGGCCTCCTGTTCATCGTCGGCGCTTTCGCACGAACCGCATTCGCGTGTTTGACGATCGGCGTCCTGGGCTGGGCGACGCTCTACACGACAGCCACGTCGTATCACACGGTCTGCTCACTTCTGCTGACCCTGCTGGCTCTGCAGGGAGCGCGATGGAGTGATGCCTGGAGCGTTGACGCCAGGCGCCGCGGCGACCGTCAACGCGTGCGGGCGACCCCGAAGCAGTATGGCTACGTCACCTGGGCGCCCGCGCTCGTCATCGGGATCGTGTTTCTTGCCGCCGCGGTCGCCAAGCTGCGCGATACGGGACTTGCGTGGATCCTGAATGGGACCGTGAAGTACCACTTCCTGTCCGATTCGCCGTCGGCCCTTGTGGACTGGGGGCTGCAGGTCGGCCACCATCCCTGGATGGCAGTGGCATTGTCTTTCGGCGCGATCGCGATCGAAAGCCTTGTGCTTATCGGGGTTCTCGCGAGCGCCTATCGCTATCGTCTGCTGGCTGGGCTTGCCTCTCTGTCGCTGCTGACGGGCTTCCTGTTGTTCCAAGGTCTCTACTGGCCTGGTTGGTGGATTCTGCTCATCGGGTTTCTCCCGTGGCACCTCGTACGACCCGGCACTGAGCCGGCTTCAGCCGGACCTGAGCGGCTGCAACCACGACTTGCCATCGCCTTCGTCGTCGCCCTGTTTGCACAGCAAATCGTGGTGTCTCTCTTGCGGCTCGAAGCGTCGCCAGTGTTCTCAACCTACGACATGTACTCGACGACGTACGCGAGTCCCGCAGACTACGAACACAATGCCGGACAGGTGTACTGGATCGTCGGTCTCGACCGCACAGTCGAGACACGCAGATGCCGCATCAGCGAACCAGAGGCAGTTGCGATTGAGCGCCGAGGTCCCTCGACCGAAAGCCTTGTCAGGCACTGCTTCGATCCGTCGCTGCGTGTTCAGCAGGTCATGGTCGAGGCAACTCGAGTGCAGGTGGACTGGGAGAACTGGCGGCTGCTGGACGAGCCTCTGCGAACGCGCGTGACAGAGCCCTTCGAGATCGAACAGTTCCGATAGGCGGCGTCAGGGCACGCGCCGGACGTCTTTCTCCAGTTGACCGTCCCTGAAAGACAGCGTCCTGTGTGCGTACGCCGCGATATCCGCCTCGTGCGTCACCACCACCACGGTATTGCCATCCTGGTGCAGCCGGCCGAAGAGCGACATGAGTTCCATGCCTGTTTTTGTATCAAGGTTCCCCGTGGGCTCGTCCGCCAGGAGGAGCGACGGCCTGTTCACGAGCGCACGGGCAATGGCGACACGTTGACGCTGCCCACCGGAAAGCTCGTTCGGGCGATGGTTCACTCGGGACGCCAGATCAACCGTCGCCAACGCGGCTCGTGCCCGCTCCTCACGATCCTTCGCGGCAACGCCCGCGTATACGAGCGGAAGCTCGACGTTGTGCAATGCGGTCGCACGCGGCAGCAAGTTAAACGTCTGAAAAACGAACCCGATCTCTTCGTTGCGGATACGGGCCAGTTCGTTGTCCTTCATCTCGCTCACGTTCTTGCCATTGAGGAGATACGAGCCGCGCGTAGGGGTATCGAGACACCCGATGAGATTCATCAGTGTCGATTTGCCCGAGCCTGATGGACCCATGATCGCCACGTACTCGCCTCGTTCGATATCGACCGACACGCCGCGAAGCGCGTGTACTTCTTCATCGCCCATCACGTAGGTCTTCCAGAGATCGCGCGTTTCAATGAGCGGCATGTGTGACCTATGCGGACAGGCGTCTCAACAGCGCTGTCATGAGCGGGGGCGTACGGTTTGGAACATCGGCATGCCAGGTACCAACGTCAACAAGTATCAGGACAAGAGCAGGTTCGCTCCGGCAGACGTCAGTCATTCGAGCGCGGCTGACAGATTGTCGGGGCTGCGCGTGTGAGGCGTCGCCTGGCCCCAGCAGGAACACCCACGCATTCCGGGAGTCGTTGCGCTGGATTCGGCTTGCAGCGGCCCAGGTCTCCTGGACTGTTGCATCGGACCACTCTCCCACGACACGGCCCAGGATCTTCCACCCTTTCTGCCTCCAGCCTCCGGCCGACGTCGCGGCGACATCGAAGGGAGCGACCACTGGCTCGCCAGACCAGCCCTCCTCGCGAAGCGCATTCCGAAAGCGAGCCAGCGCCGCCCGTTGCACGAGTCCCCTTGCCTCATCCCTGTCTCCGCTCGATGCGTCCCGAGAGGGAGGCCGTGGGGATTGCGTGGGAGTCTCGTGGTTGCCACCAGAGGGCACGGCACTCAACTCTCTGTAGGCCTGCGTGATCTCGGCGGTTCTCACGGCTGCGATGCTCTGCAGCTCCACACCAAGATGCTGGACTTTGTCAGGATGGTACTTGGCAATGACCCGGCGAAACGCCTGTTTGATCTCCAGCTGTGACGCCGTGGGCGCGACCTCGAGCAGTTCATAGCAATTCCTCGACGTCATCGCGCCTAACCGACGGCCCGAAGCCGCGTCAGCGAACCCGGCTCGTGACTGCTCACAGCGACGCTGGCGGCGCAGTACGGACAGAATTTCCAACCCGGCTTGAGCGTTCGCCTGCACTGGAAACACTCACCCCCGCTGGAATGCCCACAGGCAGGACACACCACGAACTCGGGTTCCATCGCGCCCCCACACTCGGAGCAGGAGCGGCCGCTTCCCTCGGTTGTCGTCACCACACGATGCAGTTCTTCCGGGGTCGTGAGCCCGGCTTTCACTTTGGCCACGCCGTCTTCGGCGAGAGTACGCATGCCCGCCGTCTTCGCAGATGCTCGAAGCTCCATCACGGTGGCCCTTCCGGAAATCAGGCGACGCACGGCATCCGTGATCGACATGACCTCGTAAATGCCGATGCGTCCTCTGTATCCGGTCTGATGACAGTGGTCGCATCCGCCGGCGCGGTAGAACGTGATTCCTGCTGCTTCGTCGTCAGATATGGATAAGGCCCGAAGCACCGGCGCGTCCGGGATATATGGAAGCCGACAACTGGTGCACAACCGACGCAGCAACCGTTGCGCGATGATGCCGACCAGCGCTGACGCCGACACGTATGGTTCGATCCCGATATCAGCCAACCGCTCCACGCTCGAGGGTGCGTCGTTGGTGTGAAGCGTCGAGAGCACGAGGTGACCCGTCTGGGCTGCCTGCATCGCGACCCGGGCGGTGTCGTGATCGCGGATCTCTCCCACGAGCACCACATCAGGATCCTGACGCAGGACGGCGCGCAGTGATCGCGCAAACGTCAGATCGATCTTGCCGTTGGTCTGCGTCTGGTTTACTCCGGGGATCTGATACTCGACCGGATCTTCAATCGTGACGATGTTCGTACGCTCCGAGCGCAGTGCAGCGAGCGCCGACGACAGCGTCGTGGTCTTGCCCGAACCCGTCGGTCCGACGACGAGAATCATCCCGTGCTGATGACGCAGGAAGCCCTGGACCTGCGCAAGCGCTTCCGAGGAGAGGCCCAGCGTGTCGAGCGAAGGCACGCCCTTGCGATGATCGAGCACGCGGAGAACGATCTTCTCGCCAACGATCGTGCGCAGAGTGGACACGCGAAGGTCGATGCTCTCTCCGGTATCCGTCTTGGTACGGATCCTCCCGTCCTGCGGCAATCGCTTCTCGGCGATGTCGAGACCGGCCATGACCTTGACCCGCGCGACCACTCCTTCGTGCACCCACTTCGGAAGATCCATCACCTCCTTGAGCAGTCCATCGACACGTTGCCGAACGACCACACCTGTCTCGGTGGGCTCGATGTGCACATCACTTGCGCCGTTGCGAAGCGCGCTTCTGAGCGCTAAATCAACGATCTCGACGACAGGCGATGTGTCAGGCGGATCTTCGACACTCGCGCCGCCTCCCGTGGGTTCGACGGCGCCAATCTGAACGACACGGGCGAGCGCCGTATCCGGATAGCCTCGGCGAATGGCGTCGCTGATGTCTTCGCGCGTGGCCACGACCTGTCTGACACGGCAGGAGGTCTGGAACTCGACATCTTGAATCGCCGCGAACAGAAGCGGATCCGACATCGCAACCGTCAGTTCCTTGTTCTCAATTGCGATCGGAATGCAGGAGTGCACGAGCGCGATCCGCTTCGGGATCCTGAGGAGCGCTTCGGGCGAGAGCGGGTGCCGCGACAGCTCGACAAACGGCAGTTCGAGCTGGGCGGCGAGCGCCTGGGCAATTTGACGCTCACTCGCGAGATTCAACCGGACGAGAATAGAACCCAGGCGTTCGCCACACCGCCCCTGTTCTTCGAGGGCGTCCTGCAGATCGGTGTGGGTGACCACCCCCGCCTGACAGAGGCGCTCACCAATTCGTGTGCGAACCGGCGCCGCTCTTTCACCTGACGACTGGAATCTACCGCCCGCTTCCATGGCAGGACCCCATTACTACCATCGTCGTCGGTAGATCTCCAGATCGCCGTCGATAGCGGAGCCTGAACCGGGAATGGCTCAGTGTTCGTCTTCGTACTGCTCTTTGAGCTTCGCGACGACGCTGGGATCACCGAGCGTGGTCGTATCGCCGAGCGCCTTGCCGTCTGCAATGTCCCGCAATAGGCGCCGCATGATCTTGCCCGAACGCGTCTTTGGCAGGTCGGCCGCAAAGATGATGTCGTCAGGACGGGCGATCGCGCCGATCTTCTTGACCACGTGCTCCTTGAGCTCCGCGATCAGCGCTTCGCTCGCAGCCACGCCTTCCTTCAGCGTGACGAAGGCAGCCACCGCCTGACCCTTGATCTCATGGGACCGGCCGACGACCGCGGCCTCGGCAACCTTCTGATGGTCCACGAGCGCGCTCTCAACTTCCATCGTGCCAATTCGATGGCCGGCGACATTCAACACATCGTCTACACGACCGAGGAGCCAGAAAAATCCCTCCGGGTCTCGCTTGGCGCCGTCGCCGGTGAAGTAGATGTCGGGCGTCCACCGGCTCCAGTACTGGGCGACGTAGCGTGCAGGATCGCCGTAGATACCACGCAACATCGACGGCCATGGACGGGTGAGGGCGAGCAGCCCTCCTCCCACCTCAATGTCGTCGCCTTTGTCAGTTTTTACCTGTGCGAAGATCCCGGGGAACGTTCGCGTGGCTGAGCCGGGTTTGCATTCCGTGAGCCCTGGCAGCGGCGTGATCATGATCGCGCCGGTCTCGGTCTGCCACCATGTGTCCACCACTGGACATCGCTCGCCGCCGATGTAGCGGTGATACCAGACCCAGGCTTCAGGATTGATGGGTTCGCCGACCGAGCCCAGCAACCTGAGCGATGACAGGTCGCGACCGCGTGGCCATTCATCGCCCCAGCGCATGAAGGCCCGAATCGCCGTGGGCGCGGTGTAGAAGATCGTCGCTCGATAGCGTTCGATGATCTCCCAGAACCTGTCCTTCGTTGGCCAATCCGGTGCGCCCTCGTACATCAACACCGTCGCACCATTCGCCAACGGACCGTACACGACGTAGCTATGTCCGGTGACCCAGCCGATATCTGCGGTGCACCAGTAGATGTCGTTCTCCTTGAGGTCGAACACCCACTTGGTCGTCGCGTACACGCCGGTCAGGTATCCGCCCGTCGTGTGCACGATGCCCTTGGGCTTCCCGGTCGTTCCCGAGGTGTAGAGGATGTAGAGCATGTCCTCTGCATCCATCCGCTCGGGCTCACAGGTATCAGCGGCCTGTGCCATCAGCGCGTGATACCAGTGGTCGCGGCCTTCCTTCATCTCCATCGCGGGCGCTGATTCTCCGACGCGACGCACGACCACGACGTTGCGAATCGACGGCGTTCCCGTGAGCGCGTCGTCCGCCATCTGTTTGAGAGGGACGACGTGGCCGCGTCGCCAGCCGCCATCCGAGGTCACAAGCAGCGTGGCCTGGGCGTCGTTGATGCGATCCCGCAGCGACTCGGCGCTGAATCCGCCGAAAACCACCGAGTGCACTGCGCCGATGCGGGCGCAGGCGAGCATGGCGATGGCGAGCTCGGGAATGAGCGGAAGGTAGAGCGCGACGCGGTCGCCCCGGGTGACCCCGAGCGACTTGAGCACGTTAGCGAACTGGCTGACCTGTTGGAGCAGCTCGAAGTAGGTCAGGGTTCGTTGATCGCCAGGCTCCCCTTCCCAGATGATCGCGGTCTTGTCGCGCCGGGAGCCCAGGGCATGCCGATCGACGCAATTGACGCTGGCGTTAAGGGTGCCGCCAAGAAACCATTTCGCGTGGGGTGGTTGCCAGTCGAGGATCTTCGTCCAGGGCGTGAACCAGTCGAGCTCGCTCGCGAATGACGCCCAGAAGAATTCCGGATCGCGAGCGGCCCGCTCGTAGACTGACTCATCCTGGACAGTCGCCTGCGCCCGGAAGGTGTCGGACGGGGGAAACGTGCGGTCTTCCTGGAGGAGATCATCGATCTCCCCCGCGAGCTTTTCGTCACCCACGGATGTCTACCGGTCCCTAGTCGTAGTACTCGCGCCCAAGGTGGGTAATGAGCTCTTCGCCCATCATGAAGCGCAGCGTGTTCTTCAGCTTCATGAGCTGGATGAACAGGTCGTGCTCAGGGTAGAGCTCCGGGGCGTGCATCGGCGCCTTGTAGTAGAACGAGAGCCACTCCTGGATCCCGGACATCCCCGCGCGCTTGGCCAGGTCGAGGAAGAGCGCCGAGTCGAGGACGATAGGCGCCGCCAGAATGCTGTCGCGGCAGAGGAAATTGATCTTCAGCTGCATTGGATAGCCAAGCCATCCGACGAGATCGATGTTGTCCCAGCCCTCTTTGTTGTCACCACGCGGCGGGTAGTAATTGATCCGGACAACGTGACAGAGGTCCTTGTAGAGCTCTGGATACAGCTGCGGCTGGAAGATGTAGTCGAGCGCCGACTTCTTGCTTTCTTCCTTCGTCTTGAACGAGTCCGGATCGTCGAGCACCTCGCCGTCGCGGTTGCCGAGGATGTTCGTTGAGTACCAACCCTTCACCCCGAGCAGCCGTGCCTTGAGTCCTGGCGCGATGATCGTCTTGATGAGCGTCTGCCCCGTCTTCATGTCGTTGCCTGCCACAGGTGCCTTGGTGCGGGCGGCAAGCTCCAGCATGGCCGGAACGTCGGCGGTGAGATTCGGGGCGGCGTTCGCGAACGGGATGCCTTCACGCAGCGCCGCGTACGCGTAGACCATGCTCGACGGAATCGCCTCGTCGCTCTGCTCGAGGCCTTTCTCGAACGAGGCGACAGTCTCGTGCACCGCGGTCTGCTTCATGTAGACCTCGGTGCTGCCGCACCAGACCATGACGAGCCGGTCGCACCCGTGCTTCTCCTTGAACGCACGGATGTCCGCGACCAACTGCTCAGCCAGGTCGCGCTTGTTCTTCCCCTTCTTGACGTTGGGTCCGTCGAGCCGCTTCACGTAGCGCTGGTCGAAGACCGCCGGCATCGGCTTGATCGCTTCGAGCTCGCCCCGCACCTGGTCCAGCTGGGAGGCATCGAGCACGCCTGCAGTCCGGGCGGCCGAATAGCAGTCGGCCTCGAAGATGTCCCACCCGCCAAACACGATGTCGTCGAGCGACGCCAGCGGCACGAAGTCCTTGATGCGCGGCGTCCGCGATTCGGTGCGTTTCCCGAGGCGAATCGTGCCCATCTGTGTCAGCGAGCCGATAGGCTGAGCCAGTCCCTTGCGAATGGCGCACACGCCAGCGATGGTGGTCGTGCTCACGGCGCCGAGGCCGACGAGGAGCACGCCGAGTTTGCCGCTAGCGGGGGCGATTTGAAGTGGTGCGGTCACAATCGGCCACTATATCATTAGAAATTCACGATGTTTTTCCTCCGAAAGTCCGCGCTCGAACGTCTCCCTGTCGCGATGACGGGAGTGCGAATGGGTGAGCGGGCGTTGCAGCTGGGACTCGATGATCCGGCGCTCGTTGGCGCGATTGCCGCGAAAGTTGGTTTGAGCGGACATGCCTCCGTCGCGGTGCAGAACGAGCACGAAGCCGCCACGGCGCGTGCAGCGGGCGAGAAGGCCGGAGTTCTGCTCGACGTCCAGATGCAGAACGGCAGCACCCTGCCGTTTGAGACTGACTCCTTCGACGTGGTCGTCCTCCACGCCGCGTCAGGCAAGCCCAGCCTCTTCTCCGACGCCGAGCGCCCGGACGCACTGCGGGAGGCGCGCCGAGTACTCCGGCCCGGCGGCAGGTTCATGGTCGTCGAAGGTGGCACCGGCTCGGGCGCGCTGACCTTTCTCCGGTCGAAACCCGTCTTCTCTGAACCCTCCGTCGTCGTCCAGGCCCTGAATGCCGCCGGGTTCCGCGCCACGCGGGTTCTCGCTGAACAAGAAGGCTACCGGTTCAGCGAAGGACTCAAGTAGCGGACACTCCTCTGTCCAATGGTCCGGATAGCCGGACAGGACGAGCCCAAAAACAGCCGTATTTCACCGCCGCCAACCGGCAACGTTCTTGCCTCTGCCGAGGAGGCCATGCGGGTTTGTGTCCTTTCGCTCGCACTGTTGATAGCCGGAACCGTCGTCGGGGTTCAGACCGAGCCTCAGGACGGCTCGACCTTCCGCAGCGGTGTGGACCTCATCAATGTCGCCGCCTGGGTCACGGACAGAGACGGCCGCTTCGTCCCTGGACTTCGCAAGGAGGACTTCACGGTCTTCGAAGACGGCGAAGAACAGGCGATCACCTACTTCAGCAGCGACCGGGTGCCCGTCAGCCTCGGGCTCGTGCTCGACGCGAGCGGCAGCATGACGCCAGACAAGATGGCCTCCGCACGGTCCGCCATCGATCGCTTCGTCCACGATCTGCTCGGTGCTGACGACGAGCTGTTTTTTCTCGAGTTCGCCAACCGTCCACATCTCATGCAGGAGTGGACGACCGACCGCCGCGCCATCAGCTCCGCCGTCGCCCGCGTGAGACCGGTCGGCGGCACGGCGATGTACGACGCCGTTGCCGAAGCAGTGCCGCTGGCGAGTATTGGCAAGCACCCCAAGAAGGCCATCCTCATCATCTCGGACGGCAACGATACGAACAGCCGCATCGAAGTCGGGGAGCTTCGAGAAATCATTCGCGAAAGCGAAGTGCTGGTCTATGCGCTCGGTGTCGATGGCGCCGCTATCGTGGACCGAACGGAACCGCGGATGCGCCCCCCGTCATTCCCGCGACCTCCGTTTCCGTTTCCCGGTGGCGTTCCGCGGCGCCCGAGTCCGCCGATCATCATCGGCCGCAGAACGCCTGCGTCGAACGAGCGCGTCGATGCCGCTGCGTTGCGGCGAATCACGGACGACTCGGGAGGCCGAACGGAGATCGTGCGCGGCTTCGGTGACCTTGGTGGGGCTACGGCCAGGATCGCCGACGAGCTGAGCAAGCAGTACTACCTGGGCTATGTCAGCACGGGCAAGAAGGACGGTCGCTGGCACGAAATCAAGGTCGAAGCGAAGGGGCGTCGGCTGACGGTGCGAGCGCGGCAAGGGTATGTCGCGTCATAATCGGTTCGCGTGTCGATCCCTTTCATCGCAGTTGGCCTGAGCCTCCTCGGCGGCCTCGGCGGTCTGTTCGTGGCTGCGAGCGTGCTGCTCGTCAAGGACAACGCCCGCACCAAACTGGTCCCCTGGCTCGTGAGCTACGCCGTCGGAGCGCTGCTGGGCGTATCGATGCTTCGCCTGCTGCCCACAGCGCTGGAGACGCTCGCGGCGCCGCAGGTCTTTGCCACGCTCCTTGCCGGAATCCTCCTCTTCTTCGTGCTCGAGAAGCTCGTCCTGTGGCGGCACTGCCATATTCACGATTGCGAAGTGCACGAGAGCAGCGCATTTCCGGTACTCATCGGCGACGCCTTTCACAATTTCGTCGATGGAGCAGTGGTGGGCGCGGCTGTCATGACGTCTGTGCCGCTAGGCATCAGCACGGCCGTTGCGGCAGCGGCGCATGAAATTCCCCAGGAAGTCGGGGACTTCGCGATCCTGCTGCACGCCGGCTATTCGCGCGGCCGCGCACTATTCCTCAACGTCCTGTCTTCGCTCGCCAGCGCAGCCGGCGCTATCGCCGCTATCGTTGCCTTCGATACGGTGCCCATGCTGCTCCCCTACTTCCTGGCCCTCGCAGCGGCCAGCTTCCTCTACGTGGCCATGGCCGACCTGATCCCGGGGCTCCACCGCGGGCGGACCGACGCGTCGTCCATGCGGCAGATCCTGCTCATCGCTGCCGGCGTCGCGACGATGATCCTGCTGTAACGTCCTCTGTCGAGGACGCACGCCATTTCCAGCGGTTCGAGAGCCCGCAAATAGTGGTGATCCGCACTGCCAGAATTGGCAAGGTCTTTGCCCCTTTCTCATCGGAATCTGAACCTGAGTTCAGGCCCAAAAGAGGAGGCAGACATCATGTTCGCCAGGTTTGCGACCGCACTTTTCGTCATCGCGATCTCGAGCGCGCCCGCCTGGGCGGCGCAGCGCCAGAATCTCGATGTGTTCAAGGACGTCTCACAGCAGGTACTGCGCTACCCGAACTTCACCGTCTTCGACAGCGTTCACGCCCAGGTGAACGACGGCATCGTCACGCTCACCGGGAAGGTCACAATGCCCTACAAGGCGACAGACCTCGAGCGGCGCGTGGCGAAAATCGACGGCGTGCGCCAGGTCAACAACGACATCACCACGCTGCCGGTGTCGCTATTCGACGACGAGCTTCGTTTCAGGATTTCGCGCGCGATTTACGGGAACTCGAACTTCTGGCGCTACGGGGCGATGGTCAACCCCCCGATTCACATCATCGTCGAGGGTGGCCGCGTCACGCTTGAAGGTGTGGTCAACAGCAACATCGACCGGATGCTGGCACGCTCGATCGCCAGCTCATTCAACGCCTTCTCGGTGACCAGCAACCTGAAGACGGACGCTGAGGTCCAGCTGGAGCTCGAACGTCTCTGAGCTTCGATGACGAGACGCGGCTCATGGCCGCGTCTCGTTGCTGCGTCCACGTCTGGCGATCCACCAGACAGCCAACAGAAGCGTCGCAAGAGCAGCGACCACAGTCGATCCAAACAGGATCAGCGTAGTCTGCAGAATAGACTCGGGCTCCAGATCAACCTGTATGTCCACGGGTCGCCCCGCCAGGCGGTCCGAGAGCGGCTGTTCCCACTCCAGAATGTTTCCGCGCTCGACTCTGCCGGACGGTGCGTTGTGAAACACGATTTCACTCGGCAGGTGCAGCCTGAACGCAACGACTTCGTTGCCGGTCCATTCCATGGCTTCGCGCTGGACCGCTGACGGCGCTCCTACCATCTGCCTGAAGCGAAACACGTCGCCGCTTCGCTCGAAGCGGTATGACGACCACGCGAAGGGCTCGAGCTTCGACAACGACTCGATGCTGTCCGCCCTCACGCTCGCGTGCACGAACCTGCGAAGGTCACGCCTCCCCAGGCTGACGGTCGTGCGTACGCCCGGGCCTTCGAACAGCGCACGCACTTCCTCTCGATCGATTCGGGCGCGAGGATCTGGATTGAGAGCGATGCCGCGTAGCGCGGCAAGTGAGGCAACCGAGGCGTTGACGTTCGCAATCACCGATCCGTCGAGCGCAAGGTAGAGCTCTTCTTCGTACTCGTATTGCCGGAAAACGCCGCGGCCGGAGCAGCCGGCGACGCCACACAGCGCGACGAGCACCAAGACCAGCGCCCGTACGCGAGCGGCTACGCCGAGGGACATGAGGCCCAATGATATCCTTACCGCCACCACCCCGCAGGTCATGTCTCGCCCCACGTTTTTCCTGATCGACGGCAGTTCCCAGATGTATCGCGCCTATCACGCGTTTCGCGGACAGGGGCTTTCGAATCAGGACGGACAGACAACCCACGCTGTCTACGTCTTCGTGACGATGCTTCGGAAACTGATCGCGGACCATCGTCCCAATCACATCGCTGCGTCGTTCGATCTCAAAGGTCCGACATTCCGCGACTCGATCGTCTCCGACTACAAAGCCACTCGAGCGGCGATGCCCGACGATCTTGCGGAACAGATCACCTGGGTTCACGAAGCGTGTGAAGCACTCGGTGTCCCGATCGTCACCGCCGTTGGCTACGAGGCAGACGACGTCATCGGAACGCTTGCGGGCCGTGCGGTGGAAGCCGGATTCGATGTCGCGGTTGTGTCCATCGACAAGGACTTCTTTCAGTTGGTCACCGATGGCATCCGTGTATACGACCCCCGAGACGATGGTGCGTGGTTCGACGACGCAGCCGTGGAAGCGAAGTTCGGGGTCAGGCCGCAATACGTCGTGGACGTGCTCGCGCTCGTGGGCGACACGAGCGACAACGTCGCAGGCGTTCCGGGGATCGGCAAAAAGGGAGCGATCGATCTCGTGACGAGTCATGGGGGACTCGACACGCTGCTCGAGAAGGCTGGAGAGATTCCACAGAAGAAGTATCGCGAGGCACTGCTGGCGCACCGCGACGATGCGCTGAGAAGCCGGGAACTGGTGACGATTCGGCGCGATGTCCCGATCGACGTGGATCTTGAATCGCTTCGCTATCGAGGGGCCTCACAAGCGCGCTGTTACGAGTTGTTTTCGCGATTGAGCTTCCGAACGCTCGTCAATGAATTCGCGCCGACAGCGGAGACTGTCCAGAAGGACTACGCACTCATCGCCACGCTTCCCGAACTCGATGCGCTGATTGCCCAGCTTCGCGCCGCGGGTGAATGCGGGATGCACGTGGTCCGCGACCCCAGCTCAGCCATGCGCGCGGCGATCGTGGGCGTGTCATTTTCGATTGCCGATCGGCAGGCGCGTTACGTGCCGCTTGGACACGAAGGCGTGGGTGGCAATCAGGATCTCCTCGCCGGTCCTGCCCCACAGCAGATCGAACGGCAGCCGGCGCTCGAGCGACTGAAAGCCGTCTTTGAGGACGCGACGATTCGCAAGATCGGGCACGACCTCAAGCTCGACGCGATTGTTCTGCAGAACCACGGCATCACCCTGCGCGGCATCACCTTCGACACGATGCTGGCGAGCTATCTGCTCGACGCGACGAGCTCGGCCCATGCGCTCGAGGCCGCGTCTCTCGGACACCTTGGATACAAAGCGCTCACCGAGGAGGATCTGTGTGGCCGCGGAGTCAAGGCTGCTCCGCTCTCGCAGGTTCCGCCCGAATCCACGCTCAGCTTTGCCGGCGAGCGTGCCGACCTGGCACGTCAGCTCTCGAATACGCTCGGGCCTCTGTTGTCTCGTGATGGCGTGCGTGATGTCTTCGATGAGCTCGAGATGCCGCTCGTCCAGGTGCTCGGCGACGTCGAGCTTGCAGGCATCCGGATCGACGGCGTCGCGCTGGCGACGCAGTCGCGCCACATCGAAGGCGAGCTCGCGCGGCATACGCAGCGAATTTTCGAACTGGCTGGGGAAGAGTTCAACATCAACTCTCCCAGGCAGCTGTCAGACATCCTCTTTGACAAGCTGCAATTGCCGGTATCGAAGAAGACAGGAAAGACCCGCTCTGCGTCCACCGCGGTGGAAGTGCTTGAAGAGCTTGCGCTCGTGCACGAGCTCCCGCGTCTCATCCTCGACTGGCGCGGCCTGCACAAGCTGAAGAGCACCTACATCGACGCGCTGCCGCAACTCGTGCATCCGCGAACGGGCCGCCTTCATACCTCGTTCAACCAGGCAGTGGCGGCAACCGGACGGTTGAGCAGCTCCGACCCGAATCTCCAGAACATTCCCATTCGTACGGAGCTTGGGCGGCAGATCAGGCGAGCGTTCATCGCTGATCCTGGCAACGTGCTCATCTCCGCTGACTATTCACAAATCGAGCTTCGAGTGCTCGCTCACCTCGCCGGCGAACAGGCGCTCATCGAGGCGTTCCGGAGCGGTGAAGACATTCACGATCGAACAGCGGTCAAGGTTTTTGGAGAGAACAGCGGGCTCGACAAGTACGAACTGCGACGCCGGGCCAAAATCATCAACTACGCGCTGTTGTATGGAAAGACCGCGTTCACGCTGGCCAAAGACATCGGCGTCACAAAGGATGCAGCGCAGACGTTCATCGATGCGTACTTCGGAGGCTTCCCGCAGGTTCGCGCGTATATCGACACCACCCTGGCCCGCGCACGCGAGACGGGCGTCGTCACCACACTGTTTGGACGCCGGCGGCTGGTGCCGGAGCTGAACAGTCGCAACGGACAGATCCGTGCCGCCGCGGAGCGCGTAACAGTGAACATGCCAATCCAGGGAACCGCGGCAGACATCCTGAAGAAGGCGATGATCGACCTTCACGCGGCGCTGCCGGCACGCGGCCTGGCCACGCGCATGATCCTCACCGTGCACGACGAGCTTGTCTTCGAAGGACCCGCCGAAGAGGCGGCCGAGGCGTCAGCGCTCGTGCGGGAACAGATGGAAGGCGTGGCGTCGCTCGCCGTTCCACTGACGGTGGATGTGGGTTTCGCAGACAACTGGCGCGACGCGAAACCGTAGGCACGAAGTGCACTGAGTCCTGTCGGGATTCGGGACTCGGGGTTCGGGATTCGAAAACAAAACTACTTGGTGTCCTTCGATTCCTTCGTGGTCTTCGTGGTTCATAATTTCCCGGGTGACATCCGACCACATCACGAAGGCTGGCTGGAAAGTCGTGCTTCTGGCCAGCCTCGGCGGCACGCTCGAGTTCTATGACTTCGTCATCTTCGGTGTCTTCGCCAAAGACATCGCGGATGCGATGTTCCCCAACACTCTCCCGCTCGTGTCGCTCATCGCCTCGTTTGCGACATTTGCCGTCGGCTATCTGGCGCGGCCAATTGGCGGTATCGTTCTCAGCCATTTCGGCGACCGGTACGGCCGGCGCCAGGTGTTCCTGGTGTCGCTGTTCGTGATGTCCACAGCGACGCTCGGGATGGGTCTCGTGCCTTCCTTTGCGACGTGGGGAGCCGCAGCCAGCCTGACCATGGTCGCGCTGCGGTTGATCCAGGGCTTCTGCCTCGGTGGCGAATTGCCAGGCGCCCTGACCTACGTCGTCGAAACCGCGCCTCGACGATCGGGGTTCGTCTGCGGTGTCGTGTTTTCGTGTGTGACGCTTGGTGTGGCTGCCGCAACCGGCATCAGCCTCCTCGTCCGGACGTGGCTCCCGCCAGAACAGGTGCCGACGCTCGGATGGCGGATCGCCTTTATCGCTGGCGGTCTCGGAGGCGTGTTGAGTTTCGTGATGCGCCGCGCGATGGAGGAGTCGCCTGAGTTCCTTCGAATGAAGGCACTCGCAGCCAGGCATCCCTTCCAGGAAGTGCTCAAGATGCACTTGTGGCCCGTGGTGCTGGGTGTGACGGCCCTGGCAGCAACCGCGGGGTTCAACGGTCTCTTCTTTGCCCACATGCCGGCATACCTGTCTGGTGTGCTCGGCTACGATCCCCGGCAAGCCGTCGTCGCGCAGACGACCGGAGTAATCCTCCATGCGGGAGCGTTGCTCGGAGTAGGCTGGTTGAGCGATCGCGTCTCGCCTCGTCTGCTGATCGCCACTGGTGCGGCGGCGCTCGCGTTGCTCGCGTTTCCGTTTTACTCCGCGCTGGCTGCCCGCACGATCGATCCTGTGTGGGCCCTCGCGCTGGCGGGCTTGTGCGCGAGCCTCGTGAACGGGACCTTCGCCGTCGTCTTGACCAGGCTCTTCCCCACGAGAGTTCGCTTCAGTGGCGTGGCACTCGGCTTCAACATCGCGTTCACGGTCTTCAGCGGGACGGCCCCGCTTCTGGCCACGGAGCTCATCCGGGAAACGGGGATGAACACCGCGCCGGCCTTCGTGATGATCGGATGCGGCGTGCTTACCGTGTCGTCGGCGCTTGGCCTGTCGAGGCGAGAGAGGCTGGGGACCGAGAGCACAGGGGGGGCGCTTCAATCATGAGCTCGAGCGATCGAACGCTCGCGATCATTGCCACTGACTCTTCAGCGTGTTCCAGTCGGACAGCAGAGCGGCGGTCGCTGCCGCCACCTCCGGCTCGGGCCTGATTCGAGCCCGCTCGGGAACAAGCGCCTCGGTCACGAACCGATCGATATCAGCCCGCAGGACCTCGGCCGTCTCCGGTCGTAGCGGGGCACGCACCCACGCCGCGACAGAGGCATGCCAGGCCCGGTCGAGATCCCCTGCCGCGCGGGCCGATGCGGCGAGCCAGTAGTTGGCTGGCGGGCTCCCGGGATCGCGCCGCACCTCTTCTTCCATCCGGTTTCGAACACTCTCGAGCAAGCCGAGCCGCCGGTCGGGTGGAAGCCTCCAAGCCTCGCGATCAATGGCCGTGGCCCACCAGTCGAGCAACGACAGCGCATCCCGCTCGGCGAGCGACGAGCGTCGGCTGAGCGCGACGTCGAACAGCTCCGCGGCGGCACCGAAGTCTTCTTCCAGATAGAGCGCCTGCCCAAGGCCCACGAGCAGATCGAGATAGTCGCGCGGCATGAGACTCGCGGGTCGAACCGCGCTGAGGGCGGTACGGGCCCGCTCGAGATCACTGGGATCGAGCCTGATGCGGAATCGTTCCAGATACGCACGCGCGGTGACCAGTGTCGCCGGGCTGACGGAGGCCGGATCGCCCAGTGCCGCCGTTGCCGCGTCGATGGCCCCGTCGTAGTCAGCAGCGTTGTAGAGCACGCGGGCCTGTGCAAGGGAGGGATGTTCAGCCGCGCCGGCGGGGACGACCGCCGTGAACAGGAGCGCGAGGAACAGCCACAGGCGAAACCGACACATAGGGGCGATGGTAGCACTCAGACGGCGTGCATGAGACGTGCCTTGTTACAATGCAGCCCAATGGTCCAGCCAGTGATCGTGCCGCGTGCCGGGCACACGATCTCGCGTCAGCACATCGATCAGGATGCGCTCCGGGTGCTGTACCGCCTCCATCAGAGCGATTTCGCGGCGTATCTGGTCGGCGGCAGCGTCCGCGACCTGCTGCTCGGCCGGCGGCCCAAGGATTTCGACATCGGGACGTCTGCCCATCCTCACCAGGTCAAACGGCTGTTTCGAAACTGCTGGATCATCGGGCGGCGCTTCCGTCTGGCGCATATCCGCTACGGACAGAAGACGATCGAGGTCGCCACGTTCAGGCGCCTGGTGTCCGCCGCCGAGCTGGCCGCGCCAGAAGGGCCGCTGCCAGCCGAGGACCCGGCCGAGCAGGGGGACGCCACGGCCGCAAAGGACCTTCTGCTCCATCGGGACAACACCTTCGGCACCCCCGAGGAGGACGCCTTCCGGCGCGACTTCACCGTCAACGCGCTGTTCTACGACATCGGGACGTTCTCCATCATCGACTACACGGGGGGACTCGAAGACCTCAAGTCACGCATCATCCGGTGCATCGGCGACCCGGTCGAACGTTTTCAGGAGGACCCGGTCCGAATGCTCCGCGCCGTGGCGATGGCCGCGCGCCTCGACTTCACGATCGATCCCCCAATCGACGCCGCCATTGCGAGCCATCGCGGCGAGATCGCCCGGAGCGCCCCCGCGCGCCTCATCGAAGAACTCTACAAACTGCTCCGCACGGGAGCCGCGGAACGTGCCTTCCGCATGCTCGCAGAGCGTCGTCTCCTGGAGCCAATCGCGCGCGAGCTGCAGAAGGGAAGCGGCGAAGACCTGTGGCGGTCGCTGGCCAGGCTCGATGCATACCGCGCCCGTTTCGAGGCGACGCCCGACACGCTCACCAACCCCGTTCTACTGGGTTCGATGCTCACGCCGATTGGCTACGCCTCAGGACCCCGCGTGGCGGTGCCCAAGGACGGTGATCCGAAGAAGGGCCCCGCGCCGGCGTTGGGAATGCTGCCGCTCGCCCGGCGCGACGTTGACAGGCTCGTCCAGATCAACGGCCTTCAGCGACGGCTCGTGGACATGACGCTGTCGCCGAGGGGCAGACGGGCGCTCATGCACCGCGGTTCATTTCAGGAATCGCTGACGTGGCTGGAAATCCACGGCGGAGCGCCCGAGGCGCTCGAGCACTGGCGTGGATTCATCGAAGCAGCCGGCGCGATCGAGCCACCGGCCGAGGGCTCGGGGCCGGAACCACGCCGCCGCCGAAGGCGAAGACGTCGCCGGCCTGCTCGACCGGCGACGTAGGCTTCTAGCCTCGCTTCCGTTCGAACTCGCGCATGAACTCGACCAGCGCGTCCACGCCTTCTTCAGGAAACGCGTTGTAGATGGAGGCTCTCATGCCGCCCACGGCACGGTGCCCCTTCAGGCCGTCGAGGCCAGCCGCCGTTGATTCCTTCACGAAGGCTTTTTCCAGATCCTCTGTCGCCAGCCGGAAAGTCACGTTCATCAGCGAACGGCTGTCTTTCTGAGCTGTTCCACGATAGAAACCGGTGCGATCAATCTCCGCATAGATCTTCCCGGCCTTCCGCTGATTGAGCGCAGCGATCGCAGACAAACCACCCAGGCCGCGCACCCACTTCATGGTCAAACCCAGGATGTAGATGCCGAAGGTATTCGGGGTGTTGTAGAGCGAATTGTTGTCCGCGTGCACCTTGTAGTTCAGCATCGTCGGCAGTGCGTCGGACGATCTGGCCAGCAGATCCTCGCGAATGATCACGAGCGTCACGCCGGACGGTCCGAGATTCTTCTGGGCGCCGGCGTAGATGAGCCCGAAGCGGCTGACGTCGATCGGGCGGCTGAACATGTCGGACGACGTGTCGGCAACGAGCGGGACGCCACCGACGTCCGGCAGGGCCGTCCACTCCGTGCCTTCAATCGTGTTGTTGCTCGTGATGTGCACGTACGCGGCGTCGGGCGAGAGCTTGAGCTCGGACTGCGCCGGGATGCGCGCGTAGCTATCGGCCTTGGTTGTCCCCGCGAGGTTGACCTTGCCGACCTTCTTCGCTTCCTTGATGGCCTTGTCGGACCAGGACCCGGTATCGACATAGTCCGCCGCGGCGCCCGCCGGCAGCAGATTCATCGGCACCATCGAGAACTGCAGGCTGGCGCCTCCCTGCAGCATCAGGATGCGATAGTTCGACGGGACGTTGGCGAGCGCGCGGATATCTTCGATCGCACCGTTGAGCAGGTCTTCGAAGGTGCTCGACCGATGGCTGATCTCCATCACCGACATGCCGACACCCGGCAGCGAAATCAGATTGCGCTGTGCCTCTTCGAGAACGGCCACCGGCAATACCGCGGGGCCGGCGGAGAAATTGTGGATTCTGGTCGTCGTGGGCATTGAGTACTCCTGCACTTCTAAGAAATCAGATCACGTGCGACAGCAGTCCGTCGCGGAGCTTCGGCTCGAACCACGTGGACTTGGGCGGCATGATACCGCCAGCATCAGAGATGGCCATGAGGTCGCCCACGCTGACGGGGTACATCGAGAAGGCGACCGCCGCCTCCCCCGAAGACACGGCAGACTCGAGAGCCGCGGTCCCGCGTGCGCCGCCGACAAAGTCGATTCGTTTGTCGGTTCGCACGTCGCCTATACCCAGGAGAGGCGTGAGCACTAGATCCTGGAGACGACTCACATCGAGTCCGTGCGCGGCACTGGTTCCAGCGGGCACGGCGCCGAGGCCAAGCGTGTACCAGGCGCCAGCGAGATACATCGAGACCTCGCCTTTCCTGGCCGGCGCCGCCGGTCCTCCCTTGCTGACCGACACAGCCTGGCCGAGCGCTGTGAGAAATGTCTCAAGCGTGTGGGTGCCGAGATCCTTGACGAGCCGGTTGTACGGCAGCACGTTCATCTGGTCATCAGGGAACGCAACGGCCAGGAACGTATCCCACTCACCCGCTGCCGCAGACGTTCCCCGCAGATGCTGCCGCGTGCGAGCCGCGCTGGCCGCACGATGATGCCCGTCAGCAATGTAAAGACCGGGCATTGCCTTGAACGCGGCGACGAGGGACTGCGTGTCCGCCGCCGCAACAGGCCACAACGTGTGCTTCACGCCATCGCCGGCAGTGAAATCGAACAGCTGGCTCCGCTGTGTCGTCAGTTCGACAATGGACGACACTGCCGAAGACGCCGTGTGGATGAGAAACACGGGTCCAGTCTGCGCACGCAATTCGATGATGTGGCGCGTGCGGTCGTCTTCCTTGTCTTTTCGAGTCCGCTCGTGTTTCTTGATGATGTCAGCGTCGTACTCGGCCACTGAGAAACACCCGGCCACGCCGGTCTGTACGTGCTGCTCTCTCTGCAGGCGGTAGACATACAAGGTCGGCGAGTCTTCCAGCACGAGCGGCGCCGTCGCCTTCAGGCTCGCGAAATTTTCACGGGCCTTCGTGTAGACGGCATCGCTGTAGGGGTTGGTTCCTGAGGGCAGATCGATCTCGGCACGCGACACATGGAGAAAGCTCAGCGGATTGCCGGCGGCGAGCGCGCGCGCCTCTTCGGTATTCACGACGTCGTAGGGCACCTCGGCGACAGCACGGGCAGAGGCGGGAGTGGGCCTGAGGGCCCGAAACGGACTGATGATGGCCATGGGAACTCTGTAAGAACGAACTAACGCTGAACCACTATTCTGTCTTCTGTGCGCGCATCCCGGGCTCACGCGGCCCCGCTTCGGGCGACGTCAGAGCATCCTGCAGCGTCGTCAGCGCCGCGTCGCGCGCCACCTGGAACTCATCCATGGCAGCAGCGGGAACCGGATCACCAGGCGGCATGTTGCGATGTTCGCGAAGCGGATCGACCCACGCCCCGTTCTTCTGCAAGCCGTAGTGAAGATGCGGTCCTGTCGCGAGGCCCGTTGACCCCACCAGGCCGATCGTCTGGCCCTGATCCACTCGCGCGCCACCGCGAATGCCAGCCCCAAAGGCCGACAGATGCAGGTAATACGAATCGTATCCGCTTCCGTGCCGAATGCGAACCATCCGGCCATTCACGTTGTCGGATGTGGCAGATAGGACCGTTCCCGCAGCCACTGAGACGACCGGGGCGCCCGTCGGGGCGCCGTAGTCAACGCCGCGGTGTGCGCGCGCAGTCTGGAGCACAGGGTGAAATCGGCTCGACGAATATCTCGACGTGATGCGGGGATCGAACTTCAGCGGCGAGCGAAGGAAGAACCGGCGCAACGAGCGCCCCTGCTCGTCGAAATAGCCCGGTTCAGCGCCAGGAGGCGTGAAGCGGATCGCGCGAATGCGTCGGCCATCGTTGTGAAACTCAGCCGCGGTGATCGCACCGTAGGATGACGGCCGCTCCTCGCGGACGAAGCGCTCGAAGCTGACGACAAAACGGTCGCCGGGCTGCAGCTCGGTGTTGAAGTCGATCTCTCCGGCAAACACCTGCGCGAGCGCAATCGCAAGTTCCGGGCTCTCGCCTGCGGCGCTCATCGCCTGAAAGAGTGACGGCGCTGCATCGTCAATGGCCGCCGCGACCGATGCCTGTTCCAGTGTTTTCGGGATCGGTGAGACGTCAGCGCGTAAGTCTTCAGCGCCCGGGGCGACCGGTGTCACACGAAGAAGTGAGTCCGCGTCGATCTCGTATTCGAAGTGTCGGAGGCCGCCATCGAGACTTCGCTCGAGCACAAAGGGACGAGCAGCACGAAGCCGTCTGGGGTCGAAGACCACGCGGGCGGCGTCAACGACTGCGCTGACGACCTGCTCCGCCAGGCCGTGTTCGCGCAGCATGCTGTCGAGCGTCGCGCTCTCCGGAACTTCTCCGCGCACGAGCGCGCTGTCGGGCGTCAGAACAATGTCCCGACCCTGGGAAGGTGTCGGCCGGAGATCGCCACCACCGCAGCCAGCGACGGCAACACAGCAGGTGAGAGCGAGGCTCCAGATCCTCAACCCGGCGATCGTATCACCCCGGCCGGTGCTACACTGCGGTCTCTCCCACACCTACAATATGGACTGGATTTTCCCCGCGGTCGCGGCGGCGATCGGTGCGATCGTCGCGACCCTGCTGGCGCGATCCCGCGCAGATCGTCAGGTCGCTGAGGCCCGAGCTGATATGGTCGCGGAACTGGCAGCGACCAGGCAGGACAACAAGTGGTTGACGGATGAGGTTGAGCGCCAGAAGCAAAGTCTGGCGTCCACCGAAGGTCTTCTCGACACTGCCGACGCGCGGCTGCGCGACGCGTTTCAATCGCTCGCGGCCGAAGCGCTCAAGGACAACCGATCGGCGTTTCTGGACCTCGCGAAAACCTCCTTCGCCGGTTTCCAGCAGCCGTTATCCGACGCTTTGAAGCGAGTCGATACGCGACTGTCGGAGGCTGAGCACGACAGGGTGTCAGCATACGCACGGCTGACAGAACAGGTCGCTGCTCTTGGGTCCACGACCAATGCTCTCTCGCGCGCACTGCGGACTCCCGCCGTGCGAGGACGCTGGGGAGAGATGCAGCTTCGACGCGTGGTCGAGATCGCCGGCATGGTACAGCGGTGTGATTTCGACGAGCAGCCCTCGTTTCTCGGCGACACCGGCCGCCTTCGGCCCGACGTCATCGTCAGGCTCCCAGGCGGAAAGCAGATTGTGGTGGACGCAAAGGCGCCTCTCGAAGCATTCCTCGACGCGCAGGAAACGTCAGATGACGATGTTCGGGGATCGCGCCTGCAGGCCCATGCCCGGCAGGTGCGCGACCACATGGACAAGCTCGGCAGCAAAGCGTACTGGGAATCGCTCGAGGATTCTCCGGAGATGGTCGTCATGTTCCTGCCGGGAGAGACGCTGTTCAGCGCGGCTCTTCAGCACGATCTCGGGCTCATAGAGCATGGGCTCAGGCAACGCGTGCTGCTGGCGAGCCCGATCACGCTGATCGCGCTCTTGACGACCGTGGCTCATTCCTGGCAGCAGGAAGCGCTGACCGAGAACTACCGCGAAGTGGCGCGGCTCGGCCGGGAGTTCTACGACAGGCTGGCGGTATTTGCCGATCGATTCGACGAGGTCCGGAAGAAACTCGACGGTGCGGTTCAGGCGTACAACGAAGCGGCCGGGTCGTTCGAGTCCCGGGTGCTTGTGAGCGCTCGGAGGCTGAAGGAACTCAAACTGACCACGGCCGACGAGATCCCTCCCGCCGACCCCATCGATACCGTGCCGAGAGTCCTGAAACAGGTAGGTCTCATGGGACTCCCCGAGGGCGCCACGACCGACGATCTGGACCCGAATCCCGAATCCCGAATGAGATAATGCCCCCAATGGATCCTCTAGCCGGCACCACCACAGGGCCGGCATCCTCCGATTTCATTCGAACGATCGTTGCCGACGACCAGCGCACCGGCAAGCACGCCGGCCGTGTGGTCACGCGTTTTCCGCCCGAGCCGAATGGTTATCTGCATATCGGCCACGCGAAATCGATCTGCCTGAACTTCGGTGTTGCCGTCGAGTTTGGTGGGTTCTGCAATCTGCGGTTCGACGACACCAACCCCACGAAGGAAGACGTCGAGTACGTCGATTCCATCCAGGAAGACGTGCGCTGGCTGGGCTTCGACTGGGGCGAACGCATGTTCTACGCGTCCGACTACTTCGAGGCGCTGTACGGATATGCGGAGCAGCTCATCCTCGACGGGAAGGCGTATGTTGACAGCCTCACGGCTGACGAGATCCGGGAGCATCGCGGCACGCTGACCGACCCGGGACGAAACAGCCGGTATCGCGAACGTCCCGCCACAGAGAACCTGGACCTGTTCCGCCGCATGCGAGCGGGCGAGTTCCCGGACGGCGTCCATGTTCTGCGCGCAAAGATCGACATGTCGTCGCCGAACATGAACATGCGTGATCCCACGCTCTATCGGATCCGGCATGCGACGCATCACCGCACGGGCGACGCCTGGTGTATCTACCCGACCTACGACTACGCGCACCCGATCTCGGACGCGCTCGAAGGCGTCACGCACTCTCTGTGCACGCTCGAGTTCGAGGATCATCGGCCGCTGTACGACTGGGTGATCGAGCAGACCAGGCCACCAGGGCAACCGCAGCAGATTGAATTCGCCCGTCTCAATCTGAACTTCACCGTGATGAGCAAACGGAAGCTGCTGGCGCTCGTCGAGCAGAACATCGTGAATGGCTGGGACGATCCCCGGATGCCGACGATTGCCGGATTCAGGCGTCGTGGTTTCACGCCAGAGGCCATACGGGACTTCTGCGCACGCATCGGTGTCGCGAAGAAGGAGAACGTCATCGACGTCGCGCTCCTGGAGCACACCGTCCGGGAGGATCTGAATCGCCGTGCCCTGCGCGCGCTGGCCGTCGTTCGTCCTTTGAAAGTCGTCATCGAGAACTATCCGGAAGACCGCACCGAACAGGTCCAGGCGATCAACAACCCTGAAGATCCGTCCGCTGGCACGCGCCTGTTGCCGTTTTCCCGTGAGCTCTTCATCGAGCGCGACGACTTCATGGAGGTGCCACCGAAGAAATTCTTCCGGCTCTCGCCCGGGAGCGAAGTGCGTCTGCGATATGCGTACATCCTCAAGTGCGAACGCGTGGTGAAGGACCCGTCTGGTGCCGTGATCGAGCTTCGCTGCAGCTACGACCCCGGCTCGCTGAACGGCGAGACGGCAAACCGGCGAGTGAAAGGCACGATCCACTGGCTGTCCGCACGCGAAGCCAAAGATGCGGAAGTCCGGATCTACGACCGGCTTTTCCAGTCATCCGATCCCGGAGAGGGCGGCCGCGACCCCCTCACCGATCTCAATCCCGGATCACTCGAGCGCGTCTCGGGTTGCAAGATCGAACCTGCGCTGGCCGAGTCCGCGCCGGGCGATCGGTTCCAGTTCGAACGACTGGGCTATTTCTGCACTGATCCCGACTCCCGTCCCGGCGCGCCAGTTTTCAACCGGACTGTCACGCTCAAGGACTCGTGGGCGAGGATTCAAGGGAAATAGGGCGCCGTGCCGTTGAAGTCCTTGCGCGCGTGGCTTGGTGTCGATACGCCGACCCACGACGAGTTTGCGCCGCTGCGTGAGACGCTCGACGCACTGGATCACCTCGAGCCAGACCGCGCCCGGTATCTGGCGGCCTTTGCGTACCTGCTCGGACGCGTCGCGCACGCCGACCAGCACTTCTCAGCGGAAGAAACCAGCACGATGGAAACGCTTGTGCAGGAGCACGGGCAGTTGTCGCGCGACCAGGCGATGGTCGTCGTCCAGCTGGCCAAGACGGCAACGCTGCTCTTTGGAGGCACAGCGAACTTCCTTGTCGCCCGCGAGTTTTCATCCCTCGCGACGTACGACCAGAAGCTCGCGCTGATGCGGTGTCTCTTCGCCGTGTCGGCTACCGATGAGACGATCTCAACGACCGAAGAGGGTCAGATCCACTCCATCGCCAAGGAGCTTCGGATCGACCACCCAGACCTCGTCGCACTGCGAGTCGAGCACGGACGCCTCCTGCCCGGCGTCTCACGCAGCTGAGCCGCACCTCACACCCTCGCTTCGTCCGTAGCTGCTCAGTTCTCTCGCGGACGCCAGTTCTGCAGCAGCGTAATGGGCGCAGCCGCTACGTCTGGGACCGTATTGATCAGGAAGCGGCCGTCAGGGGCCACGTCGTACTGCCGACCCTGCTGCACGTCAGCGCCACCCCCATAGATCCGCGTGGGAAAAAGCGTCATCGGCGCGCCCGGCTCGAATGTGGACCCGGTCACGGTCACTGGTGCCGCCATCATCGCGCCCTCCGGATTGAGATAGTAGAGTTCCTTGCCGTCGTGCCGCCAGCGCGGGAGAATGCCTCCGGCGGTAGAGACCTGCCACCGGCCCGACGAGGCTCCTGAGTCAGCAGGCACGGCGTCAGACGAGTCAAAGGGTCGCACGTAGACTTCCGGCCTGCCCGACTCGTCGGACTGGTAGGCCACCCAGCGACCATCGGGTGAGAACGCGCCGTAGGCCTCTCGGAAGAGGGTCTTCAGGAACACCGTGGGTGCCCGCTCCCCCTCCATCGGCAACACCCAGAGATCGGTGCCCGTCTCCGGGTCCTGGCTCATGTACATCAGATAGCGGCCGTCCGCCGACCAGCTGGCCGGGGTCTTCAGCTGGTCGGACGCCAAGATGCGCTCCTCCGTACCCGCACCGTTGATCAGCTTCTGATACAGGTCGCCTTGCCCCGTTCGTATCGACCGAAACACCACCCGCGCGCCATCGGGCGACCACACAGGAAAGCGGTCCTCCTGCGGAGAGAATGTGAGGCGGCTCGACCTGGGGCCATCGCGCAGCCACAGGTCAAGGTTGCCCTGAACCGTGCGAACGACGACCACGCGATGCCCGTCGGGTGAGATGATCGGATGCCAGAGAGTGGCATCCGGATCGCCCACCGTACCCCGTGCCGCTCCCGATCGGTCGAACCATCTCAGCTGCCGCTGACTCGCCTCGCCCGTGCGGTACGCAACCATGCCGGCCGCGGACACCGAGACCCAGCTCCTGCTGTAGTCACTCACCGGCACGCCGTTGGCCAGCGTCATCGGTTCACCCGTCAGAACCATCCGCGCCGCATCGAACTGTTGCGCCACGAGAGCCCCCGCCCTCACCCAGAGGAGCCACCCAGAACCCAGATACACGCCGGTGCCATCGGATGCCACCAGTCGCGTCGGGGCGTCGCCATCGAGCGTGCCGACGAAGATCCCACCGGCCTCTGGTGCACCTCGAGCCGTGAACAGGAAGTGGCGGCCGTCGGGGAGAAAGTGGGGCCCGACGTGCCCGATCTGCTGTGGAGCAAGCGGGCCCAACGCCGTCGCCGGCCCGCCGGCGGCGCGCACACGCATCAGCGCGCTCGTCACGCTCGGCGCGAAGACGATCGTGCCGTCGGGGCTCCACGACCCACCCTGACCGGCGAGCACCGGTGCGAGCGTCTGAGGCAAGCTCCCCTCGAGGTCGAGGCGCTTCAGTGCACCGGTTGCGAAGAAACCGATCGATCGACTGTCGGGCGACCAGAACGGATGGCGTCCCCCCTCCGTTCCCGTCAGCGGTTGGGCCGTCGTCGCCGCTAGGGATCGCAGCCACAGACGAGAAGCGCCATCCACAGTGGCGGCAAAGACGATCTGCCGACCGTCGGGTGAGAGCGCAAACGACTCGGGATCGCCCGTCGCGGGCGTGCTGATCTCGGTGCGCTGTTCCGGTGGCGCCGGTGGTGGCGTCTCGCGCAGATGCCGGACGGTGGGGATCGCCAGACCGGCGGCCAGGAGCGCGACCGCCGCACAGGCCATCCACGCCGCGCGCGAACTCCGCGGGGCTACGCGAGCCCCAGGCGCGGCCGGCGTGCTTGACGAAGCCATTGTCACCTCGTCAGACGTTCCGCTGAGCAATTCCTCGAGCTGCACCCGCGCGTCGCCGATGTCGCGCAAGCGGACCTTGGCGTCTTTCTTCACACAGCGGGTGAGCAGCCGGCGCAGCGCCATCGGCGTCCCTGGCGGCAGCGCACTCCAGTCCGGTTCCTTGCTGACAACCGAGACGATCGTGTCGGTCATGTCCTCGCCGGGAAACGCGCGACGACCGGTCAACATCTCGAAGAGCACCGCGCCGAATGCCCAGATATCAGCGCGCCGATCGACGACCCTGCCGCGAGCCTGCTCCGGCGACATGTACGCGGCGGTGCCGAGAATCATCCCGGCACCCGTCATCATCGCGGGCGTCGTGATCGTCGGTGCCATCGACGCGTGTTCGGGTCCCCGATCCCCAGCCCCGAGTCCCGAGTCGAGCGCCTTCGCGAGGCCGAAGTCGAGCACCTTCACCGTGCCATCGGGGCGCACCTTGATGTTCGCCGGCTTCAGGTCGCGGTGGATGATGCCCTGCTCGTGCGCCGCCTCGAGCGCGTCCGCAATCTGCTTCGCAATCGGAAGCGCTTCGTCCAGCGGAATAACGCCCCGCGCAATCCGCTGCGACAGGTCATCACCCTCGACGAGTTCCATGACTAGCGCGTGCACAGCAGTGGACCGTTCAAACCCGTAGACTGCCGCGATGCAGGAGTGACTCAGGGAAGCCAGAGTCTTCGCCTCGCGCTCGAATCGCGCCAGGCGATTGGGGTCAGCGGCGAACGCGTCGGGCAGGATTTTGATGGCGACCTGGCGACCCAGGGTCGTGTCCGTCGCACGGTACACTTCGCCCATTCCCCCCGCCCCGAGCGAGCCGACGATCGCGTAAGGTCCGATGCGGGCGCCTGACGTGAAGGACACGGCTGGGGATTATAGCGACCTGCGGCTGTTCTTGGCCCACTTCTTGAGTTTCCCCGCAACCGCCAGCGCCTCTCGCTCTTCGTTGAAACGATCGACTGGCCAGGGGAGTCGCCACGTCCAGTTGGACGAGTTGACGGTTGCTGGCTGGTTGATGCGATCGCGCCAGCCGAAGACATCCTGAATCGGAAGAATCAGCAGCATGCTGCTCGAGCCGTACAGCGTTTCAAGCAGCAGATCCCTCAGCGGCGCCGAGAGCGTGTCCCCTTCAAACGCTGAAAGACACTCCTGCGACGACAGGCGATCGCACAGCGAGGGAATCGCCCGCAAGGCGTGCCGCTCCTCTGGCGGTGCTGTCGCCCACCAGACCGCGAGAGGCTCAGTATCGTGTGTGCCCGAAGTCGCCACGGACAGCGGCGAGTAACCGGCCGGGTCGAGAAACGGTTGCCCCTCGTGATGCCAGGCCCGTTCCCATCGAAACACTTTGTAGCCTGGAATCGCCTGCCGCTCGAGCGACTCCCGGACAAACGGGGGCACGACTCCAAGATCTTCAGCGATGATCTCCGCGCCCGGCTCTCGAAAGACGGCGAGCACCTGTTCACCCAGCGCGATCTGATCCGCCTGTTCTGCGGGAGTAAATCGGGCGCCACTTCCGTCCAGTGGACGCACGTACGTGCGGTAGAAACCCACCAGGTGATCGACCCGGTAGCCGTCGAAGAGCGCCGCGTTGCGTCGCGCTCGAGCCCGCAACCAGGCATAGCCACCACTGCGTACAACGTCCCACCGATAGGCAGGAAGATTCCAGTCCTGGCCGGTTTCACTGAACGCGTCCGGGGGCACACCGACCGAGACGTCAAAACAGAAGTCGTCCTGTCGCGCCCAGACGTCGGCGCTGTCGCTGCTCACCATGAACGGCAGGTCTCCCCATATCGCCACGTCACCAACGGCCGAGCGCGCCGCCGCCCACTGAGTACCCGCGACCCATTGCAGGTACTGGCGGTAGAGGATGTCTCTCGTCAGCGCGAGACGGGCTTCCGCGATCGCTGCAGGCTCGCGACGTCTGAGAGGCTCGGGCCACTCGCTCCACGGCCCTTCGTCGTACTTTGCATGGAGCGCCCGAAAGAGCGCGTAGTCGTCCAGCCACCATGACTCGGCATCCACATACGCTCGAAAGGCCTCGGCACGTACTGTCTGCGTCTCCAGCTCGTCCGCGACGAAGCGCGCGAACGAGCGTCGCAAGACAGTCTCCTTGAGTGTTCGAACCAGGGCATAGTCCACAGTCTTCGCTGCCCGAGCGTGCTCGAGGTGTATCCGTAAGTCCGGTTCGAGGGCAGGCTCTCCACCCAACGCGACGAAATCCTCGAGGTCCGCGATGCTGATGAACTGTGGATCGATCGCCATGGCACTCAGCGCCGAGTAGGGCGACGTCTCATGCAGCGGCATTTCGTTGATTGGCAGAAGCTGCAGCACACGCTGGCCCGCAGACGACATCCACGCGGCCATCGTCGGAATGTCGCCGATCTCGCCGATGCCCCAGCTTCGAGACGAGGGCATCGAGAACAGCGGAACGAGCAAACCGGCACGTCTCGTGCCTGCAGACGTCAGCATTCGACGTACCTGAGAACCCGGCCAGCTGCGTCCGCGAACACATCCTCGGCCGGCAGCAGGCTGAGCACGAGGTACGCTTCCGACGGGAAATCGAAGAAGTAACCCGGATGGACGAGGACTCGCTCGTCGCGCAGGAGGTCGAGCACCAGCAATTCCTCCTCTCGCGTCGCGGGAACTCGCAACACGGCCGACCATCCGCCTTCGGCACGAAGAACCTCACACGCGGGCGCGGCCTGCGTCAGCGCGCGCAGCCTCTCGAGATTCCGTCCAATCCTCACCTGAATGGCATCGCGGATAGACGCGCCCGCACTGAGAAGCGCCGGCGCTGCGACCTGCACCGGTGTGCCGACCGACAGGTAGCTGTCTGCGACCATCTCCAGTGCTGCGAGCGCGGCGTCGCGCTCCGCTGGAGGACCTCCGACGACACACCAGCCAAGCTTGAGCTGCGGCAATCCGATCGTCTTGGACAACCCGGCCAGCGTAAAGCACAGCACCTCGCTGCGCGTCGCGATGTCGGTGAGCGCTCCGTGGGTATCGAGTGGATAGTCGGCGAACACCTCATCGACGACGAGCGCCCAGCCCTGACGCTTGCACACCGCCGTGATCCGCTCCAGCTCGTCCGTAGTAACGACAGAACCGGTCGGATTGTTGGGCGACACGAGAAGGAGCGCCCGAACACCAGGTGGCGCCGATGCAATCGAATCGAAATCAATGTCCCAGCGCCCGTGATACTCGAGCGCGTACGGGTGCGCAAACACGCCCTCGAGCGTCGTCAAGTGATCGAACAGTGGGTAACTTGGCCTGGGGATCAGTACGCCTTCGCCGGGATTGCACAGCAGCTTGAACAGCCAGCTGTATGCCTCGCTCGTGCTGGATGTCAGAACGACGTGCGCGGGATCGACGACAACGCCGCGGCGTAGATGATCGTCGGCGACCGCACGACGAGCCGAGAGGAGCCCAAGAGAAGAAGGCTCATAGCGAAGCGCTGAGGGATCGCTGAGAGAAGCGACGATCCCGGTCGGATACGGGATCCCGGCCTGGGTCGGATTGGATTCCGTCAAATCCACGAACGGCGTACCATCCGCCCGCAGCGTCTGGACCGCACGCGAGATCCGATTTGCTTCGCTGTGAGAAGGCACCCGACGCGAGAACACACGTCGATGATGCCACGAAGGGGATGCGTTTCAGTTACACGGTGATGCGCTCGCCGTACTGCGGCGTGAGCGCGTCCCAGCCAAGCCGATCCTTGATGAGCGTCTTCAGCGCATCCATTGCAGTCGGTTCGCCGTGGACGAGACAGAGCCGCCCCGGTTTTCGAGGAAGCGTTCCCAGCCACTTCAGAATCTCACCGCGATCGGCGTGCGCCGACATCGAATCGATTTTCGCGATTTGCGCAGCAACGGAAATCTGCTGGCCGTGAATCCTGACTTCCCTGGCGCCGTCCACCAGTTGACGGCCGCGAGTCCCCACCGCCTGATGCCCGACGAACAGCACAGTGTTCCTGCGGTCTGGCAACGCCGCGGCCAGGTGGTGCAGCACGCGTCCACCGGTTGCCATTCCGCTCGCTGAAATCACAATGGCGCTTCGTTTCGAGGCCGTCAGCTCTTTCGACTGCTGGACGGACGCAACCGTCTGAAAACGGCTGGACCCAAACACCAGGGCGTCTCTTCCGGATGGCCGCAGGTCTGGATCCAGCTCGGCAACACGCGCCGAGTAGTACCGCAGCGCATCTGTTGCCATCGGGCTATCAACGTACACAGGAGTGACCGGAATCTTCCGCTCCTGTTCCAGCCTCCGAACCCAGTACAACAACTCCTCGACGCGCCCGATCGCAAATGCCGGAATAATCACTTTCCCGCCGCGCCTGACGGTTTCGCGAATCACCTCCGCGAGCATCCGCCCGTCGTCGTCAGCCGCATGATCGCGATCGCCATACGTGGACTCGACCAGGACCAGGTCGGCTTCCACCGCGTCCGCGGGATCCTGCAGCACAGGCCGGTTGTATCGTCCGAGGTCACCGCCAAACAGGATGGTGCCTGCACCGTCGAGACGGGCCACCACATACGCTGAACCAAGGAGGTGGCCTGCCTGCGCAAACTCCACGCTCAGGCCTGTCACCACCTCCAGCGGTTTGCGATAGCCGTGTGATTGCAGCTGCGTCAGCGTGCGATAGGCGTCTGCCTCCGTATAGAGAGGCAGCGCGGGAGTGTGTTTCGAGTAGCCGTGCTTGTTTGCCTGTCTGGCGTCCTCTTCCTGGATCCGCCCGGCATCGGGCAACACCAGCTGACACAGATCGGCTGTACCCGCGGTGCAGACAATGCGACCGCGAAATCCCCGGGAGACGAGCCTGGGCAGGTAACCCACGTGATCGAGATGCGCGTGAGTCAGGACGACGGCGTCGATTGAGCTGGGTGGAACAGGAAACTCCTCCCAGTTCCGAAGGCGCAACTCCTTCAGACCTTGAAACAGCCCACAGTCGAAGAGCACCCGGCGGCCATTGTGTTCGAGAAGGTATTTCGACCCTGTGACCGTGCGCGCCGCCCCGAGAAACGTCAACTCAGCCATACCGAGACAATAGCAGGCCCGGGCCTGCTATTCTGTCCGTCATGGTGTCCGCCTTTCGGCGTAGCGTGACCCTGGGCGTGTGCGCAGTCGCCGTGACGGCGACGGTATCGGGCCAGACATCGGGTCGGATGCTCAGCCTCGACGCCATCTACGACCCGGATCAACGTGTCGATTTCAGCGGCTCCCCACCCACGAATCTCCGCTGGATCGATGACGCGAGCTACCTGCAGCCCCGGAGAACCGGCAGCGGTGTTGAATGGGTAAGAGTCGATGCCGTTTCCGGGCGCACGACTCCGCTCTTTGACACCGCTCGAATGGAGTCAGCACTCGCGCGACTTCCTGGTCTGACGTCGGCCAGAGCCGGCGCGTTATCGCGTTCCAACGATCTGCTGTTCAATCCGTCACGCACCGGTGCGCTCGTCGAGATTGACGAGGACTTGTACTTCTACCGGTTCGGCACTGATGTCGCCACGCGGCTGACCAACACGCCCGGTCCTGAAGAGGAAGCCGGGTTCAGTCCGGACGGTGATTCGGTTGCGTTCGTCCGTGGCAACAACCTGCATGTCGTGGACGTCGGGGGAAAGCGGGAACGCGCAATTACAACCGACGGTGGTCCGCAGATTCTGAACGGCAAGCTCGATTGGCTGTATCAGGAAGAGATCTATGGCCGCGGCCGTTTTCGCGGGTACTGGTGGAGTCCCGACTCCTCTCATCTCGCGTTTCTTCACCTCGATGAGCGGCCGGTCCCCGAGTACACGGTCGTCGATGACATTCCCTACAGGCCGACGGTCGAAGTCACCGACTATCCCAAGGCTGGAGACGCAAACCCGCTGGTTCGCCTCGGGATTGCCCGCGCGGCAGGAGGCGAGGCCGTGTGGGTCGAGCAGGGCGACTACGTGCCTGCTGACATGCTCGTGGTGGACGTTGATTGGGCGCCCGGCACTCTCGGCTTGACCTACCAGGTCCAGAACCGGGAGCAGACCTGGCTCGATCTCAATCTCGCGGATCCCGACTCAGGACGGTCGCGGCGGCTGCTCCGCGAGACCACGCCGGCGTGGGTCAACGTCAACGGGAGCCCCATCTGGCTCAAGGACACGTCGTTTCTCTGGTTCAGCGAACGAACGGGCTTCAAGCACCTCTACCTGTACCGGAAGGACGGTGAGCTGGTTCGACCCGTCACATCGGGCCGGTGGGACGTTCGAACGTTCTACGGTGTGGACGAACCGCACGGACACGTGTACTTCGACGCGGGCGCACGACGTCATATCGATACCGACATCTACCGGACTGGACTCGACGGGAACGCCCTGACCCGTGTTTCTCGAACTGACGGCACGCATCGCGCGAACTTCAGTCCCGCATTTACGCACTACATCGACACGTGGAGCGATGTCACCACACCACCGCAGGTTCGACTGCACCGTGCGGACGGCAGCGACGTGCGGGTCATCGATGCCAATGCCGTGGCGTCGCTTGCGACTTATCGGCTCTCCACGCCGGAGTTCGTCGAGGTGCGTACGCGCGACGGCTTCACGATGGACGGCATGGTGATCCGGCCACCAGACTTCAACCCTTCCAGGACGTACCCGGTCTACCAGCTCACGTACGCAGGCCCGGGAACGGCGTCAGTGCGCAACCAATGGGGATACTCGCAGTACATCTATCACCAGATGCTGGCGCAGCAGGGGATCGTCGTCTGGGTCCTCGATAACCGAAGCTCCGGAGGCAAGGGCGTGGAATCCCAATGGCCCGTGTACGGCCGCCTCGGTGAGCTTGAACTTCAGGATCTCGAGGACGGGATCACGTGGCTCAAGCAGCAACCGTATGTGGATCCTTCGAGGATCGCCTTGTACGGATGGAGCTACGGTGGATTCATGACGGCCTACGCGCTGACGCACAGCACGAGCTGGGCGGCCGGCATCGTTGGCGCGCCAGTGACCGACTGGCGGAACTACGACACCGTCTATACCGAACGGTACATGAAAACCCCGATGAACAACCCGTCGGGCTATCGATCGACGGCCCCACGGTTTGCCGCAACAAACCTGCACGGCCGCATGCTGCTCATTCACGGCGGCATCGACGACAACGTGCACCGGCAGAATTCAGAGCAGTTCGTCTACGAGCTGCAGCGCGCGGGCAAGACGTTCGAGTTGATGATCTACCCGCGTCAACGTCATGGCTTCAGCGATGCACGTCTCAACAAACACCTCCGTCAGATCATGTTCGACTTCACAATGAGTGCTCTGCGAGTCAATGCCCCGGCGACCGGACCCGGTGCGCAATAGCATGTCGTTTCTCAGCACTCTTCAATCCGCGCAAACCGTCTTTGCCGCCGAACTTCGACCGCCGCGTGCCGAACTGGGATCGCTCGAGGGCATGGACGCCTGGATCGACACGTACCATGCCGTGCGGACGCTCACGAAGCAGAACGTCGCCGTTTTCCTGACGGACAGCGCGGTTGGACTGCAGGAAGAAAACAACCTGCGTCATCTGGTCTCGAACCTTGGACCCGACATGCCGCGAGATCGGATCGTTCCGTTTCTCACGACGAAGCACTCGCTCGACTTCTGCCTGAGCTATGCAGAGCAGGCATGGCAGCATGGCTTTCCCGCTCTGGTCGTCCTGGGCGGAGACCAGAGCCTGGGCCGGCCGCGTTGCGTCAAGCACGCCTGGGAGCTGCGCCGCGAGATCAAGGCACATGAGCCACGCCTGACGCTCGGCGGATGGGCCAACCCGTACCGCGATCCGGAACGCCAGGCCGCATACCTCGCCGACACGTCCTTTACGGCAGAGTTCTACCTGACCCAGATCGTGAGCCATCTCGACGTCAATCCGGTCGCGAAGTTCATGGCAGAAGCGCGGCGCAGTGGCCTCGACCATGTACCGGGAATGTTCGGGGTGTTTTATTACCGGAGCGCCAACCGGAGGACTCTGGAGATTCTGAGCCAGTTCCTGCCGGTTCCGGCGGAGTCTCTGATTGCGGAATTCGCAGCGGGCGCGACACCCGTCGAAGTCTGCGCGCGAACGATCCGCGCAATGATGGACCTCGGGGTACGGCATTTCTACATCAGCAATCTGCCGATCATCGGCACGTCAGCGACGCTGAACAAAATCCTGACACGCGCGGGCGCGCTCGTCTGAACCTTCTATTTCAGGTGTCTGCCGCCATCGACACGGATGGTTTCACCAGTGATGAAGTCGGTATCAACCAGCGCCAGCACTGCCTTCGCGATTTCCGTCTCGCCCCCCCAGCGGCCAAGCGGTGTGGCCCGTTCGACCTGCGCGAACTCCTCGTCTGAGATTCCTTCAGGCGCAACAATCGGACCTGGAGCCACGGCATTGACGAGAATCTGGTCGGGCGCCAGTTCAAGGGCGAGAGCCTCGGTCAGTGCCACCACCGCCGCTTTCGCCACGTAGTACGTCAGGTACCCCGCATAGCGGGGACGGCCGCTGCGGGCCACCCAGTCGGAAAAATTGACGATGCGTCCTCCACGGACGCGACGCATGTGCGGCACCGCCGCTCGCGCACACAACCAGACGGCCCGTAGATCGACCGCCATTTGCGCATCCCAGTCGCTCACCTCAACGTCGTCGAACGACCGCTGACGATAGAGGGACGCCATGTTGACCAGGATGTCGAGGCGTCCGAGCTGACCGACGGCTTCGTCCACGACGCGCTCAGCTTCGTCTGGCTCCGCGAGGTTGGCCTGGAGCACGGCCGCCCGCCGTCCGAGTGCGCGCACGGCGGCGGCCGTCTCCTCGGCTTCGGCCCTGGACTCGCGGTAGACCAGGGCAACGTCAACCCCGTTTCGAGCAAGCTCCGTCGCGACGACAGCGCCGATACGCTTCCCACCCGTGATCAATGCGACGCGATCGGCGAGGTCCATCGGCCATCAGTCTACCGCCGAGCCGCGTCGCTCTCCAGCCGCGGGACGCGAAAACATTTTCGTCCTCCGTAACCCCCGCAGGTCCGATCGGCTGTATCTTGTTGAGCCTGAGGCCGACGAACTGGTCCGTTTCGTGCTGTCCTCCACCCTCTGACGCTGGACGACTACAAGGAGAGATTCACAATGACGAAGTTTCTCGGAATCGGCACCGGTACCCTTGCGCTCACGCTTCTGCTTTCTGGCCAGGCTTCCGCGCAGGTCATGACTGCGGAACTGACGGGTGGCGAGGAAACACCTGCGGCCCTCAACACCGGAATGTTTGGCTCTGTGGAGTTGGGGGTCGATCAGAAGAACAACGAAATTTCGGTGACGTTGCGGGTGTTCAACACGCCGACGCCGACGACCGCCGGTCATATCCACATCGGATCGCCAGGAACGCCAGGGCCAACCGTGCTGAACTTCCCGCCGGCGCTGGTCGGGCGGACGGGTGACTTTGCGATGACGTTCCGGCTTGGCGATACTCCGGGCGTGTTCGTCGCACGACCGGCGGTCGGGATCAACACCATCGAGGATGCCATCCAGGCGATCGTGGGCGGCAACGCGTACGTCAACGTCCACACGACCCAGAACCCGGGTGGAGAGATCCGGGGACAGCTGAGCGTCGTCAAGAAGTAATCAACCACTACCGTGTGCGCTACCATGTTCTTGTGGCGCACACGGTCTATCGCATCCTGTGTGCTGTGGTCCTGGGGGCTGGTATTGCCTCAGGATTCGAGCGGTCGCTCGACCTCCCCCTCATCAACGCCGCCATGGCAATCGGGGAGTCCAGGGTCGAGTCGGTGCGGCTCCAGTTTCACCGACCCTATCGCTTTACCGTAGCCAAAGCCCCCATCGACTACATCGACGTTGTCACGCCATTTCGCCGGGTCGTCATGATCGCCGACGAGAGGGCCAGGCTGGGCGCACGCCCACTCGGTCAACCGGACATGATTCGCACAGCCGGCGACCGGCTTGGCCTGGTGGAGTTCGTCATCGAACTCACCTTCCATCCGTTGAATGCGTATGTGGGAGTGCCGCCGTACGAGGTAGAACTCGTTGCGGTCCCAATCACGGCAGGAAGACCACAACCGCCACCCGTCCTCCCCAAGCAGATCAGCCGTACGCCTCGGTTTGGCGCACGGGTGAATGGGACGCCGCCGCTGTCTCCGAGCATCCCGTTGAATGTTCCGGGCGGCACTGAACCGCTGCTCGGCGGGACCGTTATCGCTGGCTTCTCGGCGCAGGAGCTCCAGGCGAGCGGCGTCTATGAAGTTGTCGTGAGGGAGGGAAAAAAGGAACTGGCGCGCGTGCGGGTAAACCTGGGGGCCTTACGGTAGGAAGACCCAGGGGCGGGTGCCCCTGGGTTCCCTGAACAAGAACGGCTTACGAAAGCACCTTCACGACCACGCGGCGGTTCTGCGCGCGACCGTCACGGGTGTTGTTCGGCGCAACCGGCTTCTCTTCGCCGTAGCTGATCACGTTGATCTTGTGCAGCGGCACCTGGTGCTGTTCATAGAGATACCGCTTGACCGCTTCGGCTCGCTCCATTCCCAGCCGCTCGTTCATCGCCGCGTCGCCCACGTTGTCCGTGTGGCCTTCGATTTCGATGAACACGTTCTGCGGATTGGTCTTGAGCTGATCGATCATCTGATCAACCCGCGTCCGGGCCGTATCCGGCAGATCGGCCTTGCCGAAGTTGAAGTTACCCTGATCCTCGCTCAGCGTGACCGTGTAGATCAGGCGCCGTGAGGCCTCAACCTCTTTCGCAACCACGTCAACGCGGCCGTTGACCGCCGTCGCCTGTTGCGCAGCCTTGTCAGCGGCACTCTGCGCGGTCGTCGCGGCCGATCGGGCATCAGCAGCGGCCTTACCCGCCGCTTCGGCCTTCTGGTCAACTGTGCCAATGCGGGCTTCGTTCTGGCCGATGCGCTGCTGCGCCTGCTCGACCGTCCCGCCCAACGTGTCAACCTTCGAGTTGACCGTTCCCACCTCTTCGCGCACGAAACCCTTCGTGGCGCACGCGGGGGCAACGGCGACGCTCAACGTAATCATCGATGCTGCGATCAGTTTCTTACTCATGGCAGTCTCCTCCAAGTTCCTACTTACAGTCAGTCTTCAACTCGCGCGGGTCCGGAGACGTATCCGCCTCGCGCGTGAACCAAAAGATCCTTATTGCGGAGCCGAATCTCGAGCGGGTGCCATCCGGGGCGCGTGTCCGGCTCGAACGTAATCAGGTACTGATAACGCAATTCCTCGAACAGGTCTCGAATCGCCGTATGCGTGTGTGCTGGAACGCTGGCCACCCGCATGTCGCCGCCCGTCCACCTGGCCAGATCGGCGAGCGTCGCTATGTCGGTTCCAGCGCCATCTGCAGAGACGACCGAGTACTCGCCTCCAGGATGGTCAAGGGGTGTTACAACGGTCAACAGATAGACAGGAACGTCAATTGAGCTTGCGATACCCGACACCTCAGGTCCGCTGAGGCGGCTGCCCGTGTCAATCCCGTCGGTGATCACGAGCATCGCGCGATGCCGATTCGCGCGTTCGGCCACCGCCCTGGCAGTTGCGGCGACCGCGTCATACAGAGACGTGATACCCCAGGGTCGGCCCTCGAGGCTTACCCGGCGAATCTGATCAACGTCCCTGGTAAATCCAACGACTTCCCGAAGCTTGGCGTCGAACGTGAAGAGTGCCGCTTCGTCCTGCTCCCCATTCAGGGCAGTGACAGCGAGCGCCACAGCCTGACGGGCCCGGTCCATGTTGCCACCGACGGCCATGCTTCCACTGACGTCCAGAACAATGGCCAGGCTGATGGGCGCGTCACCGGAATGGAAGTCACGGATTTCGCGGACAGCCCCTGAGTCAACGACCTGAAAATCCGCCCGAGTCAGGTCGCGGACCACTCGACCGCGCCTATCCCGGACGGCTGCCGTGACCGTGACCACTTCAACGCCAGACTTGAACGTGATTGTCGGGCGCTCGAGAACCGGTGGTTCCTGGGCCAGCGCAACGCCGGATGCCCAGGCGACCATGGTCGCTATCACGAGGGGGGCTGCCGTAATACCGAGCACGCCCCTCACTGCTTCAAAACCCCTGCCATCTCTGTAGATCGTTACTATACAATGGTTTATACGCCTTATTGCCACGTGCGTCACCTTGCGCCCGTGAATGACCATGTAATTCTTGCGTCTCCGACAGCGTTTCCATCTAAACACCCGGAGTCCCGCAATCCCCTGAGGCGTGCCGTGTAAGATGGGTGCAAAAGATGCCGATATCGACGTCTAAGATGCTTGGTCCGATTCCGGTCGCGAAAAGGGTTGGCCGGTTTTCCTACGCGATTCGCAATATCGTCTCGGAGGCCAGGGCCGTCGAGGCGCTCGGAATGCGCGTCCGATACTTGAATATCGGCGATCCGGTGGCCTTTGGATACCAGCCGCCACCGCACCTCATCGAGGCTGCTGAGCGTGCCATGCGCGATGGCCAGAACGGGTATTTGCCGTCCGCGGGCATCCTCGAGGCACGCGAAGCAGTCGCCGCCGACTATACAGCCCGCGGCGTCTCTGTCAGCCCCGATCGCGTCCTGATTACCACCGGCACCGGCGAGGGCATCGAGCTGGCCATCAACTCTCTCGTGGACGACGGGGATGAGGTGCTGGTGCCGACGCCGACGTACCCCTTGTATACGGCGGTGCTGGCCAAGATCGACGCCCGGCCGATCTATTACCGGACCGACCCGGCAAACGACTGGCTCCCTGACCTCGCGCACCTGCGCTCCCTGATCACCTCCCGGACCAAGGCCATCGTCGTCATCGACCCCAACAATCCGACAGGAGCGGTCTACCCGGCGTCAGTCCGCCGGGCGCTGATCGATCTCGCCGAGGAGTTCGGGTTGACGATCCTCGCCGACGAGGTGTACGGGGACCTGGGATTCGAAGGTCCCGTGCCGCCGCTTGGAACACTCGATCCGAACGCCGCCATCATTTCGTTCTCCAGCCTGTCCAAGGCGTTTCTTGCTCCTGGTTGGCGAACCGGATGGATGGTCGTCGGCCAGACGCCACGCCTGAACGGGGTGCTCGCCGCCGCGCAGAAGCTCGCCGACGGCCGGCTGTGCAGCCCCGGGCCCATGCAGTACGCCGTGACAGCCGCGCTGACCGGCGATCGATCGCACCAGGTCGCGTTCCGAAAAGACCTGGCAGAGCGTGCGCGTATCACGACCGAATCGCTGAACGCGATTCCCGGGATGCGCTGCATCGCGCCCAAAGCCGCGTTCTACGCAATGCCGATGGTGACCCTGCCGCCAGGCCGCACGGATGAGGACTACGTGCTTGCACTCTTGCGTGCAACCGGGATTCTCTGTGTTTACGGATCCGGCTTCGGGATGCCCGCCTCGATGGGGTCCTTCCGCGTCGTATTTCTAGCCGACCCCAGCGAGCTGGCGACGATCTACGCCGATATCGGCGCTTTCACGCGAGACTACCTGGCGCACGCTGGCTGACAGCCGTGGCCGTGAGACCCGACCGCCGTGGATAGCCCGGCGCACGTTGCCCGGATCCCAGGATCGATATCCAAGGCCGGCCTGGCCTTCATTGCCTATTTCCTGATCGCCATCGCCGCGACATGGCCGCTGACGCGCGGCCTCGCCCGCGATATTCCGTGGGACCTCGGCGATCCGGTCCTCGTCCTGTGGGTCCTGGCCTGGGACTGCGAACAGCTGCTTCGAATCCTTGGCGGCGACGTGGCCCGCATCGCCACCTTCTTCGACGCGAACATCTTTTACCCGACGCCGCTCACGCTTGCGTACTCGGAACACTTCATGGCGCAGGCGATACAGATCCTTCCCGTGTATGCGATCACGGGGAACCCGATCCTTGCCTACAACGTCCTGTTTCTCTCCACGTGGGTATTGTCGGGGCTGGGGATGTATCTGCTCGTTCGCGAGCTCACGGGCAGCGCGGTGGCTGGCTTCGTCGGAGGACTTCTCTTCGCGTTCGCGCCGTACCGAGTGCCGCAATCGGGCCACCTTCACGTCCTGTCGTCACAGTGGATGCCGTTCACGTTGTACGGCTTGCGCCGGTACTTTGTCACCCGCCGTCGTCTCCCGCTCGCGGGTGCAGCGATCGCGCTTGTCCTGCAATGCCTGTCGTCGGGTTATTACCTGCTGTTCTTCTCACCGTTGGTCGTGGCGTTCGCTGTGTGGGAGATCGCGAGCCGTCGATTGTGGCGTGACCTGCGGATGTGGCGGGATCTTGTCGCAGCGGGCGCGGTTGTGGCAGCGCTGGTTGTTCCGTTCCTGTTGCCCTACGCCGCGTTGCGGGAAACTGCGCGAGCGTCCCGTCCGATCGCCGAAGTCGAGCTGTACTCAGCCGACGTGTACTCATACGCGACGGCCTTCAGTGCGCAACGCGTGTGGGGCAGCATCCTTCAGATGTTTCGCAAGCCGGAGGGCGAGCTTTTTCCTGGCGCGATTCCCACGCTTCTGGCTTTCATCGGGTTGGTCGCCTTCGCCGTGCGATGTGCGACCACACCCACGTCCCTCGAACGCGGATGGAGGCGATGGCTCGCCTGGTTCCTGGCGTTCCTGGCGGTGAGCCACGCACTTGGCGCTCTTGCAGCGGTGGCATTCCGCCGAGTCACCCTGGACGCCGGGCTGTTCGAACTGAGAATCACCAACATCAACCAGATGATTCTTCGCAGCGGCATTGCGCTCGGGCTGCTGCTCATCCTGTCGCCGGCCGCCAGAACGCGGTTCGTCGTGTTCATGCGCGAACGCGGCTTCTGGGTGGTTGGCATCGTCCTCGTGATGTGGGTCTCGCTCGGTCCCTCGCCGCGGGCATTCGGCCGGCCGCTCGAAATCCTCTCGACCTATCGATTGCTGTATGACTACGTGCCCGCATTCGACGGCCTCCGGGTGCCCGCCCGTTTCGCCATGCTCGTCGCCCTGATGCTCGCGGTGCTGGCCGGATATGGCGCACACCTCATTGCGCGGTTCCGTGGCGGAACGGCGGTGCTTGCCGTTGCCTGTGTGCTGTTCCTCCTTGAATCGACGTCGGTGCCTTTCACGCTGAACGGCATGGCGCCGATCCGCGATCTGGTCACGCCGGAGGCCCGGATCTATCCCCCTCGAGAGGCATCCGATGTCTACCGGGTGCTCGGCAGGCAGCCGGAGGACAGCGTTCTCGTGGAACTGCCGCTCGGCCAGCCCGACTATGACGTTCGGGCCGTGTACTACTCCACGATTCACTGGCGACCGCTGATCAACGGCTACAGCGGATTCTTTCCGCCCTATTACGGACTCCTGATCACGGCGTTGTCCGAGATTCCGCGGCATCCCGAGGTGTCCCTCGACGCGATTCGCTCGAGCGGAGCGACCCACGCCATCGTGCATGAATCCGCGTACCGAAATGGCGAAGGCGAAGCGACTTCCGCAATCCTCCGCGACGCTGGAGCTGTCGAGGTGTTCCGTCAGGGAAGCGACGTCTTGCTCCGCCTTTCGCGCTGATCCCAACGTCATCTGGTTGCGATAGCATCAGGCGGGGTCTCCCCGCATGCCAGTCTGGCTCGTTCTGCTCTGTGCGCTGACGATCGCCGCGCCGACCGCTGCCGCACAGACGGTTCCAGGTACAGATGGCGTTCAGCTGCTGCTCACGCGACTCGAGGAATTACTCAGGACGGGCGATTCCGATGGATTCGCACCGCTGACGGACAACAACACTCCACCCGAACAGATCGAACAGTTCACCGCGGATCTCTTTCGGCCCGACGTCGTCCGCGCCATTGTCAATGAACGCGAGCGGTCTCCGCTCGATGGCGCAGCTCCAGGAACCGGCTATCGCCTGGTCGTCGAAATGTTCGTCGAGTCAGCCGGTCGCGCACGCATTCTGACGACGCTCCTCGACGTGCGGCGACCAGTCGGGAGCGATAGCAGCGCGTGGAGAATCACCGGAGCACAGGGGGTGACGAGCGTCGAGGGCCTGTATCGGCTGCGACTGAACTCGTCGATGCGGCTCGCGGCCCGGAACGTGACCATTACGGCCGTCGATCTTCTCCTGACGTTGGAGGAAGGGCATGTGTATCTCGTCGAGTCCGATGCAGGCGTGGCCGGACTCGTGCTCTTCGGACGAGGTGTCATGCGCTTCACGCCGGGCCCGGCGAGCGAACAGGGTCAGCTTCGTATCTTTGCCGGGGACAGCTCGCTCGATACTCAGTTCGACGCGGCGTTCATCCGGCTGCATCCTTCGCAGTACGAACAGCGCGTCACGACCGATCGCCTCACGCCGGCGCCGCCCGACCCCCGACAGCTGCGACGCGCACAGGAACTGTTCGAACGCGACAGTCCCAAGTCGTTCAGCCTGGACTTGAGCGGATTGAGCGACGAGCCGTGGTATCTCCTTCCCCAGCCAGAGGACTTCCTGGCGGAGGTCCGTACGAGACGGTATGGCGAGCTCACGTACTTGCGATCGCTGTCGCAGGCCGAGGACGTCACGCTCTTCGAGCGCGAACGCCAACGGACCATCGCGTTGTATCCATCTCCTCAGCGGATCGCCGCGTTGAGCGCGATCGACAACGACGACGAGCGCCGGGACTACGACATGCTCGACTACAGCATCGACGCGACGGTGTTGCCGCTCCTGCGGAACATCGACGGCCGGGTGCGACTGCGGCTCCGTGTGCAGACGGCATCGATCTCGTCGGTCATGCTGCGTCTTGCGGACGACCTCGTGGTGACGTCGGTCACGAGTCCTGAGTACGGCCGTCTGCTGCATCTTCGTATCCGCGGACAGAACAGCGTCATCGTGAGCCTTCCAGTCGAGGTCAGCCAGGATTCGGAGATTTCTCTCGTCGTGTCGTACCGAGGACCCGTGACCGCGCAGGAAATCGAAGACGAAACGCTGCAGACCGGAGAGGTCAGCGTTGGTAGCGATCCGCTCATGAACTTCGAGCCGAACCTGCTTCTGAGCAACCGGTCTTTCTGGTATCCGCAGAATCCGAACGCCGACTTCGCCACGGCCACCATCCGTATCACCGTTCCGGACGGATACTCCGCCGTCGCCAGCGGCGAGCCCAGACGTGAAACCGACGTGACGCTGCGCGATCTCATCACGCTCCCGAACGGGAGAGCGTTTGTCTTTACGGCGCGTGAGCCGCTTCGATATCTGGCCTTCGTGGTGAGCCGCTTCGTGCGTGTGGCGGAGTCAACGATCGACGTCACGGACCCCAAAGAACCAGGTGGCTTGCGGCCGATGCGCCTGACGATTGAAGCGAACCCGCGTCAGCAGAACGCCGGCCGTGACCTGCTGGGCGACTTCGAAGCGATCATGCGGTTCTACGCGCAGACCCTTGGCGAGGCGCCCTTTCGATCGGCCACGGTTGCGGTCGTCGAGCACGAATTGCCAGGTGGCCACAGCCCGGGGTTCTTCGCGGTCCTGAACAGTCCTCCTCCGGGGGGACGGCTGACATGGCGCGACGATCCCGCCGCCTTCGCAGGCTTTCCCGAATATTTCCTCTCCCATGAACTGGCACACCAGTGGTGGGGGCAAGCCGTTGGATGGCGCAACTACCACGAGCAATGGCTCAGCGAGGGCTTCGCGCAGTACTTTGCAGCGCTCTACGCGCGACAGGCGCACGGCGAGCGAGTGTTTCGCGACATGCTGCGGCAGTTCAACCGCTGGGCAATCGCGGAATCCGACGAAGGCCCGGTCAGCCTCGGGTACCGGCTCGGCCACATCAGGTCGCAGCCGCGTGTCTTCCGCGCGGTGGTTTACAACAAGGGTGCCGCGGTGTTGCACATGCTCCGCCGGCTGGTCGGAGACGAGGCGTTCTTCGCAGCACTGCGACAGTTCTACGTCGAACAGAAGTTTCAAAAGGCCAACACCGAGGCGCTGCGCCGTACCTTCGAGTCGGTGTCAGGCCGGGCGCTCGGCCAGTTCTTCGATCAATGGATTCAGGGAACGGATCTTCCGCGGATCAAGTACCGGCGGACGATCGAACCAGGGTCGGTGACCGTCCGCTTTGAGCAGACCACCGAGCAGCTCTTCGATCTCCCGGTGACGATCTCCATCACCCAGACCGACGGCCGCGTTCGGGAAGAGACCGTGATTCTCACCGAGCGAATCACGGAGTGGAAGACCGAGACAAGGGGAACTGCGCGTCAGGTACAGATCAATCGCGACTACGCAGCCATCGCGCGCTTCGACGCCGATTGACGCGGACACCTCCTGAGCCTCGCGACAAAGTTGATAGGATGAGCGGTCATGGCAGGGTGGAAGCAGGTGCTGCTCCGGGCAATCGCCTGCCTCGTCGTGTCGCTCGCCATTCTGGCGGCGATCCCCGTTGTTTTTGGTTCTCCTTCTCCCATCATCCGTGTCGCCTGGCGAGATATTCCCCCTTCGGAACGCGTTGAGCTCGAACGACGCTTTCAACTGACAGATCCGAGCGAACTCGAGGACGGCACCTGGGGCTATGCACCCCCGTCCGCGTCGCCGAACGTACTGCGTGCGCTGATCGGACACGAGGCCGTGGCTCGCGTTGACGGGATCAACGCCAGTACCGCACAACTCGATCGATCGCTTCCCCTGTCGCCACGGCGAGGCGGTTTGATTGTCGCGCCTTGGATGGCTCGCGGGTCGAGACTGATCGCGTATCTTTTCGCACTCGTTGGAGCCGTGTTCCTCGTCATGAGCACGATCCGTTCACCGCTCCTTCCGGCGGCCGCGTCAGTCGCCCTTGAAAGCATTCGTTCCAACCCTGGAACAGCGCTCCGGGACCTCGTGACGCAGCTGGGTGCATTCCTCAGACGCGGGGTGCCCCTCGCGACGCCATATAGCGTCGCTGTGTTTCGCGTGGTGTTTGGTTCCTGCGTGCTGTGGTACGTCACCGCCAAGCCGTTGGACACGAGACTGATCCAGTCGTACGAAATTGAAACCGCGGGAGGCCTCTACGGCATGGTGGTCCGGTGGATGGCCGAACATCCGGCGATTCCAGCCAACCTGGATGAGTGGCTCATCGGTTCCGGTGGGCTTTTCATCGCAGGCGCCCTGACACCCATCAGCTACGCCTGCTTCGTCGGCGGCGTCCTCCTCTGGGCATGCGTCCTGACACTCAACACCTCATCGCATGCGGTGGCATCGCTCTCGATCACGATGGTGTGCCTGCTGGCGGCTCGCTGGTCCGACGCCTGGAGCATCGACGCGCTCGCAAGACGAATCTGGAAGAAGCCTGCACCTCTCGTGTCGGCGCAGCGATATGGCTACGCGATCTGGATTCCTCGACTGGTGCTGGGAATTACCTTTCTGGCGGCGGCGTGGTCAAAGGTCGGCAACGGTCTCGCGTGGGTGCTGAACGGCACCGTGAAGTACTACTGGGTCAGCGATCTCGATGATGCGCTGGTCACATGGGGTCCGCGTATCACAGAGTCCCCTGCGATCGCCGTGTTCGTGTCGGCCGTCGCGGTCATCGTCGAAACCGTCGTCATCACCGCAGCGTTTTCCCGATCTGCGTCCTACGTGAGCCTGCTTGGCATCGCAGCGCTCTCACTGCTTGCGGGGTTCGCGCTCTTCCAGGGCGTCTTCTGGTGGGGGTGGTGGATCCTCGCGATGTCGTTCCTTCCCTGGCAGCACATGCGATGGCCGGCCCATCGTCCAGTGGTCGCCGCACATCAGGAACCGCTCGGCCTCACGTGGTTTCAGACAGCCGTTGCAGTGACCCTCCTGGTCCAGCAGTGCGTGATGTCGTCCTTTCACGTCGAGGCGAGGCCGATGCTGTCTGCCTACGACATGTATTCCGCGACGTATGCGAATGCGTACGAGTTCGAACGCGCCACCAATCTGGTCTATCGGGTCACGATTCTCGACGGGGCCGAACGGCATCCCACAGACTGTCAGCTGGCGGATCATGATGCTGCGCTGCTTCCTCTGGCCGAGGCTGGCGATGCCGACGCGCGTGGCCGGCTGCGCTACCTTCTCAACGGATGTCTGCCCACCGACGAATTCGCGGATGCGATTGCGCTGGAAGGTGATCGACGTGTGTACGACTGGCAGACGCGGCAGTTTGTGTGGAAGCGCGGGCTCGACGTGCTCGGGCCGGCGCCGGTGGACTGGCTGCGGAACTGATTCGTCGGGCTGAAGCCGGACACGACTCTGTGGCCGGGCCGCGATGAGCTCCCGCAGTAGAATGTGCACACTTTGAAGACGCCGCCCGCAGCGGGTCAGCCCCGCACATTCGTTGACCTCGCCTGGATGTCGGCTCGCAAGCTCTACGAACGATTCATCCGTTCCAATACACAGCAGAAGCTCGACCATCTGACACGCGTCGTAGACGATCTGGCCGCGCGGCAGAAGCAGGACGCCAAGTGGCGCGCGATCTTCCGGGTACAGCTCGAAGCGCTCGTTCGTGACGCTTACCTTGCCGACTCAGACCTTCCGTCCGATAGAAGTCTCGCCTTGCGGCGTTTCCGCCTCCGTTCCCAGAACGAAGAAGACGGACTCGCGATTGCGCTCCTGAAGGCGGCCGGGATCACGAACCGGACGTTTGTCGAGATTGGGAGCGGAGGCACTGGCGGGAACTCGGCGGTCCTTGCGTTCGATCTGGGTTGGAAGGGCCTGATGGTCGATGCCAGCAGCGGCGCACTTCGTAACCTGCGAAACCTGCTCAGCTCCAATCCCCAGGTCAAGTTTGTCCGCAGCTTCGTGACGTCCGAGAACATCAACGATCTGCTGCGCGACAACGGCATGACGGGCGAGATTGACCTGATGTCCATCGACATCGACAGCTGCGACTACTGGCTGCTCGACGCGCTCGAGGCGTGCTCGCCGAGAGTGCTGATCATGGAATACAACTCGCTCTTCGGCCCACGACGCTCGGTCACCTTGCCGAACGTACCGCCGCCAGATTCGCGCCCGAAGGGCTACTCGGGCGCATCGCTGACGGCGATCGAGAAGGTGGCGGCCAGAAAGGGCTACCGGCTCGTCATCTGCGAAGAGAAAGGTGTCAACGCATTCTTCCTCCGCAACGACCTGGCCCCGTCGATCCCGGGCCTCAAGGCGCACCAGGCCTACCGTGCCTGGGTGGACAGGCTCGGCACGACCCGCACAAAGGACATCGACGTGTTTGCCCTGTGCGAGGAGCACAAGCTGCCTCTCGTGGAAGTCTGAGCGGCGATATCACGGCCCGGCTTTAGCCGAGCAACGGTTCAAAGTTGATATGATCGGCGGGTTATGGAAACGGTCACGCTGACGATAGACGGCCGTCCGATCGCGGTTCCCAAGGGACGCACCGTGCTGCAGGCAGCGATCGAGGCCGGGATCTCCGTCCCCTATTACTGCTACCACCCGGGCATCAGCATCGACGGCTCCTGCCGCGTCTGCATCGTCAAGATCGACAAGATGCCCAAGCTGCAGACGTCATGTTCGACGGTCTGCACCGACGGGATGGTCGTCCATACCCAGGCGCCCGACGTCGTGGAAGCGCGCGCCGGCGTGTTCGAGTTCCTGCTGGTGAACCACCCGCTCGACTGCCCGGTCTGTGACAAAGGCGGCGAGTGCCCGCTGCAGGACTTTTCCTACACTTTCGGTCCCGCTGAAAGCCGGATGGATTTCCCGCGAAGGGTCTTCGACGGCGAGGGCGTGAAAGCGGACGTGGATTTCGGCCCGACGCTGATGTTGAACAGAAATCGCTGCATCCTGTGTACGCGATGCGTCCGGTTCATGAAGGAAATCGACGGCGACGCGCAGATCGGGATCGTCGATCGCGGGCACGGCAGCGAGATTGCGACCTTCCAGGAGCAGGGCGTCCATTCGCTGCTCTCCGGAAACCTCATGGACGTCTGCCCGGTTGGCGCCATCCTCACACGAGACTACCGGTTCAAGAGCCGCCCCTGGGACAACCCCGCCGTCGTCGATACCGTGTGCACATTCTGCTCGAAGGGTTGCAACACCAGCGCCTGGCTGAAAGGCAAACCGGAGTGGGCCAAGGGTTCGCGTCTCATTCGCATGACCCCGCGCTACAACCCCGACGTCAACGGCTACTGGATGTGCGACATCGGTCGGTTCAACTACCACTGGATTGAAGGCGACCAGCGCCTGCGGCGCCCGATGCTGCGCAACGGCGCGGCACTCGAACCGAGCGCCTGGCACGACGTCCAGTCACGGCTGCGAGATCGATTGCAGGCAGCGGGTACAACCGGAACGTCGGCGGTGCAGTTCCTCGTATCTGCGCATGCGTCCGTCGAAGAGTTCTTCGTGCTGAAACAGTTGCTCGATGGCGTGCTTGGCAACGACGGAATGGCCGCCACCACTGTGACGTGGACCTCCAGTGAGAAGCCCCAGCCCGACGGCGCGAAACTCAAGGTCTCAAAGGCCAACGCGCCGAACATCAATGGCGCCCGCGACCTTGGATTCCACGTGGGAGCAGGCAATGAGGGAGCGCCCGACCTCTCGCGCCTGCGCGCAGCCGTAGAGAATGGCCAGGTAAAGGCTGTCTACGTCATCGACCCTGGTCCGGATGGCTCACTCGGTGACGTATCGTGGCTGATCGCTGCCCGACAGAATGGAACACTGCCGTTGCTGGTGGTCCAGGGCGTGCTCATGACCGAGCTCGCCGCGGCAGCCGACATCGTTCTTGCGGGCGCCGCCTACGTCGAGAAGGATGCGATGTACGTAAACGACCAGGGCCGGCTTCAGGCCGCCTCCCTGGCGGTGGCCCCTCCCGGAGAGGCACTCGACGATTGGCGAATCCTGGTGAATCTGGGGCGCTCACTTGGGCTGACGCTCCCGTACGACAGCGCCGAGGATGTTCGCCGGACGCTGGCGGCTGCAATGCCCGGCACGCCGTACGCAGAGGCCGACCGACAGGTCTTTACGAGGCCCGTTCCGGCACGTAACTGGCTCCAGGCTTCGAATCCTTCCGAACGATGGAAGTGGGACTTCCTGTATCAGGACCTGCCGCCAGTGAAGGGCCACTCGGTCCAGATGGAAGGCATACCCGCGCCGATAGCAGTGATACCCCTCAAGCCTGTGGGCTAGATGGAAGAGAACGTCACCCTGCTCGCGGCGTTTGGAGCGGGCCTGCTGTCTTTCATCTCTCCCTGTGTTCTTCCCCTCATCCCGGGCTATCTCTCGTACGTCTCAGGCCTCTCGCTCGATGATCTGAAAGCGGGTACCGGCGAGGCAGCGAGCGCGGCGTCTTCCGATACGCGGCGACGGGTGGCCGTTGCCTCTCTGGCGTTCATCCTGGGTTTCTCGATCGTGTTCGTGTCGCTCGGCGCCTCTGCCAGTTTCATCGGTCAGTTTCTGATGTCGAGGCTGACCATCCTCGGCAAGATTGCCGGCGCCATCATCATCGTGTTCGGCCTCCACACGATGGGCGTTTTCCGCATCGAATGGCTCTACCAGGACAAACGCGTCCAGACAAACCGGCGACCCGCCGGATTCTTCGGCGCGATGCTTGTCGGTATCGCGTTCGCGTTCGGGTGGACACCATGCATCGGGCCGATTCTTGCCGGCATTCTGGCCATCGCCGCGGCGCAGGACACCGTCGGCGACGGCGTTCGGCTGTTGCTGGCGTACTCTCTCGGCCTGGGCGTGCCTTTCTTTGCGACCGCCCTGGCCATCAACCGCTTCTTCGTGGCCTTCGCAAAGATTCGTCGCCACTACCACAAGATTGAAGTGGTTTCGGGCGTGCTGCTCGTGCTCATTGGCGTGCTGATTTTCACCAATCGCTTCACGATCATCGCCCAGTGGCTCACGCCGTATCTCCCCGTCTACTGATTCACGCTCTTAACGCAAACGTTACATAGCCGATACCAGTCGGAAACCTTACCGTCGTACATGTAAAGGGATGCGCCGGCACCTGCTGCTCTCACTGCTGATCCTCACTCCCTGGAACACCGCTTTCGCCCAGACCGCGGCCGCACCGGCCCCCTGGTACGAACGAATTCGATTCGGCGGTGACTTCAGGTCTCGATACGAAGGCTTCTACCAGGACGACACACAGACGCGAAACCGCGTTCGTCTCCGTCTTCGAGTGCGCCTCGACACCGAGATCAACGAAGACGCGGGCCTTCATATCCAGATCGCAAGCGGCGACCCGGGCACGCCGGTGTCCACCAACCAGACCTTCACTGACTTCTTCCAGCCAAAGCCCATCAGCCTGGACCGGGCCTACGTCGCCTACAACCCCAAGGCGGCGTCGGCACTCACGCTCGGGCTTGGCAAGTTCAACGCCCCCCAGACGACGACGCAGCTTGTGTTCGATGACGATCTGAATTTCGAGGGTGGCTGGGAACAGGTGTCATGGAAGCCACGGGAGGGCACCGAAGTCACCCTCATCGGACTCCAGACAGCCCTCAACGAGCGCTCGGTGTCGGAGGACTCGTACATGCTTGGCGGCGCAGGAGAGGTCAACGTCGCCGTCGGCCGCCACAACGTTCTGCTCTCGGCGGCCAACTACTCATGGGGCAACGAAGATCAGATCGCCGTGGCGAGTGCGGGTGGTCCACTCGCAAGCATCCTGACCAATTCCGTTCGCCGGGGACCCACGGGGACCGTCATCGGTTACGCGTCGCAATTCAACGTGGTCGATCTCATCGCCGAGGGCACGCTGCGCACGAGCCGCGCCGCATATCCGCTACGACTGCTCTTCGAGTTCGCCCGGAACACGCAGGCCACGACCGACCGCGACTCCGGGTTGTGGTTCGAGGTGGCCTACGGTGCTCCGCGGGCGACCGGCACATGGAGCGCAGAATACGTGCACGGATGGTCGGAACAGGACGTCACACCCTCCGCATTTGTCCACAGCGACCTTCCCGGCACCAACGTCCGCTCGCATATTCTCGAGACGTCGTACGTCCTGAAAACCGGCTTCAGCATCGATACGACCGTCCACTTTACAAAGCGACTGTTCCTGGAGAGACCAACCGATCCCAACGCCTGGCTCACACGTCTCCATCTCGGAGCCGTCGTGCGCTTCTGAGTGGGTACCGCTCTGACGGGCGGTGCTATTCTGTTGCGGGATGCACAGGCGAGGCGTACGGATCACTCTGCTGTTGCTGCTCCTCGCCAGTACGGTTGCAGCCGCCTTCGTTTTGGTGGAGCTCGACCGTCGATCGGTTTCGAGCCTCGTCACCGCAACCCAGGGGCTCGATGCTGCCGCGCACTCCCGACTCTGGGCCGAGCTGAGCCTGGTCTCCGAAATGAAATGGATCACCGTTGGCGTGGCAGCAGCGCTCCTCTTGAGCGGCGTGCTCGCGCTGACGCCACGCACCAGCGTCCCGCAATCCCATCCAATCGAGCCTGTCTCGGTCGCTCCTGATCAGGAAATACGCGGAGAATCCGCACCCATTGAGGCGACGCAGGTCAGTCGCACCATTGATCTCGCGTCACTCGCGCTCCTGTGCACCGACCTTTCGCGAATGACGGCAACAGACGCGCTCCCTGAACTGCTTGGACGTTCGGCTCGAGCGCTCAGCGCGTCTGGCCTGATCCTGTGGGTAGGCGTCGGCGACCGCCTTCTGCCGTTGATCGGACACGGCTATTCCGCGCAGATCATGTCCCGGCTTCAACCTGCGCTTCGCACGGACGATACGGCGGCGGCAGCCGCGTGGCGAACCGCCCAGCGCACCATCGTGACCGGGATCGACGGTTCAAGCGGGGCGATTGCGGTCCCATTGCTCGGCGTCGATGGATGCGTCGGGGTACTCGCGCTCGAACTGGGTCAGGGTCGCGAGCATGATCCAGAAACCCATGCGGCGGCGGCCCTGATCGCCGCGCAGCTGGCGACCGTCGTCCCGACCCCTGCGGCTGCGCCGGCAGAGGCCCTCCCGGACTCGAAGTCAGGGCATGGACCTGAAGCCCAGGCCCAGTCGGCCTAGGCGTCCTTCCGAGAGCCCGTCTCACCTACAGCGTTCGGCCCCCCGAGCCGACACCCAGAATCAGCCGGACAGCTCTCTGGACACGTTGAGGTGTGTTGATGTTCTTCCCAATTTTGCTCGCCGCATTGTTCGCGCTGACCCCTCTCGCAGAAGCGGGGCAGGCGCCGAAGGTCCTGACTCACGCCGAAGCCGCCAGGGTTGCGGACGAAGGCCGGGATGCTGAAGCTCTGGCCGCGTTCCAGCGCCTCGCTGCCGCGAATCCATCCGATCAGGTGGCTCGCCTGTGGATCGCGCGGCTTCACGCCCGAATGGGTCATCAGAACCTCGCCGAACCGGTGTACCGCAGTGTCCTTCTCGAGGATCCGAACAGCGTCGAAGCCATGACCGGAGTCGCGGCCGCGTTGATTGCACGGTACGAACCGGAGCTCGCCCTCGAGATGCTCGACCGCGCCGCGAAACTCGCCCCGTCAAACGACGAGGTGCTGAACCTGACTGGGCGTGCACGCGAGCAGCAGGGGCGGTCGAGCGAAGCCATCAGGTATTTCGAGCGCGCGTTGGACGCCGCGCCCACACCTCGCCGCCAGCAGACCCTTGAAGCCGCACGACTGTCTCACCTGAGCCGTATAGAGGTACGCGGTGTCAGCGAGTTGTTCGATGACGCGAGCCCTGACACCCGCGGTGGTGACATTGCTCTGAATATCCGCGTCTCCGATGCCCTGCGCATCATCGGTCGTGGCCAGGTACAGCGAAAGTTCGCGCTTGATGAGCAGCGCGGTGGTGGTGGTCTCGAGTGGCGTGTGAAACCGGAGACCCTGCTGCGAGGTCAGGTTCTCATCGGACCAGACAACGTCGTGCTGCCGGAGGGCGACTTCCTTGGTGAGGTCGAGCACAGCTACAAGAACGCCCTCTGGATCGGCACCCTTCGGCACTTCACGTTCAACGGCGCGAGCACGACCTTCATCTCTCCAGCCGTGGACTGGATGGCGACGGACCGCTTGTCACTCGGCCTGCGCTATGCCCTTTCGTTCACCGACATTGGAACACTTGTCTCGATGGAAGCAGGCCAGAGCCTCCATGTGCGTCCGGCTTACCGCATCACTCCCCGGTTCTCGCTCCAGGGCGGCTACGCTGTCGGTGTCGAGAGCTTCGAGGACTTTGCGATCGATCGGATTGGAGACTTCCGGGCCCAGACACTCTCCGGCGGGATTCGCGTCAACCTGCCGATCCTGACCTCAATAGTGGCCAACTACGAGCGCCAGTTCTGGCGGCGTGACGACGTGACCCTCAGCCGGGTGACGCTTTCATTGTCACAGCGGTTCTAGATTGTGATGGTCCGGCTCTCCTCGACTCCGCTCGGGGCAGGAAAGCCGGACCCCGCAAAGACCTCGGCCACTTGCGGCGCCCCGCCGGCACTCTTCCTCGGCTCACCTGAGGCACCAGGCTGGTTTTCCCCTCTTACTACGGGTCACGAATAACCACGAAGCAACGAAGGGATCGAAGGTCCTTAAGTGGCTACTTCGGGCTCTTCGTGGGGGCCGGCTTTCCTGCCCCGAGCGGAGTCGAGGGGAGCCGGGCCTTTCACTTGCTGGACGTGATTTTTACGACGACGGCTGTCATGTCGTCGTCCTGTGACGAAGAGCCGCGGAAGTCGCTGGTGGCATCGAAGATCGCGGTCACAATGTCGCGCGCCGACTCTGTACGGTGGGCGCGAACGACGTCGCAGGCGCGCTGCGTGCCAAACTCCACCCGCTGATCGTTCAGGGTCTCGTAGATGCCGTCGGTGCAAAACACGAACAGATCGCCGTCGTGCAGAGGCAGGGTGATCTCGTCGTAGGTAATTCCTGGAAAGGAGCCCAGCGGAACGCCGGGCAGTTCGATCTGGCCGCACTCTTCACCTGAGCACCGTATCGGATATGGCAGACCGGAGTTCGAGAGCGTTAGATCCTGCCGCGTGAAGTCGAAGAGCGCGTAGCACAGCGTGCAGTAGTACTCCTCCAGCTGCCGTTCGTGCAGGATGCTGTTCATCGACTGCAGAACGCCAGACACGCTGAATCGCTCCGGCGTGTAGCGGCGGCGCAACGTTCGTGACCGCACGAGCTCTGCCGCAAAAGCCCCGTACAGCGCAGCAGGCGCGCCCTTGCCGGAGACGTCTCCCACCGCCACCACCAGCGTGTCTTTCGCGGGGACGAGAAAGTCGTGCAGGTCGCCTCCAAGCTCGCGCGCAGGTTCAAATCGGCCGGCGACCTGTGCGCGGCGAAGCGCGGGCGGTTCCGCGGGCATCAGGGCCATCTGCACGCGTTGCGCGAACCTCAGCTCTTTGTCGATACGCTCTTCGCGGCGCCGTACCTCGTCATAGAGTCTGGCGTTCTCGACGGCGACGGCAGCCTGGCTGGCGAGAAGGGTCAGCAGTTCCGTGTGCTCTTTGGTAAACGCGTTGAGCTCGGGACTTTCGAGGTCGAACACACCGATGCACCGATCCTTGATCAGCATCGGAATCACCAGCTCTGATCGCGCGTCCGGCACCAGGTGGAGGTAGCGCGAGTCCTGCGACACGTCGGCGACGAGCACGGGCTCCTTGTGCAGAGCCGCCCATCCGACAAGGCCCTTCCCGACCTTCACACTCTTCGAGGTCGCGTCCTCTCCGTATCGAACCGCGAACTTCATCTCGAGGTTCTGTGTGGCTTCGTTGAGCAGCAGAATGCCGAACGTCCGGTAGTCGATGAGACGTTTGGTGAGGCTCGCAATCCGCGTCAGAAGAACGTCCAGGTCGAGGATGGACGACATCTCGCGGCCGATCTCGGCGAGCGTTTCGAGCGTGTCGACATACTGCCGTTCAGACTTGAAGAGCCGCGCGTTCTCAATCGCCACCGCGACGTGGGCCGCAAACTGCCGCAGCAACGCTTCGTCCTGCGTGGTGAACGCGCCGGCAACCTCGTTCAGCAGATTCAGCGCCCCGATAACCTTGCCTTTGCGGCGCATCGGCACGGCGAGCTGGGACAACATGTTTCTCAGCGGTCCCTGGTACCGCGGCTCGAGCCGAATGTCGTTCACCAGAATCGGCCGGCCTTCTTCGACGGCGGCTCCTACGACACCCTGTCCGACCTGGAGACGAAGGGTGCCCGTGACACCCTCGGGATATCCGACAGCGTAAGCAATCGTCAGCTCCTGGCGTGCCTCATCGAGCAGGTACACCGAAAACGCGTTGAAACGCGTGAGCCGCGCGATGAGTTGCGGGATCTTGGCGAGGAGCTCCTCGAGATCGAGTACGGACATCACCTCTCGACCCAGGTCGAACAGTGTCGAAAGGAGTTCGGTATCGGAAGGTGGACGTACGGAAGGCGCGCTCATGGGCTCGCAGTGGACGGATTATACTGGACGCCTCTGATGGACACGTTGACACTTCCGCTCGACTACAGCGTCATCGAGCGGATCCTGCCCCACCGCTATCCGTTTCTGCTCGTCGATCGGATTACGGAGCTCGAGCCCGACAAGCGAATCGTCGGCATCAAGAACATTTCGCGCAACGAGCCCTGTCTGGCGCATCAGGCAGGAGAGCTCCCCGCGTTGCCTCCAACAATCCTGACGGAGGCGATCGCCCAGGTTGGAGCGATTCTGATCCTGTCGAAGCCCGAGAATCGCGAAAAACTGATCTTTCTCATGGGCATCGAGCGCGTGCGATTCCGCGGCCCGGTGCGTCCGGGAGACGTGGTGGTCATCGAGGCGCAGGTGAAACGCCTCCGCAGCCGCGTCGGCCAGCTCGACGGCTTCGCGCGCGTGAACGGCCGCGTTGTCGTGGGTGGAACCATGACCTTTGCCCTCGGTCCTCGGGGTGGTGGCACGGAGTAAGGCGATCCGGACCGGGTCACGGAAGCGGGTCGCCTCGCGCAGCCGGCATACCGCGGCGCTGGCCAGACTCGTCGAATCCGTCCGCGAAGGCGCCTTCGTCGGAATCATCAAGCCAGGAACCGAAGGAGCTGGTGGATCGACACACGCCGCCAACCCGGCGCTGAAAACGATCTTCGGCTACCCCGCGGACACACCCGAATCTGAAGTTGCACCGTTCGCGCCCGAGCGGTTCGCCGACCCGATGGCCCGCGCGCCATTCCTGGACCGGCTCGCCGTCGAGGGATCCCTCACCGACTACCTGCTGCGTCTGCGACGTTTCGACGGCTCGCCGATGTGGGTCGAAGTCACGGCACGATCGCAGGGCAAAAGCCGCGGGGGTCTGCGCGTCGAGGCCTTGATTCGCGACATCAGCGCCCGCCGGCGAATGGACGACCAGTCCAGGGACCTCTACCAGCAGCTCATCCAGGCGGAAAAGATGGCGGCGCTCGGGCAGACCATTTCAGGTGTCGCCCACGAGCTCAACAATCCGCTGGCAACGATCCTGAGCTGGGCGGAGCGATTGTCGACAAAGCCGCTTGATGAGGGTGTCCGGTCGGGGATCGAAGTGATTCTTGGCGAGGCGGAACGCGCAGCGAGAATCGTCCGCAATCTGTTGACCTTTGCTCGCAAGCGCCGTTCGACACGCGCGATGATCGATCTCAACCAGATCGTGAGCGACACCCTGGCGAGACGCACGTATGACCAGGTCCCGACGCGTATCACGATCAACACGGCTCTTGCTTCGGGTCTACCGCCGGTCCTCGCCGACGCTCACCAGCTCACGCAAGTGCTGCTCAACCTTTTGACGAACGCCGAGCAGGCAATGCTCTCGATGGGCGACAACGGTAACCTCGTCGTTCGCACGTGGGTCGATGTTGAACGTGATGCCGTCTCGCTGGAGGTCACGGACAACGGCCCGGGGATCCCGAGTGAGATTCAGAGCAAGATCTTCGACCCCTTCTTCACGACGAAAGAGGTTGGACACGGGACAGGTCTCGGGCTGGCGGTCGCTTACGCGATCGTCCAGGAACACGGCGGGCGCATCCGGGTCAGTTCAACGCCCGGACATGGCGCAACGTTCGTTGTGGAGTTGCCCGTCAGCGGCGACGAGCGCAGTGTCCCGAAAGTCTCGGCTGGCGTGTCGATGGAAGCCGTACAGGGTGCACGGGTATTGCTCGTGGAAGACGAGCGCTCACTCGCGGCGGTCGTTGCGGAGTCGCTCGTGGCGTCCGGCCTGGTCGTGGATCACGCAGCCGACGGCGAAGAGGCGCTTTCGCGCCTCAGACAGAACTCCTACGATGTCGTCGTCTGCGACCTGAAGATGCCTCGGGTGGACGGAATGACGCTCTATCGCGCGATCGCGGCCACCACGCCTGCATTGGCGCGCCGCGTCATCTTCGTCACCGGCGACGTCGCCGGCACTGATGCCGAACGCTTCCTCGAAGACAGCGGCTGCCGCTGGCTCGCCAAGCCGTTCAGGCTCGGTGACTTGCTCCGCGCAGTCCGCGAAACACTCGGATAGGCCACAACCACAGCTGACGCTGGCGTCGCAGCCGACTGGCTCTCCCACGTGGCTTTCGCCATCTGCGGTTTCTGACGGAACGCGAGAAGCGTGGTGCGCATGACGTTCGCGGCTTCGGCCGGCGGCACAATTGCGCTGAGCGCGTCGCGAAGCCGGCGAACGGCTCGCGCATGGAGCTGCGACACGCGCGATTCGTTCACGCCAATCTCCGCGCCGATCTGCTTCATGGTGACTTCGCCGTAGTAGTACAGGCTGATGACCTTCTGCTCACGCGGGGGCAGCGAGGCGATGGCCTGCAGCACGCGATCTCTCGTCTCGGCTCGTTCGTAAGCGGTGTCGGGTTGTTCGGGTTCGGAGGGTACCAGGGCTTGCGGGAGTGAGGACTCGTCGACGCGATCGTTGTTGGCCAGAGGCGATGTCGACTCAATCGCGTTGATCCGGACAATCGTCCGGCCCAACCGCTTCTCGTCGGAACCAACCTTGGCAGCCAGATCCGCCAGAGACGGCTCGCATCCCAGCTCGCGCCGGAGTTCCTCCCGGGCGGCCTCCAGTTCGCGACGCTGGCGACGAACGCCTCGCGGCCAGGCATCCTTCCGGAGGGCATCGATCATCGCCCCGCGAATGCGCCGCTCGGCGAAGGTTTCGAACTTGATGCCGCGCCCCTCGTCAAACCGGCGAGCTGCGTCGATCAAGCCAATCACACCGTCCTGAACGAGATCGCCAATGTCGATCGAGTGCGGCATGGTGGCCGCGACCCGACGGGCAAGCTGTTCAACAAAGGGTATGCAGGCAACAACTCGCGGATTTGCTTTAACGTGGGCACGCATGATTCTGTAACCTCCGACGCAGTCCTAGGCAACTCGGGTACCACCTGCGACCGGAGCCGCTCAGGGAGCGATATTTTGCGGGCCTAAGTGCTGGTAACTATGTGACAGTTATGCACTTGTTTCCGGGAAGAGCGCCGTGGAGCGCACCGTGAAACCGCGTGCAGAATTGCTTAGATCGTCAGTTCTTTGACGATTCCGAATCGGCGCGTCGCCAAAAATTTGACTGGCGCGATCACAAATTTCGTCTTTGTGTCCCGGTTATGGATCCGACCTGAGTGATTGGGACTTGTTTGTCCCGATTCGGAACCCAACGAGCGTCGAGTGAGTGGCCTCGCGGCCCGTCGGTTAGGGGGTAACCGTATCGGACAGACGTCGGATGTCCCGGGAGGTGCCGAGCGCGTCAAGGACGCTCGAGACCACTCGTGCGGCGTGCTGACGATGGGTCTCGTCGACGGCCTTCTCCTCGAGCATTTCCGCGTGAGCCAGGACGATACCGAGCTGGTTGTTCAGCCTGTGAAACAGGCGGCTCAGCTCGTCCGACGCTCGATGTTCGCTCACCTGGGTGTCACCAGGGTGCGAAGCGAGACTCACACGTGTCCCATCGGACTCGCGGCGCCCGTCGTCGCGGCGCTCGTGGCTGGGGTGGCGTCCCGCCACAGCGTGTCGGCGAAGATGCGGATCGATCCACCGGCGGTTCGCACGTATTCCACTTTCCCGGCGGCGATCCAGTTGTATATCGTGCGGCGGCTGACGCCGACTGCTTCGCACGCTTTCATGATGGACAAAGTCTGGCGATCCATAGTTGATTCTCGTTTGGCCCCCGGTCACTCCGCGGGCACCCCTTTCTCTACAAAATGCTCTATCGGCTCCGCAACGGAATCCGGTAGATCCGCCCCTCCTGTTGTTCTGTGTCAACATGTTGGCGCTCGATGTCCCAGCCTACCCCCCACCTCCTGCTGGTCGACGACGAAGGCGCCCTGCGGACGGTTACCGCGGCCCGGCTCAGGGAGCGGGGATTCGAGGTTGTCGAGGCTGAAACCGGTGAAAAAGCGCTGGAACTGCTCGAGCAGTTTGCCTTTGACATCCTCGTCACCGACCTGCGCCTGCCCGGGGTAGACGGGAGGCAGGTGGTCAATGCCTCCGTTGGCCGCTACCCGGCCATCGTCGCCATCGTGATTACCGGGTACGGAAACTTCAAGGATGCCCTGGACGCCGGCAAGCAGGGCGTCGCAGATTTCGTCACAAAGCCCTTCCAGTTCGACGAGCTGATGCACGTCCTGCACAAGGCACTGGAGCAGCGCCGGCTCGCAACGGAGAACGCCTATCTCCGTTCGCAGCTCGAGGAGCGCTATCAGTTCGGCGGCATTCTCGGACGCAGTCAACCCATGCGTGCGCTGTTTCAACTCCTCGAAACAGTGGCTCGTTCGAGCAGCACGATCCTGATCACGGGCGAGACGGGCACCGGCAAGGAAGTGGTGGCACGAGCCATTCATCACAACAGTGACCGCCGGGCCCATAAGTTCGTGGCGCTGAACTGCAGCGCGATACCCGAAACACTGCTCGAGGCCGAGCTCTTCGGCCATGTGCGCGGCGCTTTCACCGGAGCCGTAGGTTCGCGCGAGGGGCGGTTCGAGCAGGCGCACAAGGGCACCTTGTTTCTCGACGAAGTGGGCACGATGAGTGTCGGGCTGCAGATGAAACTCCTCCGGGTACTGCAGGAACGCAACTTCGAGCGGGTGGGCGACAATCAGACCGTCAAGGTGGACGTGCGCGTGATCGCGGCCACCAACTCCTCGCTGTCACGGATGGTCGCGGACGGAGCATTTCGTGAGGACTTGTACTATCGACTCAACGTCATTCCGCTCGAGCTCCCTCCGTTGCGGGATCGGCGTGACGATATTCCGGTGCTCGCCAAGCACTTCCTCGGCAGATTCGCTCCAGGCGCTGAAGTGAAGATCTCACAGAGTGCAATGCGGGCGCTCATGGCCTATTCGTGGCCGGGGAATGTGCGCCAGCTTGAAAACGCACTCGAGCGGGCGGTTGCCCTTGGTGCAGGCCGACGCGAGATCGACAGCGCGGACTTGCCGCCAGAACTGCATCCGCGTGCATCCGCACTGCCGTCAGCGTTCGTGGAACTGCCGGACGAGGGCATCAATCTCTCGAGGTACCTCGCGTCGATCGAGCGTGACCTCATTCATCGCGCACTCGAGCGCTGCGTTGGCAATCGGAACAAGGCGGCGGCTCTGCTGCAGATCAAGCGCACCACCCTCGTGGAAAAACTCAAACGGATAGGACCAATTCAGTAATGCCACCACGCTACGCGTATTGGACGATCATGGCCGGCGGGCTGCCGACGGCGTTTCGCGCCGTCGAACAGGAAGAGCTTGTACCGACATTCAACCGCCTCAAGCAGAAGCATCCCGATGCGGAGATGAAGTACTTCGCTCGAGGGCGCCTGTGGTCGTCTCCGGAAGAAGCTCAACGCGAGGCTGAGACGAGACGGACCGGCGACAGAAGCTCCGAGACACCAAGAGGACGCGACTGGCGACCTGGCGGTGAACATCGGGACCCGCGCCAGCCCTTCAAAGACGCAAAGAAGGACAGGAACCAACGGTGGAAGAAAGAGCGATTCGAGAAGCGAGAGCGCTTCGGTAAAGATCGGGATCAGAAGGCCCCATTCGGTGGAGCCTCCCCGGATCGCCCGCCGTTCAGACCGCGTGACGAACACAAATCCTTCGGGGGACCACCGCGCGATCGCAAGCCGTTCTCCGGTCCCCCTCGAGAAGGCACGCCACAAGACCGCAAACCCTTCGGGGGACCGCCCCGCGAAGGAGGTGCACGAGACCGGAAACCCTTTAGTGGGCCACCCCGCGAGGGAGGTCCACGAGACCGGAAACCCTTTGGTGGGCCGCCTCGCGAAGGGGGTTCACGAGACCGCAAGCCCTTTAGTGGACCGCCCCGCGAGGGAGGTCCACGAGACCGCAGGCCCTTTAGTGGACCGCCCAGGGACGGAGCGCCGCGCGACAGGAAACCCTTCGGCGGACCTCCGAGGGACGGTGCGCCGCGCGACCGCAAGCCCTTCGGTGACCGGCCACGTGACGACCGCGGCGGGGATCGGAAGCCATGGGGTTCGAGACCCCCGCGGAGCGACAGCTCCTTTGGAGGACCACCCCGCGACCGCAAACCCTTCTCCGGTCCCCCGCGCGAAGGAGCACCACGAGATCGGAAACCCTTCGGTGGGCCCCCACGGGACGGAGCGCCCCGCGACAGGAAGCCCTTCGGCGGACCTCCGAGGGACGGTGCGCCCCGCGACCGCAAGCCATTCGGCGGGCCACCGCGCGATCGAAAATCGTTTTCAGGTCCGCCGCGCGATCGCCCGCGGTTTGATGGGCCGCGACGTGACGCAAAGCCGTTCGGTGGCCCCGCGCGCGCCGGGCGCCCACCAGACCGGAAGCCCTTTGCGGGAGGTGGTGGCGACGAAGACTTCCGTGACCGTAAGCGTTCGGACGAACCCGTGCGCGATCGAACATCTGGCGACCGCAAGCCCTTCGCGGGACCAAAGCGTCCCTATCGACCGGGGGGCGGGCCGCCGCGCGACCGACGACGATCGTGATCGCGCACATGGTGCTGTTCCGGCCGAAGCCGGAGCTTGGAATTGATGCGCGCATCGGGCTGGTCAGGGCCTTCGAAGATGCGACGCGCACGATTCCTTCCATTCGTCGCGCCCGTATCGGCCCCCGTGTCACGCATGGGCGTCCCTACGAGTCGCTGATGCGCGTGAATTATCCGTACGCGGCAATTCTGGAATTTGATGACCTCGAGGGATTGAAGGCCTATCTCAATCATCCCGCGCACGAACGTCTGGGATCGCTTTTCTTCGAGGCATTCGAAGAGGCGTTGATGTACGACTTCGAACTGGAGGAAGGGACGGCTGGACTCGCTCGGCTGAAGCCGAGCGCTGCGACTGAGTGAATCCGGTCAGCCGGATCGACGCAACAATTTCAGGATCAGACGACCACTGGATCGGCGAAGAAGAACTCGTCAACGATGTCGCGCAGTTCTGCAAGGCTCACGGCGCTGTTGACGCGAATCCTGAGGTGCGAGCCGCTCTCGAGTCCCTTCGAATACCAGGAACACAACGCCCGGACCTTGTTGATCACCCATCGATCGCGCCCGGTGGCAATCACTGTGCGCCCGTCAGCGCCACTGCTCGGTGCGAAGTGCCTGAACCCGTCACCCTCATTAACGCGCTCGTTGAGGAGAAGCTCGATGTAGTCGCACAGGAACTGACCCCGATCGTGCAAGGTGACCGTGCGGGCTGGGCGCCCGGCGGCGAGATCCGCCGCTTGCGCAAGGATCCAGGGATTGCGTAGAACGCCCCTGCCCACGAGCACGCCGCTCACGCCCGCAGCCATGCGTTCGATCACCTGCTCCGGTTCGACACAATCACCGCTGCCGAAAACAGGAATACTCAAATCGTCCGCCACGCGGGCCACAAGATCCCAGTCGGCAAACCCACTGTAAGACTGCTCAGCGGTTCGACCATGAATGGTCACGGCGGCAGCTCCCGCGTCCTGCACCATCCTGGCGAGGACCGCTGCATTGCGTGTCTTGTCGTTCCAGCCGGCACGCATCTTCACCGTCACAGGGATCTTCACGGCCCGCGCCATGGCACCGATGACGCTCGCCGCGTGTTCCGGCTGACGCATGAGGCTGCAGCCGGCGCTGTGTTTGGCAATCTTAGCCACCGGACATCCCATGTTGACGTCCACGATATCCCCGCCCATGCCTTCAACAATCTGTGCAGCAGCAGCCATCTTGGCGGGATCACCGCCGAATATCTGGATGGAGACTGGCCGTTCTTCCTCGGTGTACTCGGCGTACTCGAGCGTTCGATCGATCCCTCGGACGAGTCCCTCGGACGAAACCATCTCGGTCACGACCAGGCCACACCCGCCCTGACGTTTCACCAGCCGGCGAAACGCGGTGTCGGTCATCCCCGCCATCGGGGCGACAACGTAAGGCGATGCCAGTTCAACGTGGCCGATCTTCATCAGTACGCCCGGACGTCTGCCGCGTCCACCTCAACGCTGACCGCCTGCCCGATCAGATCCACGGTGAGCACGAGTCGCGCGTGTGCGCCCTTCCGAACCAGACGTCCGACGAGGCCCTTCAGTGGCCCATGTGTCACTTCAACCATCATGCCTTCACGAATCATCGGGCAGGGGTCGTACGCCAGATCGCTCTCGACGAGCTGCCGTATGCCCTCGATCTCCTGTTCAGGAATCGCCGCTGGTTCGCCTTCAAACGAGACGATGTTGACCACGCCAGTGCACTTCAGCACAGGCAATCTGTCGTGAGGATCGAAGCGGGCGAAGCAATAGCCGGGAAAGAGCGGCCAATCGATCTGCTTCTTTCGATCCTTCCACCGGCTCCATCGCGTCACGGTGGGCAGGAAGCTTGTGATTTTTCGCTGCTCGAGTTGTTCGCGAACGACCTGTTCGTGCCTCGATCGAGTCCACAACGCGAACCACGCGTCGGTCATCCCGTCGTCCGTTGTCGTGTCGCCAGGGCCTGCTCGTAGGCCTTCTTCAGCTCATCGTTGCGCCAGGTGATCGTCGCCAGCCCGCGCAGCCGCTCCAGATACTTCAGCCGCTCGCCTGACATCTTCGACTCGCCCACTTTGTTGCTGATGTCGCTGCGTGCTTCATCGAAGGTGCGGATCTTCGTTTCGGTTCGCGATTCGAGCTTGATGATCTGATAGCCGCGGGTGGTGCGAATGACCTCGGTGATGTCGCCAATCTTCATGGCGTCGAACTGCTTCTGCAGGGGCCCGGCGATCTCGTCGCGGCTGATCGGGCCAATCAGGCCACCGTTCGCCTTCGACGGCGCATCCGACGAATCGGCTGCCAGCCTCGGGAAGGGCTCGCCGGCAAGCAGTCGCTTGCGAAGGCTTTCCGCCTCAGCCCGCGCCTCATCGTCTTGCGCCACATTGATGCCCTGATCGCTGGTCGGAACCTCGACCAGGATCTCGCGCAGCGTGAGTTCGGAGGGGGTCGTGAAGTCCTGTTTGTTGGCGTCGTAGTACGCGTGCGCTTCGGCTTCCGTGACGCTGACCTTCTCGACCACGTCGCGGCGCTGCGCCTCTGAGGCCAGCATCTGACGTTCGAGCGACCGTCGCAGGTCGGCCATGGTCAAGCCTTCCTGCTTGAGCGCGGCTTCAAACTTGGCGTCGTCCTCGAGGTTGTTGGACTTCTTGATGTTCTGGAGGATGCTGGCAAACTGTTCATCGCCGAGCGCGAGTCCGAGTTCGCGTCCCCGCTGGATGAGGAGCAGCTCGTCAACAGCATCTAGAATCAGCTGCGGAGTGACCTCGCCGATCGCTCTTCTCAGTTCAAGGCTCTCAGGAGTGACGTTGGCCAGCTCGGGACGATTTCTCAGGACCGCGATCTGCCGCTGCTCGAACTCGGTCTTTGTGAGGATGTCGCCGTTCACATTGACCAGCACCTGCTCGATGATCTGAGCACCGGTCGGAATGGACGTCAGGACGGCCATGAGGGCCACGACCGGAGTGATGCGTCGCATAAACATGAGCAATCCCTGCAAAATCAATATGTTAACCCAACGCGCGGAGCAGCTCCTCCAGCCGTGAAAACATCCCTCCGGGCGCCCGTGGGCTCGCTTCCGGCTTCCGGAGGACCTCCTCCTTCGTAAACCCTCCCGTCACGGTCCCCGAAGTCGCGCGGGACGTCCACCAGCTCGCCGCTGCGTCGCCCTTTCCTGCCTTCAGTCCCGTCCGAGGGCTGCTGACCTTCGCATCCAGGTCGAGCTTTAGAGACCCCGGGGGCACGAGCGTCGCTTCGGGGCGCTCGTGCACCACCTTGATCAGGCGGACAGGGTCAACCTTGGCTCGTGCCCTGAACTTTATGACGACCAGTCGGCCCTCGCGGTCGATGCTTTCCACGCCCAGGCGGTCGGCCAGAACACGGATCCGGCCGTATTCGGCGAGATTGAGCACGGAGTCCGGGGGAGGCCCGTAGCGATCGCGGACGTCGGCGAGGCGCGACTCGATTTCCTTCTCAGTCCGAGCCTCTGCGACCTTCCGGTAGATCATCAGGCGCTGATTCATTTCGGGAACGTACGCCTGATCGATCGCGAGGTCCACGCGCAGATTCACCGTCGCACGCTGGTCGTCTTCTATGTCCTCGCCCTTCAGCTCCTTCACCGCCTCCTCGAGCAGCTTCATGTACATCTCGAAGCCGACCGCATCGATGTTTCCGCTTTGCTCGCCACCGAGGAGATTTCCCGCGCCCCTGATCTCCAAGTCCAGCGCCGCCACCCGGAATCCACTTCCCAAATCGCTGAACTCCTTGATGGCTGCCAACCTCTTTCTGGCCACCGGCGATAGCGAATCCTGTGGGGGAACGAGCAGGTATGCGTAAGCGGGACGATCGGATCGTCCCACGCGGCCTCGCAACTGGTACAGCTGCGACAGGCCATAGCGGTCCGCCCTGTTGATGATGATGGTGTTGGCGTTGGGAATGTCCAGACCGTTCTCGACGATGGTCGTTGCCAGCAGGATGTCGAATCGTCGCTCGACGAACCCGAGCATCGCGCGCTCGAGCTCCTCTTCGCCCATCTGTCCATGGCCCACCGCAATCCGCGCGTCCGGGACGAGGCGGTGCAGCAGGCTGCCGATCGAAAAAATCGACTCCACGCGGTTGTGGACGAAGTACACCTGACCGCCACGGGCAATCTCATTTCGTACCGCGCGTTCGATCACGGCAGAGTCGAAGGTCACGACATTCGTCTGGATCGACAGGCGATCCTTCGGCGGTGTCTCGATGACAGACATGTCTCTGATGCCCACCAACGACATGTTCAACGTCCTCGGGATCGGCGTCGCCGTCATCGTGAGGACATCGACGCGTTTGCGCATCTGCTTGATGCGTTCCTTGTGCGCCACGCCAAATCGCTGTTCCTCGTCAACGACCAGCAGCCCGAGGTCGCGAAACACCACATCCTTCGAGAGCAGCCGGTGTGTTCCGACGATGACGTCTACCTTGCCGGCGGCAAGACCTTCGAGCGCGGCGGTCGTCTCCTGCTTTGTACGAAAGCGGCTGACCATCTCGATCGCGACCGGGAACCCGGCGAACCGATCGCGGAGGGTCTTGGCGTGTTGGAACGCCAGCACGGTCGTCGGCGCGAGGAAGGCGACCTGCTTGCCGTCCATCACGGCCTTGAACGTGGCGCGGATCGCCACCTCGGTCTTGCCATAGCCGACGTCGCCGCACAGCAGACGGTCCATCGGCGTGCCAGCTTCCATGTCCCTCTTGATATCTGCGGTCGCCGTGGCCTGATCCGGAGTCAAGTCGTACGGAAATGCCTGCTCGAACTCTTCCTGCCAATGCGTGTCTTGACCGAACGAGTGACCTTGCACAGCCTTTCGCTGCGCGTACAGCTTGAGAAGTTCCTCGGCCATGTCGCGCATGGCCTTCTTGACGCGGGTCTTTGCCTTTTCCCAGGAGGTGCCGCCGAGGCGATCGAGCGCGGGATGACCTCCCCCTGTGTATTTCTGGACGAGGTCCAACCGTTCCACGGGGACGAAGAGCTTGTCTTCGCCCGCGTAGCGGAGTTCGAGAAACTCCTTCGAGGTTTCTCCAGCGCCACGAACACCGAGTGGCTTGAGACCGACGAACTCACCGATACCGTGGTCGATGTGGACCACGAGATCGCCAACCTTCAACTCACGCAGGTCGGACAGGAATGTTTTCGCGAGTCCCTGGCGAGTACCTGCAGTTGGACGCTCCTCCTCGAAGACGTCCGTTTCAACGTAGATCTGAAGTCCGGCTTCGGCCAGCCGAAACCCGCGCGACAGCGATCCGACTGCAACCAGAACGGTGGCGGCGTGGGCGTCCTCTGCTCTCTCAACCAGGACGCCGACGAGTTCGTACTCGCGCAGAATCTCAACCGTGCGTTCGGCGCGACCGTGACTCTCGGCGACAAAGAGCACCGTGTCACCACGCGCCCTTGCGGTGCGAACTTCCGCAATCCAGTCGCCCACACGGCCACGGAACTCCATGGCCGGCTGGCACGACACCTCGCGGATGTTGTCATTGTCCTGAAGCGCCAGCTCTTCGATCCGGGGTGCGTGGCTCAGGCGCGCTTCGATATCGTCCCAGCCAACGAATGCCGAGCCTGGCTCTTCCAGGGCGGCGGATCCGCGCTGCACTGCGTCCTGATAGCTTCTCTCGAGCTGCGATCGGGTCTTTCGAATCTGGTCTTCGACGAAGGTGTACTCCGAGACCACGAGACGCATGCCATGCGACACGTTCAACGCGTCGATGCTCGAACAGACCTCGTCGTCTTCGTCAAACCGCTCACGCACGGGAACAATGGAGAGCTGATCAGCCGGCCCCGTCGATCGCTGGGTAGACGGGTCGTAGCGGCGAAGCGATTCGACCATGTCGCCGACGAACTCAATCCGGACCGGTTCCAGATCACCCGCGGGAAAAATGTCCACGATACCGCCGCGAATGGTGAATGAACCGTGTTCATCGACTGGATCCTCGCGGGTAAATCCCGCGTCCACCAGCAGGTCGGCGAGCGCGAGGGGTTCAATCTCGGTGCCCGGTTTGAGGACGATCGACGCCCGCGAAAGGCGCTCCGGTCGTCCGACTCTTGGCAACAGGCCCGCCGCCGACGCCACGATGAGTCGTGCCGTCCCTGAACCGGCGGCGTGGAACGCGCGGGCGCGGGCGGCGGCCACACGGAAGTGCGGACGCATTCCACGATACGGATCCACCTGTATCGACGGAAGGGGAAGAACCGCCCGTTCGACCTCTGCATCCGAAGCGCCTTCGAGCGCGCCGTAGAAGAACCGCGCGTCGGTGACAAGGCTCTCCACGTCTTTGTCGGTAGGGACGACGAGCACGGTAAGACCGGATGCCGCGCGCGCGGCCGCAGCCACTGCAAGGGCTTTCGCCGCAGGCGTCAGGCCGCCTGTGAGGGGACCCAGGCGATCCAGCGCTGCTCGGGATGTCGCGTGACCGAGCAGGGCACGAAGCGTGAGCGAAGTACCAGTGGGCATTTGAAGTACATGCCAAGAACCCTCCACGGCCGAAGCCATGGTGGGTTGGCAACCACGTATTGTCCCACACGACGAATCGTGTGAAGGGCCGGTGGTTCAACCTGCTCGTTGAATTTTTTCGATCAACGAGGTCGTGGAGAAACCCGGTGCCAGATCCATGCGAACCACTCGTCCGCCCCGCGCCTCGACAACGTCACGGCCGACGATGTTGTCCGGACCCCAATCCGATCCCTTCACGAGGACGTCCGGCTGAATCGCGCTGATGATCGCGTGAGGGGTCGGTTCGTCGAAGATGACCACGGCGTCAACACACGTCAGCGCGAGCAGAAGCTCGGCGCGCTCCGATTCCGGGTTCACCGGCCGATCGTCACCCTTGTTCGAGCGAACGGAGCGGTCGGAATTCACCCCCACGATGAGCACGCGTCCGAGCGCTCGTGCGTCACGTAGATATCTGATGTGCCCGGGATGCAGGAGATCAAAGACGCCGTTCGTAAAAACCACGGTTCCGCCGCGCGCCCGAACTTCCCTGGCGAACGCCGCGGCGCCCACCGCGCTGAACAAACGACCGTTGGGTATGCCCTGATTGGTCAAGACTGCGGCACCTCGCTCGCAGGCGAGTCTGCCGCAGCGTTCACCCTTTGCGCAACCCGACCGTTACGCCGCGTGAGAGATCTCTATCCGATCCCGTCCGGACGGCGTTTCACGCAGGGCGGTCAGCACGTCATGGACCGTGGCGTGCGGGCCCACGTGCAGAAGTAGCCTCGACGCGGGCTGCTCGTTCCTGGCAACCTGAATCCAGACCGATTCCCCGTCAACGTGAATTCCCTGAACGAAAAGCTTGATTGTTCTCTGCCCGTTCTTGACCTGCCGGCCGTCAAGAAGATCGAACCAGAGGTCCGCCAGTGACGATGTTGTACCCATGGACACCACTTCCCATGCACGTGACTGCACATGTGGTACCAGTTGTGGGCGATTGCCCCAAGGGGATTTCGCCAGGCCCGGCCGGCCTGAGAGAGTGATTGTCGGGTATTAAGTTCACCCTCAGCGGCGAAAGAAGACACGCCCAAGCGTTGGTTCTGGCTCGTAACAGATTCTGGATTTCGAGTACGAGAATGTAAGCGCGCATCGCTCGCGCCAGGCATTCAGGATTTTGTCACACGTGCTAACCCTTGTGCCACGTGATGGTTACAGGGTGCGTACCAAACTTGCGCGCAGGCGGTACGTTTTCCGCACGCTCGGGCTCCAATCATGGGACAGGCTGCGGGTTCCACAACCGGCGCTCCCGTCCTTGCGTCCGAGGACGGCCTGGGCAAGCGGTATCAGGTGCAAACCGGCGGAGACCGGGAGGTGCATCCAGAGCTACTCTGCTTCCGCCCCGAGCTGACGGACAATCCGTCCTTCGAATCCGCTCTTCGCGAACGGGTCAGTCTCCTATCCACATTCCAGCACCCCTCGTACATCCCCGTTCGACGAATCGACCGCCTGAACGGCCGCACGCTGGCGCTCTTCTCTGACTGCCCGTCCGGTGTTCGGCTGGCCGAGTTGCTCGTAGAAACCGAGAGACGCGGCCTCGTGCTCGACATCAACAGTGCAATGTGCGTCCTCCAGCAGCTCGCACCTGCCGCGGCCCTACTGCACCAGAGCGTTCATCTCGCCAATGGGGCATTGGGACCGGAACGTCTGATCCTGACGCCCCAGGCACGACTGGTCATTGCTGAATCTGCGATCGGGGGAGCGCTCGAACAGCTTCACTACACCCGGGAACGGTACTGGCAGGATCTGCGCGTGGCACTGCCTCCGTCGCCGGGTGAGCCGAAGTTCGACGAGCTGGCCGACATCACGCAACTCGGAATGGTTGGCCTGGCGCTTGTCCTCGGACGTCCGCTGAACGGCGATGAGTATCCTGGCGCTGTCTCCGATCTCGTGGAGTTGGCGTACGCCCGATCCAGGAGCGGCGACGGCACACCTCTTTCGTCGGGTCTGCGCTCATGGTTGAGGCGCGCCCTACAGCTCGACGCCCGACACTCGTTCGGGTCGATTGCCGAGGCGACCACCGGGCTCGAAGAGCTCGTCGCGAACGACGACAGGTACGCCGGGGACATGAATGCCTTGACGGCATTCCTCGCGGCGTACCAGGCGTCCTCTGCGACGGGCACCGTATGCGCGACCTCCGATGATCGGCCGCAGATTGGACAGCCGCCTGTAGTGTCCCAGGTGGAGGCAACGCTCACCGCGCCCCAGCCGTCTGTCACGGAGGCCGAGACCGAGGCCACCGAAGCCGAACCAGCGACTGCAACACCCGAGATCACGCCATTCCGTGACAGGCCAGTCTGGTCGCACCTGACCATCACGGCAACGGAGGAACCGCAGCTCGTGACTCAGTCCAAGAAATTCATGGTCAACCGCTCGTGGATTGCGGCTGCCGCGGCCGTCACGGCGGTTGCCGCGCTGCTTGCCTGGCCGCGGTACATGTCCTCGGCCACTGCGGCGTCGAACGGAACGCTGACGGTCAGTACGAATCCACCCGGGGCGCAGATCCTCGTTGACAATGTACCGCGCGGCCAGAGTCCGCTCAACTTGTCGCTGCTGCCCGGACAGCATAGCGTCGTCGTTCGCGGTGATGGCGAACCACGCACGATCCCGGTCACGATTACCGCGGGAGCGACGTCGTCCCATTACCTCGACCTGCCCAAGGCCGCGATCACCACCGGTACGCTCCAGATCAAAACCGAGCCAAGCGGTGCGCGTGTGACGGTGGATGGTCAAGCCAGAGGCAACACGCCGTTAACCCTGGCCGACCTGGAAGCTGGTGAGCACTCCGTCGTGCTCGAGAACGACCTGGGTTCCGCGAGTCATAGTGTCGTCATCCAGCCGGGTGTTCCGGCCACACTCGTCGTGCCGCTCGGCGCGCCTCAGGGCGCGATTGTGTCCGGATGGATGTCTGTATCGGCGCCGATCGAACTACAGGTGTACGAGCAAGGGCGTTTGCTCGGTAGCAGCAGCATCGATCGCATCATGCTGGCATCGGGACCGCACGAGATTGAGATTGCCAACGAACCGCTCGGATTTCGAATGACGCGCACGATTCAAGTGGCACCAGGAAAAGTGTCGCCGATAGCGGTTACCTTGCCGAAGGGCGTTGTGTCACTGAACGCCATCCCCTGGGCGACCGTGTCGATCGACGGAGAGAACGTCGGTGAAACGCCTATTGGAAACCTCCCTGTCACTATCGGTTCCCACGAGGTGGTGTTCACCAACCCTCAGTTCGGAGAGCAGCGTCGCGTGATCAACGTCACGCTCAAAGCGCCCATCCGAGCGAGCATCGATTTCTCAAAGAAGTAATCAGCCATGCAGACATTCTTGATTCGAGCGGGACTCGTCGCAGCCCTGCTGTCACTGCACCCGCGAGCCGGCGAAGCGCAGGAAACACTGGACGCCGTGCGTGACCTGTATTCGTCTGCCGCGTACGAGGATGCGTTGACGGTGCTCGATCGGCTCTCAACTACCACCGGCCCGGCGGCCGACCGTTTTCCCATCAACAAGTACAGGGCCTTCTGTTACCTCGCTCTGGGGCGCACCACTGAGGCGGAGCACGTCATCGAGAACCTTATCTCGGACAATCCGCTTTACCTTCCCTCGGACAGTGAAGCCTCACCTCGGCTGCGGTCAGCTTTTTCTGCAGTGAGGCAGCGAATGCTGCCGTCCATCGTTCAGCAGAAATATGCCGCGGCCAAAGTGGCGTTCGATCACAAGAACTACGAAGCTGCGGAGGCAGGGTTCGCCGAGATCGTCGATGCACTCGCGGATCCGGACTTGGGGGCGGCCGGGAGCCGACCCCCGCTCTCCGACATCGGCACACTCGCCTTGGGATTCCGCGATCTGAGCGCCCAGGCTGTTGCCCGGGCCGCAGCGGCCGCGGCGGCAGCAGCTGAAGCGGCCGAGGCCGCGGCAGCAGCCGAAGCCGCCGCCCTGGCAGAAGCCGCCAGAGTCCGGGAAGCAGCGGCCGCATTGCCCACTCCTCCGCGCATCTTTTCGCTCGCGGACGCGGGGGTCTCTCCGCCGGTGATTATCCGGCAGGATTTCCCCCAATATCCTCTGCAGTTCGGACCGATGACAGATGGCGCGCTCGACATCCTGATTGACGAGACCGGCACGGTGGAGGAGGCGGTCATGCGCGCATCTGTCAACCCCAGGTATGACCGGCTCGCACTCGCCGCGACGAAAAACTGGAAGTTCAAGCCGGCCACCGTCGATGGAAAACCGGTGAAATTCCGGAAGAGCATCAGCGTGTCGCTCAAGACCGGGGTCGAGGGGCGATTGTGATGCCGCCTGAAGACACCCACCGGTGTGGCGGCCGGAAGATACCGGTGTCCTTGCACGACGATGTGACTCGGAGCGTGTACTGGAGACGGTGATAGTCGTACGGGGCGCCGCTCCGGCGATGAGCGGCAACGTCCACCTTGTAAGTTCCCTCGACGAGATCCAGTCGATCCATGACGAAGACAACCTCGCCGTCGCCGGCGGTGGCCGCTGATGCCGCGCCTTCGATGTCGGTGTTCGTACCGTAACAGCACACACCGTCGGCGTTGAAGATTCCAACACCGAACACCAGATCAGACACGGGATGACGTGCGCGCACGGAGAGCCGTACTTCCACCTGGTCGCCAGACTGGAAAACCCGAGCGGGCTCTCGATTCCGATCGAGAAGCTCGACACTCGTGATCTCGACCTCCCTCGATCCCCAACGCCCTTCGACGGCTTTGGACATGTCGGGTGGCTCATTGACCGGCGTTGCTGTTGACGCCGTCTGAATCGCATTCGCCTTCGCGGCGGCAGCCGCGAGAGCGCGACCTTCGGCCCCCGCAACATCCAGCAGGTATGCGTCGATCACTCGGCGCGGGTCGCCCTGCATCCTGACGATTCCTGCGTCCAGCCAGAGTGCTTCGTCGCAGAAGCGGGTGACGAGATCGAGCGAATGCGTGACCAGGAGCACCGTGCGTCCGCGGCGTCGGAGCTCCGCGAACTTGTCGAGGCACTTGTGTGTGAATGCTTCATCCCCGACGGCAAGGACCTCATCCACCAGGAGAACGTCCGGATCGACATGAATGGCCACGGCAAAACCCAGGCGCATGTACATCCCGGACGAATACGTCTTCACGGGCGCATCGATGAAATCTTCCAACTCCGCGAACGCGACGATCTGGTCGAACCGCGCGGACATCTCGCGCCGGGTGAGACCAAGCATCATGCCGTTGATGAAGACATTGTCTCGACCTGAAATCTCGGGATGAAACCCCGCCCCGAGCTCGATCAGCGCGGACACGCGGCCCTGCACTTTGAGGCTTCCGGACGTGGGCCGTCCGATCCCGGCCACGAGCTTCAGCATCGAGCTCTTGCCCGATCCATTACGGCCGATGATCCCGAATGTCTTTCCGGCCGTGACGTCGAACGAGACACCCTTCAGCGCGTCGAACGTTTCGTCTGGCCGAAGATCGCGGAGCGCGCCACCCGAGAGCAACGCGCTCTTCAGCGTCGCAAACTGCCGCCGCCGCCCGTAGCGGCGATAGGTTTTCCGGACGTCGCGCACTTCGATCGCGTTCACTCAGACCTCTTCGGCAAGAGTATCCCGCAGTCGATCGAAGATAAAAAATCCGACGAGGAAGACGCCAATGGCGCCTGCGCCGACAGCGAGGAGCGCCGGCCATCGCGCGAATGGACCAGGAGTAAACAGCACGTCCTGATACGACACGACGAGGTGCGTCATTGGGTTCAGAGTGAGGATCTGCCTCACGCGAGGAGGCACCTGATCGAGTGCGTAGATGATCGGCGTCCCAAAGAACCAGAGCGTGAGCAGGTTCGAAAGCAAATCACGCACGTCGCGAAAATGCACCGTCAGCGCCGACAGCAGCAGCGCCAGACCGACGGTCAGCACGAGCTGAATCAGCACGATCAGCGGGAACCAGAGGAGGTCCGTGAACGTGACGGGCACGTGGTAGTAGACGAGAAACGCCGCGAGAATCGGAAGCCCGAGACAGAAATGCACGGCTCCCGCGAGGACGGTGACGATCGGCAACACCTCCGCGGGAAACAGGACTTTTCGAATCAGGTTTCCGCTCGTGATGAGTACCGTCGTTGACTCGAGCAGTGACGATGAGAACCAGGTCCAGGGAAGGATGCCGCAGAACATGAACAGCGCGAACGGCTCGATCGCGGTGGGATGGGCACCCGGAAGCACCACCGTGAACACGAAGGTGTAGACGAGCAGGAGCAGGAGCGGATTGACGAAGGACCAGAAGAACCCGAGCACGGACCCGCGGTAGCGTGCTTTCAGCTCGCGGGCCACGAGGCTGGCGACGAGACCTCGATATCGGATGACGTGTCGGAGGCTGAGGAGCACGTCTGGCCTTTGGGGACGAACCCCAGGCGACTTCTGTTTACGCCCTCGTCCGTGCGCGCGCTGAGACCTGGATGCGTACGAGCGACTTCATCAGCGCGACGCGCGCTCGCTCGAAATCGAGATCCTGGACCGGCCGGGCCAAACGCTCTTCGGCCCGCTTTCGGGCGGCCTCGGCCCTGTCCACATCCACGTCCTGCGAGCGCTCCGCGATTTGAGCCAGGATCGTGACCCTGTCGGGAAGCACCTCGGCGAATCCCCCGGCGATCGCCAAATGGTGCTTCTCCTGCCCGATGCGGTACCAGAGTTCGCCGATCTTCAACGTCGCCAGGAGCGGCGTGTGCCCGGGTAGTACTCCGAAATATCCCTCGGACCCCGGTATCTGCACTTCGTCCACCTCCTCGCGCACGAGGGCGTGGTCAGGCGTCACGATTTCCAGCAGCAGCTTCTGAGGCAGGGCCATATCGTTGTCGTCTACTGCGTGAGGCTATGCCGCCTGCAACGAAGCAGCCTTCTCGATGGCTTCCTCGATCGTGCCGACGAGATAGAACGCCTGCTCCGGAAGGCTGTCGTGCTTGCCTTCGACGATTTCCCGGAAGCCCCTGATCGTGTCAGCAATCGACACGTACTTGCCCTTGATGCCCGTGAACTGTTCCGCGACGAAGAACGGCTGCGACAGGAACCGCTGGAGCTTGCGGGCTCGCGTCACCGTGAGCCGGTCTTCTTCCGACAGTTCGTCGATACCGAGAATCGCGATGATGTCCTGCAGATCCTTGTAGCGCTGCAGAATCTGTTTGACCGATCGCGCCACTCCGTAGTGGTCCTCGCCGAGGATGCGCGGATCGAGAATGCGGGACGTGGACTGCAGCGGATCGACTGCGGGATAGATGCCCAGCTCCGCGATCTGCCGCGAGAGATTCGTCGTCGCATCGAGGTGCGCAAACGTCGTCGCCGGTGCCGGATCCGTATAGTCGTCAGCAGGCACGTAAATCGCCTGTACCGACGTGATCGATCCGTTCTTCGTGGATGTGATGCGTTCCTGCAGTTCGCCCATCTCGGTCAGCAGTGTCGGCTGGTAACCGACGGCCGACGGCATACGGCCGAGGAGTGCCGACACTTCGGAGCCCGCCTGCGTGAACCGGAAAATGTTGTCGATGAAGAGCAGAACGTCTTTCCCTTCCGCGTCGCGGAAGTATTCGGCGACGGTCAGCGCCGACAGACCGACACGGAGTCGAGCGCCCGGCGGTTCCGTCATCTGGCCGTAGACCAGTGCGGCGCGCGACTTCGACGGGTCTTCGATGTTGATGACGCCGGACTCCTGGAACTCGAGCCACAGGTCGTTGCCCTCGCGTGTGCGTTCGCCCACACCGCCGAACACCGACACACCACCGTGCTTCAGCGCGATGTTGTGGATGAGCTCCATGATGATGACGGTCTTGCCGACGCCGGCGCCGCCGAACAATCCGATCTTGCCGCCCTGCAGATACGGCTCGAGCAGATCGATGACCTTGATGCCGGTCTCGAACATCTTGAGCTCGGTGGACTGCTGTTCGAGCGTCGGTGCATGACGATGAATGGGCCATCGCTGTTTCGACTCGATCGGGCGGTCGGGAAAGTCCACCGGTTCGCCGAGCACGTTCAGCACACGGCCGAGCGTTTCGGGACCGACGGGCACCGTGATCGGCGCGCCTGTATCGAGGACCGTCATGCCGCGAGTCATGCCGTCCGTTGGCTTCATGGCTACGGCGCGCACACGGTTCTCGCCGAGGTGCTGCTCGACCTCCGCGACGACGTCGATCTTCTCGCTGCCGTCGCTACCGTCGGACACGATGCGGACAGCGTTGTAGATCTCGGGAAGGTCGCCCTGGAATTCGATGTCAA
>JABFSA010000160.1 GCA_013140775.1 Acidobacteriota bacterium | reverse complement strand
GTCAATCTTCCCCACTCCTGAGGATTGCCCAATCCCGATGCAGACATCGCCCTACGGCGCCGCGAAACTCGCAGGTGAGGGTTTGATTTCCTCCTATTGCGAAGGCTACGGCTTCGAAGGCTATGCGTTTCGCTTCGTGTCACTGCTCGGGCCCCGCTATCCCCACGGTCACGTGTTCGACTTCGTGAAACAGTTGCTTGCAGACCCGACGCGGCTTCGAATCCTCGGGGACGGCACGCAACGCAAGAGCTACCTGCACGTCGAAGACTGCGTGGGAGCCGTGCTCCGCATCTGCGAAGACCAGCGACCGGCCAACCGCGAGCAGAAGCGGTTCGAGGTTCATCACCTCGGCGTTCCCGCGTTCTGTCTGGTCCGTGACTCAGCGCAATGGATCTGTTCGGAGCTTGGGCTTTCCCCACAGCTGGAGTTCGGGACCGGCAATCGCGGATGGGTCGGCGATAGTCCCTTCGTGTTTCTCGATGTCCAGAAAGCACTGCGGACAGGCTGGTCACCGGCCCACTCCATCGAGTCCTCAGTGCGTCAGACCGTCCGCTGGCTGCTCGACAACCGGTGGATCTTCGAACGTCGTCAATGAAAGCGGAGCAACTGTTTGAAGTGGCAATCCTGGCCGGCGGTCAGGGCACGCGGCTTCGGGACAGAACGGGACGATTGCCGAAGCCGATGGTGCCCCTCCATGGGAAACCACTGCTCGAGCACCAAATCGAACTCTGCCGCGCTCATGGATTCACTCGCGTGTTGCTGCTCGTCCACTACGAGCACCAGACCATCGAGACGCACTTCGGCGATGGCAGCCGCTTCGGCGTTAGGCTCGGCTACCAGCAGGAGGCCACACCACGCGGAACGGCTGGTGCATTGAGAGATGCGCTGCCACACCTCGACGACACGTTTCTCGTGATCTACGGCGATACGTATCTCGACGTGGATCTGCGGAAGCTCTGGGACTCACACATCGCCTCGCGAGGCAGTGCGACACTCTTCGTGCATCCCAACGATCATCCTCAGGATTCAGACCTCGTCGAGGTGAACGATAAGGGTCTGGTGACAGCGCTGGTGCCGTATCCACGCACGTCAGAGATTGAATCCCGCAACCTCGTCAATGCCGCGCTGTATGTCCTTCAGCGCACGGGTCTCGATACGGCGATTCCACTCGAGGGTCCGTCGGATCTGGCGAGAGACACGTTCCCTGCCCTGCTGAAGGCAGGAGCGCGACTGCACGCCTACCAATCGCCCGAGTACATCAAGGACGTCGGCACGCCCGAGCGGCTCGATCGGGTATCCACCGACATTGAGTCCGGTCTCACCGAGCGCCTGTCACGCTCGCCGAGAACCGCGGTCTTCCTCGATCGCGACGGAACGATCAACGAGGACATCAGGTTTCTCACTCGCCCAGACCAGCTGGTCCTGATCGATGGCGCCGGAAGCGCTGTGCGACGGCTCAACCGGACCGGGCACCTCGCGGTCGTCGTCACAAACCAGGCTGTCGTCGCACGGGGAGACGTCACGCTGCAGGGGCTCGACCGGATCCACGCGCGACTCGAGCATCTCCTCGGAATCGAGCACGCGTACCTCGATCGCATTTACGCCTGTCCACATCATCCTGATCGTGGGTTTCCCGGAGAGGTGCTCGAGTTCAAGATCGTCTGTGACTGCCGCAAGCCCGCAACCGGATCGGTCGATGCTGCGTGTCGTGACCTGGCCATAGGCCGGGACGGCTCGTGGTTCATCGGCGACACCACCTCTGATATCGAAGCTGGCCGGCGGGCGCACCTCAAAACGGTGCTCGTGCGAACAGGACACGCAGGCCAGGACGGACGCTTTCCGTTTGAGCCTGACTACGTCGTGCCAGACCTGGCTGCCGGCGTCACGTGGATACTGGACGGTCACCCGGCACTCACCCGCCGCATGGAACCTGTCGCAGCGGCCTCGTCACATGCCAGGCTCATCGCAATTGGAGGGCTCGCTCGGAGTGGCAAGAGCTCGGCCGCGCAGGTGTTGAAGGAAGCGCTCGTGGCGCGCGGGCGGACCGCTCACGTGATCGCACTCGACTCCTGGATCAAACCAGTCGATCAGCGATCCGAGGGCAGCGGTGTGACGACGAGATACGATGTCGGGGAGATGCTCGGAACGATTACCCCCCTCTTCTCCAGCGCCGAGCCCACGACGCTCGAGCTGGCGGTGTACGACCGCCTCAACCGCGCGATGTATCGTTCGCCACGGCGCATTGTGGTGAATCCAGACGACGCCCTGATCCTCGAAGGTGTCCCCGCGCTTCTCGTGGATGAGATCGTGGCGCTCGCCGATGTGCGCGTCCATCTGGAGATGCCGGAGGCCGAGCGCGTGAGCCGGCTGCGGGCCGACTACCGATGGCGCGGGACGGCCGGCAACACAGTGGATGCACTGATCGCCTCGCGCGCCATCGACGAGAGTGAGCCCGTTGAACGCGCAAAGTCGCGCGCGGACTTCGTCGTTCCTGCCTGGACCGGCGCATGATCGTCAGCAAGACACCGATGCGGATGAGCTTCGTGGGAGGAGGCAGCGACCTCCCCGCCTTCTATCGCGAAGAAACGGGCGCGGTACTGTCAACGTCGATCGACAAGTACATGTACATCGCCGTGAACAGAAAGTTCGACCAGCGAATCCGCATCAGCTATTCGCGTACGGAGGAGGTTGACGCACCGGAGCAGGTCGAGCATCCTCTCGTCCGGCATGCGCTGGACGTCGTCGGGATCGAGGGCGGTATCGAGATCACCTCGATGGCTGACATCCCGTCGCGGGGAACAGGGCTTGGTTCTTCGAGTGCATATACCGTGGGGCTCTTGAACGCGCTGTTCGCATATCGGAACGAGTACGCGTCCAAGGAGCGGCTGGCCAGGCTGGCGTGCGAGATTGAGATTGAGCGGTGCGGCGATCCCATCGGGAAACAGGACCAGTACGCCTCGGCACACGGCGGGCTCAACCTCATCCGGTTTCATCCCGATGGCTCCGTGTCTGTTGATCCCGTGATTTGCGATCCGAAGATCCTTGCGCAGATCGAGTCGTCTCTCCTGGTCTTCTATACGGGCCGATCGCGCAACGCGTCATCGATCCTCATCCATCAGTCGGAGGGCATGTCGGCCAACCGGGCGCTCACTCGGCGAATGGTCGAGCTGGCCTTCGACCTGAAGAAGGAGCTCGAGTCGGGTCGGCTGGATAGCTTCGGGTCGATCCTTGATGAAAACTGGCGGCTCAAGCGCCAGATGTCTGAGGGGATCTCCGACGATCAGATCGACGAATGGTACGCAGCCGCGATGGCCAACGGGGCCCTCGGAGGCAAGCTGCTTGGCGCGGGCAAGGGCGGATTCCTCATGTTCTTTGCGGAGCCCGAGCGGCACGCGAGCATCACGCGGGCGCTCAATGGACTCAAACCTGTGACGTTCCGGTTCGACCGCACCGGCACGCAGATCGTGTTTTATCAGCCGGTGAACCTTCAATGAAGACGCCGTTCTCGGTTTCGGCCTACCTCTCCACGCACGCCCGATTGGCGGATACGCTCGATGTTCACGCGTTTCAATCGGGCATCGACGTCGTCCGCGCCGCGTTCGATCGAGGGAGTCAGATCATCACCTGTGGCAACGGCGGAAGCGCGTATGCCGCTTCGCATTTCATCACCGACTGGAACAAAGGGGTTACGCAGGCGACCGGCAAGCCGTTCCGAGGGACGTCGCTCAGCGACAACATCGGCATGATGACGGCGTTCGCGAATGACTTTTCGTACGACGACATCTTTGCCGGTCAGCTGAAGGCGATCCTGGCCCCGAACGACCTCGTGATTGCGATCAGCGGAAGCGGCAACTCGAAGAATGTCGTGCGCGCCGTTGAACACGCAAACCAGTCTGGCGCGGAGACGCTCGCGCTCGTGGGCTACGACGGCGGTACGTTGAAGCGCATCGCCAAACACGTCGTGTGGGTGCCCTCGTTCGACATGCAACTGTGCGAGGACGTTCATCTCATGTTTGGCCACATGGTGATGAAGGCGCTCGGCGGCGGTTATATCGAGAGCTGATTCTTCAGTCCGGGCACCACGGCCCGGAGCGCCTCACAGACACGATCCTGGTCGCTCTCCGCGAGCAACGGATACATCGGCAGCGACAGGATTTCTCGAGCCGCCTGCTCGGTCTGCGGCAGTGAGCCTTCCGCGTAACCAAGATGGCGGTAACCGCGCATCAGGTGGATCGGCCACGGGTAGTGAATGCCTGCGACGACACCTCGAGCGGCGAGTTCCTTGACGATCTCGTCTCGAGCGGCGTGCCGCACCACATACAAGTGATACACGTGGCCCCGCCCCGAAGGCGCAACCGGAAGCTTCAGGCCGATGCCTTCAAGCTGGTCGTCGTACCGACGCGCCAGTTCCCTGCGACGCGCGATATAGGCATCGATCCGGCGGAGCTTCCGCCGAAGAATCTCCGCGTGCAGCTCGTCGAGGCGCGAATTGTAGCCGTGCTCCTCTGAGTAGTACGAGCCTTCCGTGCCATACATCCGCAAGCGGCGAAGCCGTTTGGCGAGAGCCTCGTCCGAGGTGACGATCATTCCGCCGTCCCCGTACGCACCGAGAACCTTCGTCGGATAAAACGAAAAGGCCGCGAGACGGGACATCGAACCGGAGGGCTTCCCGTTGTAGTCCGCGCCCGTGCACTGGGCGCAGTCCTCGAGCACGGCGATCCCGTGTTGGGACGCCACCGCATTCACCGCATCCATGTCCACGCACTGACCGAACAGGTGCACCGGGATGATGCAACGCGTGCGCGTGGTGATCGCGGACTCGAGCTGCGACGCGTCCATCAGGTAGGTGTCCGGTTCGATATCAACGAACCGTGGCGTGCCACCCGCCGACACAATGGCCGCTACCGTTGGGATCGCGGTGTTGGCTGTGGTGATGACCTCATCGCCGGGCTGAATCCCCAGGACACGCAGGCCGAGCGTGAGGGCGTCCGTGCCACTGTTGACCCCGATGCCGTGGCGGGTTCCGCAGTACGCGGAGAACTCCTCTTCGAAGGCACGCACGCTGTCGCCGAGGATCAGACGTCCCGAGCGCATGACCTGCTCGACGGCCTCCAGAATGTCGGCGCGTTCGGCTTCGTATTCCTGACGGTAGTCCCAGACGTGGATGGTCATCGAGGCTCCCGAAGGATACCTGATGACGGTCGCGGTGCGCCCGAGGCGCGGGTGCTACCATCTGCCGCGACATGGACTTGCGGACTATTTCGTCCCGGTTCGCGTGCGGTGTTAGCTGCGAGCCTGGAGCGCGGTCTACAACATAAGTAGTTCGCAGACTCTGCGGGTCGGAGCGTGGGAGGCCGCCGATGATGGAAGGGCACTTCTGGTCGAGACTAGCGTCACTCGTCGCCGGAGCGACCGTTGTTGTCGATCGGCCGAAGGGCAGCGCTCATCCGACAATCCCGAGCCTCATCTATCCCCTGGACTACGGGTACCTGTCGGGCACGCTGTCGGGCGATGGGCACGGCATCGACGTGTGGATCGGCAGCCTCAAGCGTCGCGCGATTACAGGCGTCATCTGCACGATCGACTTGAACAAGCGCGACGCCGAAGTCAAGATCCTGCTCGGCTGCACGCTGGCAGAGCAGAAGCGTATCCTCTCGATCCACAACTACAGACCTGGCCGTCAGGGTGGCGTCCTTGTCCGGCGATCCGCTGGCCGCACGCGTCGGTCGAAGGCTAGGCGGCAAGGGGCCAGGGCGCTAGCCAACTTCAAGGACTGAGCGCGTGGATGACTGTTCGGGCGCAATTACCATCCGACCCTTCAGTCCTTCCGATCAGCTGAAGGCGCAGGAAGTCATCCTGTCGGGCCTGCAGGAGCACTGGGGCGCGCGGGATCCGTCCAAGAACCCGGACTTGAAAGACATCGCCACCAGTTATGCGAACGCCGTATTCCTGATCGCGTGCGAGGACGATGGGATTGTCGGAACGGGTGCGTTAGTACCCAGGCATTCCGGGGTGGCGGAGATCGTCCGGATGTCCGTGATCCCCAGCCACAGACGCAGGGGTATCGGACGCAGGATTCTCAATGAGCTTTTACGGCGTGCGGAGGCCATGAGCGTCCGAACGGTTGTCCTGGAAACAACTCAGACATGGCACGAAGTCATCGAGTTCTATCTGGCGCATGGATTCGCGATCACGCATTACCAGGACGGAGACGTGTACTTTGCTCTGAAGCTTCCGGCGTCCCGATGAAGAGTGCAACATCCAGCCCGCGCGACGGCGCGATCGTAGTGGCGCGGCGCGTTTCGTTTGGCACGTTCGGCAGATAGACCAATGTCGATTGATTACACCGACCCCAATGCCGATGTTCCGCCGGGAGTGGATTTCCTGAACGCATTGGAAGTTGACGCATGGGTGGCTGCATGCGAGGTGGACAAGCCATGGCGGGTCCCCATGCGGCAACGCTTCGCCGATCTCCTGAGCGCTCTGCCGAACGGCGCGACCGCACTTGAAATTGGGTCAGGGCCGGGCCTTCTCGCTGAATGCATCCTCGAGGCTTGCCCGAACATCGAAAGCTACACGCTCCTCGATTGGTCAGAGCACATGCTCGATCTGAGCAAAGCACGCCTGAGCCGATTTCACGCAGCGCAGTTCATACAGGCAGACTTCAAACAGGCGTATTGGCGTAAGCAACTCAGTCCCCCGTACTCTGCCGTGGTTGCGATGCAGGCGGTGCACGAGATTCGGCACAAGCGCCATGTGCCGGGCTTCTATCGCCAGGTGCGAGACATCCTGGAGCCCGGCGGTGTTCTTGCCGTGTGTGACGGGATCCCTCGCGACACGTCTATCCTCTGGCAGACATCTCTTCTCATGACCGTCGAAGAGCAACTCGAAGCCCTTACTTTCGCGGGATTCGCGAACGTCCAACTCGAGAGCCAGCTCGGAGCCACAGTCTTTGTGACCGGCCGCGCGCCGAAATGACGGCCGATAGCTCATGAACCCTGTCCTTCTAACCACCGTCGCCTCTGCCGTCTGCGCCGCGCTGATCGGCGGCGTGTTCTACGCCTTCTCGGTGTTCGTCATGCGTGCACTCGCAGGCATGCCGCCTGCGCAGGGCGTTCTCGCGATGCAGCGAATCAATGTCACGGTGATTCACCCGCTGTTTCTCGGTGTCTTCCTTGGCACCGCGCCGCTTCTCGGCTTTGCCACGTATCTCGCTGGCAGCGGTTCAACGGCCTCCACATGGCTCCTGGCCTCCTGTGGCGTCTACACGCTGGGATCCATAGGCGTGACCATGCTCTTCAATGTCCCGCGCAACAATTGCCTCGCGTCCCTCCATCCCTCATCCCCGGGCGCCGCTAGCTATTGGCCGGTGTATGTACGCGAGTGGCTGGTATGGAATCACGTGCGTTGCATCGCTTCACTGCTAGCGGCGGCGCTTGCTATTGTTTCAATTGCTGCTTAACCACCGATGGCTGAACTCAAGACCACATACACGAACGCCAGCATCGATGACTACCTGGCATCCAGAGCCACCCCCGACCAGCTCAAGGACTGCAAGGCCATCATGGCCATGTGCAAGCGCGTCACGAAGCAGCGGCCAAAGATGTGGGGACCAAGCATCGTGGGCTATGGCTCGTACAAATACCGGTACGAGAGTGGTCACGCAGGGGAGGCATGCCTGACCGGGTTTGCGATCCGCGGCAAAGAGCTGGTCATTTACCTCATGGCTGAAAGCGCGGAGCAGGTACAGCTCCGGGCCAAGCTGGGAAAACACAAGATGGGCAAGTCCTGTCTGAACTTCAAACGCCTCTCTGACATTGACGCCAGGGTTCTCGAGGCGCTCATCGCCGGCTCGGTGGCAGACGTGAGGCGCCGGTATCCGAACACGGGCAACGCCTAGCCGTTCGTTGGGGAGCCGCAATCCTCTGCCCTAAGTACCGCGTCGAAGTGTGCCGATAAGGGCAAATGTGCCCCTTGTCACGCCCATTTCCACGACGAATCCCTCAGCCCGCCCGCTCATGAAATGGGCTGGCGGCAAGCGCCAGCTGCTGCCCGCGCTTCGACGCTATTACCCTACTGACTTCCGCCGGTACATCGAGCCCTTCACGGGCAGCGGCGCTGTCTTTTTCGACCTGTATGCATCGGGCCGGCTCAAGGGCCGCGGCGCCAGGCTTGCCGACGTCAACCCGGATCTGATCGGATGCTACCGGACGGTTCGCGACCACACAGAGGCCGTGATTGAGGCGCTGGCAACGCTCGAAGCAGAACACTACAAGCGTGGCGACGACTGCTACTACGAGGTGCGCGACCAGCGCTTCAACCCGGCGCGGGTCACGCGGACCCCAGGCGACCCGGCAGTCGCCGACCGCTACACCCCCGAGCTCGCGGCGATGCTGATCTACCTGAACCGCACGGGATTCAACGGACTGTTCCGGCTGAACCGTCGCGGCGAGTACAACGTGCCGGTGGGCCGGTACACCAATCCCCACATCTGCGACGCCGCCCATATTCGCTCGGTCGCCCGCGCGTTTTCGCTCAGTGGTGTGTCGCTCGAATGCACGCCCTTCGAACGGGTACTGGCAGGCGCCGGCGACGGCGACTTCGTCTACTGTGACCCCCCGTACGCACCGCTCACCCGCACCGCCGCCTTCGCGCACTACACCGCCGGCGGATTCGACGGCGAGGACCAAACCAGGCTCCAGCAAGCGGTGCTCGCCGCCGCTCGCCGCGGCGCCGTTGTCGTCCTCTCCAACTCGAGCGCCCCAGAGATCGTGACCGCCTACGGGAGTCGCCAGGCACGAGCGGCGGGACTCACGGTTGAGTACGTGCCTGCGCGGAGAGCCATCAATTCCAGGTCCGCCCTTCGAGGCCCCGTTGACGAGCTGATTGTGACGAACGCACGCGCGCTGTCGAAGCTCCGGATGGCGAGAGGCAGCCTGCCCGCGATGCTCAACTCCGGGGCCGTGACAATGGATGCACCAAGGAAACGGGCCTGAGTGGACCTGGACCCGCGTGTGCCACAGATCGGCCGTGATATTCTGACCGTGCGCGAAAGTGGCGGAACTGGCAGACGCGCCAGACTTAGGATCTGGTACCCGAAAGGGTATGGGGGTTCGAGTCCCTCCTTTCGCATTCGCCTCCGTCTCGCCGAAGCCGCAAAACGGCGAAGGCGGACCCCCAACTCATTTGATTCTCCGAAATGAAAACCGAGTTTACTGACGTCAGCGAAACACAGAAGACCCTGTCGATCGAGATCCCGAGCGAAGTCGTTGACGCCGAGATCAATCGGATCGCCCGCAGCTATACCAAGCAGGCGCGGCTTCCGGGATTCCGGCCAGGGAAGGTGCCGCAAAGCCTCATCAAGAAGCGGTTCAAGGACCAGATCTTCCACGACGTGCTTCACGACCTCGTTCCGCGCGCAGTCGATTCAGCGCTGCAGGAGCGCGGTATCGAGCCCGTGGACACCCCGAGCATCAAGGACGTGGTGATCGAGGAAGGCCGGCCGTTGACGTTCACGGCTGCCGTCGAAACCGTTCCGTCCTTCGACCCCGGCGACCTGGCGTCGCTGACGCTGCGACCGCCGTCAACACAGATCGAGGCTGATGCGGTGGACAAAGTGCTCGAGCGCCTGCGCGAGCGCGCGGGCAAGTACGAGCCGGTCGAAGGCCGCCCCATCACCGATGGCGACGCCGTGACCCTTGATCTCGACCGCACAGGGCCCGACGGCCAGCCGGACCATCACGACGGCGTCAACGTGCAACTCGGCGCGCCCGGCAATCCGCCTGGCTTCGACGAGAACCTCACGGGCATGAATCCAGGCGAATCGAAGACGTTCACGATTCAGTTTCCTGAGACCTACCCCGCTCCCGAGCTCGCCAACACGGCACAGACGTACGCCGTGACGATCAAAGACATCCGTCGCCGCGTCCTGCCTGATCTGGACGACGAGTTCGCGAAGGATGTGGGAGCGTTCGAATCCCTGACCGCGTTGCGCGAACGGGTGCTCGCCGACCTGCAGGCAGAAGCGGCCGACAACGCGAAAAACGAAGTACGGACACAGCTCCTGACGCAGCTCTCGTCGCGCGTGACATTCGAAGTCCCAGCCTCCCTCGTCGAGCGCGAAATGGATCGCCGCCTCGAAGAACTGGCCCGTCAGCTGAAGGCCGAGAACGTCGATCCGCGCAACGCCGGCATCGACTGGGGAGAGTTCCGGGAAGCGCAACGTGAACCTTCGAGAGGTGCCGTCGCCAGTGCGCTGACGCTCGACGAGATCGCCCGCCGCGAGGGTATTACGGTTGCGGGTGAAGATGTCGATAAGGAGATTGAACGCTTCGCGGTGCGGGCCGGACGAACACCGGCGGCGTTGCGGGCGCAGCTTGAGAAGGAAGGCGGAATTCCCCGTCTTTATTCGGGTTTGCGGCGGGAGAAGGCGGTTGACTTGGCATTGTCGCGTGCTAAGATGGCTGGCGAGTGACGGTTCTTCACTCTCGGAGGCTGTTTAGTCCTCCTTCTACCGCACCTCCCCTAATTTCAACGACAATCTGCCGCGATTGATTGCTATGCGCCACGTGACGGAACCACGCGCCCAGTTGGTGCCGATGGTGGTCGAACAGACCAACCGCGGCGAGCGGGCCTATGACATCTACTCCCGCCTGCTGAAGGACGGCATCGTCTTCATCGGCACGCCGATCGACGATCAGATCGCGAATCTGGCGATCGCACAGATGCTGTTCCTGGAAGCGGAAGATCCCGACAAGGACATCCAGCTGTACATCAACAGCCCCGGCGGATCGATCACGGCGGGTCTGGCGATTTACGACACGATGCAGTTCATCAAGCCGGACGTGCAGACGACATGCATCGGTCAGGCAGCGTCGATGGCCGCCGTGCTTCTTGCGGGCGGTGCCAAGGGCAAGCGCTTCTCGTTGCCGAACGCCAGGATCGTGATCCATCAGCCGCTCATGTCGGGTCTGGCCGGACAGGCAACGGATATCGACATCGCGGCGCGCGAGATCCTGCGCATGCGCGAGCGGCTCAACGAGATTCTCGTGCACCACACCGGACAGCTGGTGAAGCGTATTCAGGACGACACGGAACGCGACTACATCATGTCGGCGGATCAGGGGAAAGAATACGGGATAATCGATGACGTCATCCGGAAACGGGTGTAACATCGAAAGTGGCTTTAGGTTCTGGGCTTTAGGCTCTGACCAAGAGCCGAACGCCTAGCGCCCAACGCCCAGGAAGCTATGGTCAAGAAGAACGGCGAGACTGAGATTCTCCGCTGCTCGTTCTGCAACAAGGATCAGAACGACGTCCGCAAGCTGATTGCGGGCCCCACGGTTTTCATCTGCGATGAGTGCGTCGAGGTCTGCAACGACATCATCGCGGACGACAACAAGTTCGAGAATCGCGGCGTCCGATCCGCGCTGCCCTCCCCTCCCGAGATCAAGAAATTCCTCGACGAGTACGTGATCGGCCAGGAGCGCACGAAGAAGAAGCTCGCCGTCGCGGTCTACAACCACTACAAGCGCATCGAAATCCAGAAGCAGCCGCGCGGCCGCAACGATGTCGATCTGTCCAAGTCGAACATCATGTTGATCGGGCCGACGGGCACGGGCAAAACCCTGCTCGCCCAGACGCTGGCCAAGCTGCTCTCAGTTCCCTTCACCATCGTTGACGCCACCACGCTGACCGAAGCGGGCTACGTCGGCGAAGACGTCGAGAACATCATCCTCAAGCTGTTGCAGGCTGCCGGTGGCGACATCGAAAAGTGCCAGCAGGGGATCATCTATATCGACGAGGTGGACAAGATCTGCCGCAAGGACGAGAACCCGTCGATCACCCGTGACGTGTCGGGTGAAGGCGTCCAGCAGGCGCTCCTCAAGATCCTCGAGGGCACCGTCGCAAACGTTCCACCGCAGGGCGGCCGGAAGCACCCGCATCAGGAGTTCTTCCAGATCGACACGACGAACATCCTGTTCATCTGCGGCGGCGCGTTCGTCGGCCTCGACAAGGTGATCGACCGGCGCGTGGGCAAGAAGACGCTTGGCTTCAGGGCGGACGTCAAGTCGGTCCAGAAGCGCGAGGTTGGCGCCACGCTCGAAGCTCTGGAGCCGGAAGACCTCATCAAATACGGTTTGATCCCGGAGTTCGTCGGCCGCCTGCCCGTTGTCGGCACGCTGCACGAGCTCGACAAGCCGGCGCTCGTGCAGATTCTGACCCAGCCGCGCAACGCCATCACGCGTCAGTATCAGAAGCTGTTCGAGTACGAGAACGTCAAGCTGCGCTTCACCGATGACGCGCTCGAAGCGATCGCCGAGTCCGCGCTCACGCGCAAGATCGGCGCCCGCGGCCTGCGCATGATCATCGAAGACCTGATGCTCGACCTGATGTACTCAGTGCCCGGGCAGAAGAAGCTGCGCGAAGTCGTGGTCACACGCGAGGTTGTCGAAGCCAAGGACAAGTCGATTACGTTGATAGAGAAAGCCGGGTAGGTCGCGGGGGCTTCAGCCACCACCCTTTCCAAGGACCTCAATGGAAGTCTACGAAACGCTCCCCATCGTCCCCCTCCGGGACGTGGTCGTCTTCCCGCACATGATGATGCCGTTCGTGATTGGACGGCCGTCGTCTACACGTGCCCTCGAGCACGCCCTGTTGAAGGACAAGCGGATTTTCCTAGCGGCGCAGCACGACGCCTCCGTCGACGATCCAAAGCCGGACGACGTGTTCACGATGGGTTGCGTGGCGAACGTCGTGCAGAGCCTGAAGTTACCGGACGGCAACATCAAGGTGCTCGTCGAGGGCGTTGACCGGGCGCGCGCGGTTGAATGGAAGGAAGACAAGGGCTTCTATCGCGTCGTCGTGAAAGTGCTGGCGAAGCAGAAGGAAGCGGCAGGGGACGTCGAGGCCACGATGGGCCGGGTTGTGTCGCTGTTCGAGCAGTACGTGAAGCTCTCGAACAACCTGCACTACGACGCCATGATCGCCGCGGTCCGCGTGGACGACCCCGGCAAGCTCGCTGACACGATCGCCGCTCACCTGCTCGTCGGCGTTGACGAAAAGCAGAACCTGCTCGAAATCATTTCCCCGCTCGAACGACTCAACCGCATCGCCGGCATCCTCGAGATTGAAGTAGACAAGCTCCAAGTCGATCGCCGCATCCAGTCTCGCGTCAAGAAGCAGATGGAGAAGGCGCAGAAGGAGTACTACCTCAACGAAAAGATGAAGGCGATCCAGAAGGAACTGGGCCGCAAGGACGAGAAGGGCAACGAGATCGACGAGCTGAAGAAGAAGATCGAACAGGCGAAGATGCCCAAGGAGGTCGAAGAAAAGGCCATCCAGGAGCTGAAGCGCCTCGAAGCGATGCCGCCGATGTCGGCCGAGGCCACCGTCTCGCGCAACTATCTCGACTGGCTGATCGCCGTTCCCTGGTACAAGAAGACGCGTGAGAACCGCGAGCTGAAGCACGCGGAGTCGGTGCTCCACGAGGACCACTACGGCCTCGACAAGATCAAGGATCGCATCCTCGAGTTCCTCGCCGTCCGCTCGCTCGTCAAGAAGCCAAAAGCGACGATCCTGACGTTCTCCGGACCTCCCGGCGTCGGCAAGACCTCGCTGGCCAAGTCCATCGCCCGCGCGATGAACCGCAAGTTCGTGCGTCTCTCGCTGGGCGGCGTGCGTGACGAGGCGGAGATCCGCGGTCATCGGCGCACCTACATCGGCGCGTTCCCCGGCCAGATCATCCAGATGATGAAGAAGGCCGGCTCACAGAACCCGGTCTTCCTGCTGGACGAAGTCGATAAGATGTCGATGGACTTCCGCGGCGACCCGTCAGCGGCGCTTCTCGAGGTGCTCGATCCGGAACAGAACAACGCGTTCCTCGACCATTACCTGGACGTCGAGTTCGACCTCTCGCACGTGATGTTCATCTGCACGGCCAACGTGCTGCACACGATCCCGCAGGCACTTCGGGATCGCATGGAAGTGCTGCAGCTCGCCGGCTACACCGAGCAGGAGAAGATCGAGATTGCCAAGCGCTTCCTGGCGCCCAAGGCGGTCGAAGGCGCGGGCCTCACCAAGGACAACATCATCATCAACGACGATGCGATCCAGACGATCATCCAGCGCTACACGCGTGAAGCGGGCGTTCGCAATCTGGAGCGCGAGATTTCATCGGTGTGCCGCAAGGTCGCGCGCAAGGTGGTGACGGAAGGTAAGGCGTTCTACGAAGAAATATCCGCGGAGAAGGTCACCGAATACCTGGGTGTTCCCCGCTTCCGTCCGAGCATGGCCGAGGAGCAGAACGAGGTTGGCGTCGCGACTGGTCTGGCCTGGACCGAGGTCGGCGGCGAGCTCCTCGTGACCGAGGCAACGCTCATGACCGGCAAGGGCAAGCTGACGCTCACGGGCAAGCTCGGCGACGTGATGCAGGAGTCGGCGCAGGCGGCGCTGAGCTACGTGCGCTCGAAGGCGGTTGACCTCAATCTGCCGGAAGACTTCCACTCGAAGCTCGATATCCACATCCATGTGCCCGAGGGCGCCATCCCGAAGGATGGGCCGTCTGCCGGCATCACGATGGCCACGACGCTGACCTCGTCGCTCACGAAGATCCCCGTGCGTCGCGATGTCGCGATGACCGGCGAGATCACGTTGCGAGGCAAGGTGCTGCCCATCGGCGGCGTGAAGGAAAAGGTCCTCGCGGCGCATCGCGCCGGGGTCACCACGATCATCCTGCCGCGCGACAACGAGAAGGACCTCGCGGACATTCCCAAGAATGTCCTGGACGCGCTGAAGCTGCATCTGGTGTCCACGATGGACGAAGTGCTGAAGATCGCACTGGTATCGCCGCTGCCGGCGCGCATTCCGGCCACGCCTGTCGTGGCTGAGGTTACGGACGCGGGAGATACCCGCACGCACTAATTGCAGATTTCGGCTGAATTCGTTACCAGCGCCGCGGGCGCCGGTGACTTCCCTCGCGACCGGCTCGTTGAGCTTGCAATGGTCGGCCGGTCCAACGTGGGCAAATCGAGCCTGATCAATGCGCTCGCGCGGCAGAAGGTTGCCCGCACCAGCGCGGCGCCCGGCAAGACGCGTCTGGCCAACTTCTACCGCGTCCAGCGGGGAACGGGGCCGAAGACGTATCTGGTCGATCTGCCTGGATACGGCTACGCGCGAGGCGGCGACGCTTCGGCGGTCGAGTTCAGGCGTCTGACGGAAGCGTATTTCGCCAGGGCTCACTCGGGATCCGGGATTCGGGACTCGGGATTCGAACAGCGAGTCCAGAGCCCGGAACCCCGAATCCAGGAAGGGCTCGGACTTCGGATTGGCGTGCTGCTTCTGGTGGACTCACGGCACCCCGGGCTGCAATCGGATCTGGAGGCATGGCGGTGGCTGCAGCAACAGCCCTGTCCCTGCGGGGTCATCGGAACCAAGGTGGACAAACTGACGCGAGCGGAACGCGCGCGTCATTCTCGTGAACTGGAATCGTGTTTTGACATCCCGGTGCCGCTGGTGTCAGCGGAGACCGGGGAAGGATTGGAAGAACTGTGGAAGCTGATCGTGACACTGCCAAATCAAACGGCGGCGTAGGAGCGGCCACCGCCGCCCCCGTCGCACCCGCCCCCGCGCCGGCTGCGGCTCCGCCCGCGCAGAGCATCTCCCTCTCAGCCATGAAGGAGATGAACATCTCGGCCCTGACCAAGATCGCCAAGGAGCTGGATATTGCCGGCGCCACCGGCATGCGGAAACAGGAGCTCATCTTCGAGATCCTCCGCGTGCGCGCCGAGAAGAGCGGCAACATCTTCTCGGAAGGCGTCCTGGAGACGCTGCCGGACGGCTTCGGGTTCCTGCGGGCGCCGGACTACAACTACCTGCCAGGACCGGACGACATCTACGTCTCCCCGTCACAGATCCGCAAGTTCGACCTGCACACCGGCGACACCGTTTCCGGCGTCATCCGCCCGCCGAAGGA
>JABFSA010000035.1 GCA_013140775.1 Acidobacteriota bacterium | reverse complement strand
GTCTGAACTTGCGCGGCAACTAGAGAAGAGGCAAGGAATGCAAGAGGTAAACCCAGAGCGGTCGATACGATGAATCGCACCAGGAGCACACGCATTGTTGAGCCTTCTATGTTGATGGCGACAAAGCGGTGAGTTCGCCGCCAAGCTGAGAGTTCAACGTATTCTCGCCGCAGCGACGGGAGCATAGCACGCAGTGTCTGAGCGAGAAGCCCATTTTGGAAGACCACAGGCCCTCCCTACGCCGCAGTGTAGTTCTTGACACCCCGACGCAACACGCCGGCTGTCGAACGCGGCGGTCCTCACCGCCCCGTGCAGTGGCTACAGAAGCCGCAGCGGTGGGCCGTTGCCGCGCTTGGCATACCAGACGGCCAGGACGACCACCACGCCGTCGAGCGGCACATAGTAAACGTGGTATCTCGTCCGGGGCAGCAGGACACGCCGGGTGCCGGCGATCGGTGACCGCCGGTACGAATGCCCGAGGTCTGGCGCGTGGCTGATGAGTGAGAAGGCGGCCTCAAGCTCATCGAAGAACAGGGCGGGTGCAGCGGTTCGATGTTGCCGCCACCAGCCATCGATCGCGCGGACTTGAGCGTCCGCCTCCGGAGTGGTGCGAACGCCGAAATTCACCGCCGGCGACGCAGCTCATCGATCAGCTCGGACGCCGGGCGCGACCTGCCCGCCTCCGCGGACGACCAGGATGTCAGGAGCGCCTCGTGCAAGGCCTGACGCTCTTGGTTGGTCAGATCGTCGCCGTCATCGTCGACGACCAGTTCCAACTCGGTGCCCTCCGGCAGCTCGGTCGGTTCGTCGAGGTGCAGTCGCCCGTTCTCCACACGCGCGCGCAAGGGGGACATGCCGTCACTGTACGGCCGCCGACCGCGGGCTGGCAAGCCGACCGCGAGGACGAGTACGGACGCGCACCGGCCAATGCGGCAGCGTACGCCAACAAGTCGCTTCCAGAATTGTGTAGAAACTGTGTAAGACCGACCCGGAAACCCCGGAGAACCGGGACGAACACGGCGTCACACCGACGAGCACCGGAGGGCCGAAACCGGTTGATTTGGGTATGCGTTGCGGTGCGCCGATGTCACTTGGTGAAGGTCGCCGGAAGCACTTTCCAAGCGTGCTCCTTCAACCACTCGGACATCTCTCCGTGTCTTTAGAATCATCAGTTTACAGGCTAGTGGCTGAGCCGGCAAACCAGAATTGTGTAAGACCTCCAAGTCTGCCGCGATCCCTTACGGGCACGCAGGGCGGCGCCTTCAAGTATAAGGGCGACCTCGAAAACGATTAGTACGGAATGCGCCTGACAGCGATTGTGGACCGCGCACCATTTCGAGCTGTCCAGGCTAGGACAACACTGCGCCCAGAGGTAGTGAGCGCGGGATACGAACCGAACTCGTCTTCACTCCTTGCCAATGGCTTGAACGTAACCGTGCCGTTAGCCTTCGGCCGGCCTGATGCAATTCTCACCCGCCGCTTACCAGCGCTCAGCTCATCCCACGCAGCGATCAAATCACCGTTCGCAGCGACGGCAAGCTGAGGATGATAGGCGGCCGCTCCCGTCGTCGGCAATGGCGATCGCGGCGTGAACGAACGTCCATCCGTCGTCGTCGCCAAGAACAGCTTCAGCGTTTCATTGCCGTTCTCGGTGACCAGCGTAGGCCAGAGGACGTGCACGCGCTCGCCGTCGACGGCTAGTGAAGGCCCATTTTCCGGGCAACCGTCAATCTGCCAGTCATCTTCACTGACACGAACCGGATCGAGAAACGATCGACCACCGTCGCGGGACATCGTGAACGCGATGTCGCGTCGGTTCCCTTCATACACATGGCGCCACGCGGCGTAAAGAACGCCATCGGGTCCGGTCGCGACGGACGTCTTGCAGCAGTAACACACACCTCGGGTGACGCTCTTTGGAAGCGTGCCGCCGTCAAGGCTGCCGACGAACAACTGCGACAACTGCGCACGGGTAACCCCGTCGGCAGACGACGCCGCTGTCGCCGCCCCATGCTGATGCATCGTATGGCCCGTCATCGCCTGTGCTGCGGTGTCTCGGTGGTCCAGCCACACCGCATAGAGTTGGCCGTCCGAGGCGGCTGCCATGGACTCCCAGCCACGATTGCCCGCCGTCTCGGTACCAGGCGCGGGAGTTGTCGGTCCAAATGTGCGCCCATCATCGTCCGACCGTGCCGACAGTAACGACGTGCCGCCTGTCGCCTTCGCCGTCCAGAGCACGACGATTTGGCGCCGTCCGTCCGGTCGCTTTCGGAATGTGATCCGCGGCGGTTGCTCGCCGTTGATATTGGCCTGCCTCTCGACTGCGTTGACGCGCACGGGTGCGCCGAAGGACGCACCGTGATCGTGGCTTACCGCCGCGAATACGTCTGTGCCAGTCGCCTCAGACGAGGCCGACCACGCCAAGGCGACCGACGCACCATCGCTGGCGGCTGACACGTACTGATTGTCTCGACCGGAGACACCAACGTTCAGAGTGGTCGGCGACGTACCCGGACGGCCCAGCACAACCGCCGCGCTCGTCGCCGCCAGGATGCCAAGCACCCACACAGCCCACTTCCATGGAATCATCCGAACCACGCCTTGATTCTCGTTGATCAGGGTGTCCTGCCTCCGAGACTCAGAAGATGAGTCGTATGCCAAACTGAATGGTTCTCGGATCGCCGACCGCCGTAACGGTGTTGAATGATGACACTGGGTTCGACGGATACGATCCGGGGCCGAACGTCGTGTTGCGTATGATGGGATTCACCCGATCGGTCAGATTGAACGCCTCAATCAACCCCTCGACGCGTGTCCCGCCGGGGAGCCTGAACGAACGACTGACTCGAAGGCTTACGGTGAAAAAGTCGCTGCCCGTGCCGGCATTACGAGGGATGAATTCGACTTGACGAACGTCGAAGTTGGGCGTCGATACCGACCCATCTGCGAGTGGTCGCCCTCCCGTCCCCTGCAGGCTGTTGACCCCGGACACGATGTTGAACGGAAGCGACGAGTAGTACTGCACCATCGTGCTGGCCTGGAACCCATGACTGATGCGCTCCCAGGCGGTCGTGCCGGGCGTCATCGGCGAGTTGACGGAGGCGCTGACGACGAGGCGGTGACGCTGATCGTTGTCAGAGCGCCCCCAGTCCTTCATGATGTTGGTCGGGTCGGTCGGTGCGCTGAAGAACGCCTCGCCAAGGTTATTCATCGACTTCGACAATGTATAGGCGACGCGCACCGACGACCATTCCCGCGGCCGCTGCAGGAACGTCAGGTGCAAGCCGTGGTAATTCGACTCACCCACGCCGCGGTAGTCGTTGTTGTTCGCGTACGCCGGCATAGGGCGGCAGCCATTGTTGGTGCCAGCCGCGACGCACGTGGCCACGTTCTGGTTGATCGACATCAACAGCTTCTCGCCCTTGAAATACTGATAGCCGACGCTCACGACCCGGCTCCCGCCGAGCGTGCGCTCGACCTCGACGTTGGCCTGCTTCGAATAGGCGTTCTGCAGGTTCCTGTCCATCGTCTGGATCGACACCAGTGCCGTCGAGGACAAGCGGTCGGGAAGCATGTTCGGAAACGCTGGAGCGCCAGCCTGGGACGGAAGAATGCCGGACACCTGCGGCTGGCGTAGTTGACCAATATCCGTGGTATTTCCCGCCGAGAACAGGGCGTTGGCTGTGGCGCGCAAGGGCACGCGATCGAAGAACACGCCGGCGCCACCACGGACGACAAAGTCCTGCGAGGCGGTCGGCGTCCAAGCGAAGCCGAACCGCGGTGAGACGTTGTTCGTATCGGTGTTGATCGTTTCGAGGAACTGCAGATCGTAACGCAGGCCTGCGTTCAGGGTCAGCCGCGAGCCCGCTCGCCATTCATCCTGGGCGTAGATGCCAACATTCGGATTCGTCTGAGTCACGACCGGGTTGCCGAAGGTCTGCGCATAGCCGTTGTAGTTGCCGGTCAGGAAGTTTGCCAGCGACGAGAACGTGTAGGCGCCGCGGAACGACCGCAGGAAGGTGATGGTGTCGTCGTTGTAGAGAAAATCGACGCCCGCGCGCAGGGCATGCGCGCCGGCCCGATGGGACAGGTTGTTGACGGCCTGAAACATCGTGTTCTGGCGGCGGGTCGGGCTGCTTCCAAAGGTCCCGAATGTCGCCACGCCGCTGATCGTGACCTGCGGCCCGATCAGATCCGTGGAATATGCCTCGAGGTCGCCCTGAGAAATCTGCATCCGCGTTTCGTTGACGGTGTTCGCCGACAATGTCAGCGCGTTGCTCACCGCGACCGACTGATCGAGGTTGTCCAGACCGGTCGAACCGGACGGCGCATTGAGCTGACCGACGCCGCGCGCGTTCCTCGAGCTGACGTTGTAGTAGGCATACCGCACACTCAATTGATCCGCGCCGCTGAACTGATGGTCTACCTTTCCAAGGGCCGTCAGGCTGTGGACCGGGTTCGGATAGATCCCCGTGGCGACACGCTGGCCCTGGTAGGCGACCTGCGCCAACCTCGTGTTGATGGCAGCGACATTCTCAGGCGTAATGGTCGTCACGCCGGTCTGATCGAGGAGCCTCCGCTCGACGTTCGCGAAATAGAACGTTCGGTTGCGAACGAGCGGTCCTCCGAGGCTGCCCCCGAATTGCTGCTGGTCCATGGGCAGCGTGGTCTTTGTCAGGGCATTCTTCCCATTGAACGCGTCGTCACGGAAGAAACCGTAGACGGTACCGTGCCGCGTGTTGGTGCCGCTCCTAGTCACGACATTGACGTAACCGCCAAGTGCCCGTCCCAGCTCGGCTTGTCCGCCGCCCGTCACGACCTGGAACTGCTCGATCGCGTCCACGCCGAAGGGGATGCCGCTCAAACCCGCCGCATCGTCGTTCGCCGACAGGCCATCGACGATGAAGCTGTTGGAGAGGTTGCGCTGGCTGGCGATAGAGATGCCCTGGCCCAGCACCCCAGAGGTCTCGGCGAACAGCTGCGTGCTGTTGGTGGCGGTCGGCGACACGCCCGGAATCAGCAGCGCGAGGTCGAGAAAATTGCGGCCGTTCATCGGCAGGTTCTGCACCTCCGCCTGGGGAACCGTGCCCGCGATCTGGCTGCGCGCCGTCTCGAGCACCTGACCGTCAGCGACGACCGTCACGGCCGTGTCAATGCCTCCCACATCCAGGGTGATCGAAATATCGAACGCCGAGCCGGCGCTCAAGACCAACGTGCGTGCGTTGTCTGTGAATCCCTGCAGCTGCGCCCGCAGCTCGTACGGGCCCACGCGCAAATAAGGAAAGCGGAAGCGCCCCTCCTGGTCGGTGACAGACGTCCCTTGAAGGTTGGTTTCGGTGTGCCGGACGGTGACGGTCGCACCGGGCACAACCGCGCCGGACGGATCGGCCACGCGGCCGCTCACGCTGGCGACGTCCACGGACTGCTGCGCGAAGGCCGAGGCGGGTACGAATACAGATAGGGCAAGGACGACGACGAGCATCAACAGGCGCTTCACGGGGACGGCCTCCACAGAACTGCGAGATGTGGAAGTCAGGCTATCAGCGGTTAGCCCGCGTACCTGCGTCATGATGTCGCAGCCGATCCAGATGATTGGCGATTACGCTGTGCGTGCGGCGATTACGACGCTCGTCGTGCATCCGGCGCGCTTGTCGGTAGGATCAAGATGATGAACCTGCAGGTACGACATGCGCACGAAGTCGACGAGCGGCGGGAGCACGCCTCGCGTGTGGTCATTCCGTGGCTCGTGCGACTGCGGTGGGGATCGCTCGTCGCCCTGGTCGTCGCCGCCTGGGCGGCCACGATGTTCTGGGGAGTCCGTCTCCCACTGGCGCCACTCGCCGGCCTGCTCGCGGCGATGGCCACGACGAACGCCGCCCTCACCTTCCAGCTTCGATCACCGGTGCCGCGCCGGAGCGTCATCGGAGGCGCACTACTGCTTGATGCGGGCCTGTTGACCGGCATCATCTATCTAATCGGCGGGCCGCTCAATCCGTTCAGCATCGTCTATCTCGTCGGAATCACGATGGGCGCCGTCGCCCTCGGCCATCGCTGGGCGGTGGCGCTCGCAGTTGTCTCCATCCTGGCGTACGGGCTGACGTTCGTGTACAGCCGGCCGTTCGAGTTTGCCGATCCCACCCTCAGTGGCGGCATCCTCGCCCTGCATCTGTATGGCATGTGGGTCGCGCTGGCAGCGGCAGCCGGGCTTATCGCGCACTTCGTCAGTCGGATCGCCGAAGCGCTGGAGCAGCGCGAGCGGGAATTGACACTCTCACGCGCCGCCGCGGCGCGCAGTGAACGCCTCGCCGCCCTCTTCGCGCTCGGCGCTGGTGCGGCCCACGAACTCGCAACCCCGCTCAGCACGATTCGTACGGCGGCGATCGAATTGGAGCGGACGCTTGCGGGCCGTCCCCAGACATCGAGCTCGATTGGCAACTACGTGAGCGTGATGCGACAGGAGATCGACCGCTGCACGGCTGTGCTCGATGGCCTTAGCGGCCGAGCATCGGCCGCCTCAGCGACGGACGTTGGCATTCCCTTGTCGACGCTCCTGGACGACGTCAAGGTCCGGCTCGGACAGCCACTCGCGAAGAGGCTCGAAGTGACGCTGCCGGAGGACCCGTGTGCGGTCACCGCGCCGGTCGAGCCGCTGTGCCAGGTCCTAGTAGCGTTGCTGCGGAACGCCTTCGATGCGTCGGCGCCGCATCAGTCGGTCCACCTGCGCGTGGATCAACGTCCCACGCTGCGGGTGGAGGTGACGGATCAGGGACGCGGCATGGCGCCCGATGAGTCGGCACGCGCCGGCGATCCGTTCTTTACGACGAAAGCACCGGGGGCCGGCCTCGGGCTTGGTCTCTTTCTCGCGCGCGCGTTTGCCGACCAGATGGGTGGATCCCTGGAATGGCGATCTGCCGTCGGCGAGGGCACGTCGGTGGTGCTGGATCTTCCCGTATGAGTGACCGCGACACATCGAAGATCCTGCCCACGATTCTCGTCGTGGAAGATGACGACGCCTTTCGCACGATGCTCGTACACGCGTTCGATGCGCGCGGATACGAGGCCAGGGGCGTCGCAGACGCGAAGTCTGCGATTGACACCGCACGCCGTGACAGTCCCGAAATGGCTGTCGTCGACCTGCGGCTGGGCGATGACTCAGGGCTCGATGTTGTTCGCGAACTGAAAGCGATCGACACCTCGACGGCCATCGTCGTGCTTACCGGCTACGGCAGCATTGCGACCGCCCTTGAAAGCATCCGCTTGGGAGCGCTGCACTACTTGACGAAGCCCACCGATCCGGACCGTATCCTCGCCGCATTCGAGCGCGGGCTCGCGGTGCGTCCGCGGGATTTGCCGATCGAGACACCGTCGTTAGCGCGTGTGGAATGGGAACATCTCCAGCGCGTACTGACGGACTGCGGCGGCAATATCTCCGAAGCGGCGCGTGAGCTGGGCATGCATCGAAAGTCCCTACAGCGCAAGCTCGCCAAGCGACCTGTCCCTCACTGATCGATCACCAATCCGTTCACACTCGGGCCACGTAGGAGAGAGCAGAGTGGGGGCCGTTCGCGTGTTAGACTCACGCCTCAAGCCACCCGCGCCTTGATGGCGGCCGATGTTTCTGGCCGTAGAGCGCTCCGGGCGACTGTCTGCGATCCAGGTCGCCCGGAATCTGGGTTGGTCGCTGGGACGTAACGATGTCGTTCAGGCTGTCAGACGCCTTCCGTAATCTCTTTCTCCAGCTTGTCATCATCCTTGGCTGTGCCTCGCTGGCGCAGGCGCAGCAGAGTGGTGCGATCACCGGCCGAGTTGTCGATCAGACTGGCGGCGCGCTGCCAGGCGTGCTTGTCGAACTCGCAGCCGACGCAGCAGCACCGCGGAGTCTGCTGAGCGATGCGGGAGGCAAGTATCGGTTCGATCGCGTCGCGACAGGCACTGCGGAACTAACCTTCAGGCTGCTCAACTTCTCGGTCCTGCGCCGTACCGTCACCGTCACTCCAGGCACACCGGTGATCGCGGACGCGATGTTGACGCTGGCGCTTAACGCTGACGTGATCGTGACGGGCACGTCCACTTTTCGCAACATCGCCGACGTGGAGAATCCGGCGGAGAACCTGGTCGGGATTGCGGCGGCGGCGAGCCAAGGAGCTATCACTGCGGTACAGCTTGAGGCACGGCCGCTCATGCGCGCGGGAGAAGTGCTGGAAACCGTGCCGGGCATGGTCGTCAGTCAGCACAGTGGCGAGGGCAAGGCGAACCAGTACTACCTGCGCGGTTTCAACCTCGATCACGGCACCGATTTTTCGATGACCGTGGCCGGCGTTCCGGTCAACACGCCGACTGGCGCGCATGCGCACGGCTATGCCGACGTCGGCTTCCTGATTCCGGAACTCGTCAGCGGTGTGCAATACAAGAAGGGACCGTACTTCGCCGACGAGGGCGACTTCTCTGCTGCCGGCGCCGCCAACGTCAACTACGTTAACAGGCTCGACGCGCCGCTCGTGCGTGTAAGCGGTGGACACGATAAATGGGGGCGGCTTTTTGGCGCCGCCTCACCAGACTTGGCCGGCGGCCATCTGCTTGCAGCGTTCGAGTTGAACCACAGCGACGGCCCGTGGGAGCGTCCCGACAACTATCAGAAGGCCAATGCCGTCTTGCGTTTCAGTCGAGGCGACGCACCGAATGGCTTTTCCGTCACCGGCACGGGGTATTGGGCTGATTGGGATTCGACGGACCACCGCATCGACATGTTAGCCCAATATGTCGATGATTCTCGATTTCATCGACATATCCCATGGGGGCGTGTCGATGGCGTCGATGCCGCCATTCAAGATTCGCCGGGGTGACCTAGAGTGACGCTTCAACGAAGCGGCACAGGTTGTTCACCAGGCGCATCTGGTCCAGAGTTGCGCACCGGACCTCGAGCAAACGCGGGCTGCAGACCAGAACCGCCATGGCCCTGGCGCGCGAGACGGCGACGTTCAGACTGTTCCGGCTGAACAGGAAGTCGAGCCCTCTGGGCACGTCCTCACCGCTGGACGACGCCATCGAGAAGAAGACGATGGGCGCCTCTCGGCCCTGGAACTTGTGAACGGTGCCGACCTCCACGCCAGCGGGCATGCGATCGGCCAGCAGGCGCACCTGCATGTTGTACGGCGAAACGACCAGGATGTCCGGCGGTTCCAACGGACGCGTGTTGCCGGCAACGTCGGTGAACGTACCGGCCTGAAGCAGCAGTTTGACCTGCTCCGCGATCGCCGCCGCCTCCTCATGCGATTGCTGCCCGTTGTTGGCATGTGTCACTGGAACGAATCGCAATCCGGCGCCCGCAAGACCACCGGAGGCGATCACCTGTCGCTCGCGTTCTGGAGCTGCAGTCAGTCGCCTGTCGTACGACAACTCCGAGACGAAGCTGCAGACCTCGGGATGCATGCGCCAGGAGCTTGCCAGGAACACTCCGCGGTCAGGCGATACGGTCGCTGCGTCATCGAGCAGGTGCTCCAACACGGACCGGCCGGATCCACCGGGGTGTACACCCTGACTGACGTGCGGCAACTGCTGTGGGTCACCGAGGAGGACGACGTTGCGGGCGGAGGTTCCCATTGCGACAGCATCAGCGAGCGAGATCTGGCCGGCCTCATCGATGAACAGGTAGTCGAGCGTCTGCTCCATCGCCTCGCGGGCAAACTGCCACGACGTGCCGGCAATGAGGTCTGCGTCGCTGGCGTCACACACTTTCGGGTCGTCGATGTTTTCAAAGAAGTCGTGATGGAACTCGGTGTCTTCGCTCCCACTGGACTTCTTGACCCCTCGGAACGTCACGCCCTCTTCCCGAGCAACCGCGACCACCTCGTTCAGCAGGTTGTGAATCGCCTTGTGCGCATGTGCGGCCACACCAATCCGTTTACCCTCCCGAAGTAGCGAGACGATCAGCCGTCCTCCTGTGTAGGTCTTGCCCGATCCCGGCGGTCCCTGAATGAAGAGGTAGCTGTTGTCGAGCGCCGCGACAAGGCGCTTCTGTGCCTCGAGATCAACAGTCTGGATTGACGCGGGATCACGGTCCACCTGAAGGCGGACACTACGTGCGTAAGCCTCATCAAAACGCGGGACTTGGTTGTGAAGGATGTCGAGAACGGCGCTCTCTGCCTCGCCAGCGAGCAGCGCGTCGGCAACGCGGCCGACGGCGGCCCGCTGCGCGCTGCTATCCAGCGGCTTATCGGGAACGAGCGCGGTGGGCGCGGGCTTGCTCGACAGCGACGGCCCACGCAGCAACGTGATCCACCCTGCGCCGGCATCCATCTCCACGACCTCTCCGGCAGCACAGTCGTTGAAGGGATCCCTGACCTTCATCTCAGGGCGGATCTTGGTCTCCTGCTGCGGAAACCGGAAGGTGTGAATCCACGACTTCTTGGCGGCCACGGGCGCGGCGGTCGTGTCCAGCTCCACAAATGCCAGCGACTCCACATCGTCCAGGAGTTCGTCCTGCGACTTGCTCTGACGCTCAAAATACGCCCACCACTCGGGCTTGGCTTCCCGCCTGTGATAGCCAAGGAGGTTGGCCATCAAGGTCGCGGACGGCGTGCCCATCGCCTCGAGCCGGGCACGGCGCGATTCCGTGAGCGCGTCCACTTCGACTCGTTTGGGATTCTCTTTGAGAGGCTCGCTCGTTTTCCACGGGAGCGCTACTCCGAATGTGGACTCGAGCACCTTCCTTTGCTCGAGCAGCCAATCACGGAGCCGAACGGTAGACACGCAGTCTTCCTCGTTGTACCGAGTAATGGCGTCAAGAATGGCCTCGTCTCGAGTCTCCAGATAGCGCTCGAACTCCAGAATCGACTCGCCACCGTCCGTGACTGCGCCGTGACCAGCATCCGGCATGAAGAACGTGCGGACCTTCTTGATTGAGTAGCTCGCGTGCGAGTGGCGAATCGCCTGGCGCACCACCTGATACAGATCCACGAACACTTCGCGCCGCAGGAGGTCGTCGAGCGCGTCCTCGCGCGTCGCGTGCACGCTCATCAACCGTTTCAGCGTGGACGGCTCGTACGCGGCGTAGTGATAGACGTGCAGATCAGGCCAGGTTGTGAGACGGTCGTGAACGAAGTCGAGGAAGTCCTCGAACGCCTTCTTCTCTTCAGCATGATTCGACGCGTGCCAGGCGTGAAACCGCCCGTCCTCAGTGACAAGGCCAAACAGATATTCCAGGCCGGAGGCAGGCTCGAAGTACGGGTAGCCCTCCATGTCGAAGAAGATGTCGCCCTCGGATGGCGCGGGGAGAAGCCGGAACCCGTTCTCAGGCGTCGGTGGCAGCAGCTCGAACTTGTGCGAACCGGTCTGACGGAAGTGCGTCTGCAACGTTGCCTGGTGGCGAAGGCGGTGTAACGTCTGCGGACCGATGCCGACGCGCGCGACCGGGTCGATCGCTGCCAGGTCCGCAACGGTAAGCACACCAGCCTCGTTCAGCCGCTCAACCTGAGAGCGGCTCAGGCCATACACAAGGCTCAGGTGCTGATCCTGACGCCATCGTGCGTCGCAATAATCGCTGAACTCGCAGAGGCCGCAGTGCGACACCGGTCGCGGATACGTCTCCCGATCAACCGATGCCGCCTCCAGAAAGCGCGCTCGAATGTTCCGGTAGTAGCTGGCGAAGTCGCGATAGCGCAGCGCATCCACGTGGCCAGTACCCAGCACCACGCGCATGAACTCAGGCTCGGTGCCCTGGATGCGCGCAAGATGCTCCGAGTAGGCACACAACTGAAGCGCAAAGTACGGCTTCGCCTGGCGCGCAAGCTTCGTGTCCCAGGCCTCGTAACTCCAGGCGCCCAGCGCCGACGGCTTGTCAACACGCACGAGGAAATCGCCGATGCCGTGCCAGTCGCCGTCCTCGAACACGCTTTGGTAGATGATTTCGACACCGGCACGCATAGCCGCGACCGTACGCACGGCGTCCGCGGCCCAGTTCCGCTCTCCCCCATCCGCCGCAACTGACACGACGTCTCGCCCCTCGACGACGAATCGATCGAACCACGCGCGCTCGTGTTCGAGGCCCTTCCGCGCAAGCAGGTCTGCCTGCGCGTCGCGCGGACGCGCGAGCTCACGAGCGTCCGCCCGACGCTGGAGCTGGAGCAGGTGTTCACACTCCAGGAAATGATTGAGATCGCTCGGTGAGAACACCAGGCGGCCTTCGATTCGCTGCATCGGCGTGGAAGATGGGAGCTTAGCTGATCCGGTCCTCCACGTTGATCGTGGGGCCCGCGCCTCAAGCCTCCGGACCTACTACGCTCCGTGGAGGTGCACGCTGAAACGCACGGCGTGCACCACATCACGGATTGCCTGACTCGAGACTTCCGCTCCCGCACGATCAGTTACAACCTCAGCGTGGGTGTAGGGCACGACACGGTGGATGCTGTTCGCCGACAGCTCGACCAACTCGTCCTGCAAGGGCAGCCATCCGGTTTGCGCATCGCGTGAGGCCGTCACCACGACAAGAGGGACATTGCCGAGGGTCTGAACGGATTCTGCCTGGGTGAGCGAGACGGGGAGCGCGGCAACTCGTCTCGCAGGCTGCGGTAAAAGCGTGTCGAAGAATAGTTGAAGCGCTGCATCTCGCGCGCTTGCGGTGGCAGATCGTCGAAGTCCGCAGAAAACACGAGCCTGCCCACACCAAGGCGTGCCAAAGACGGCAGTACCGCCGACACGGGCCGGAATACCTGGTAGAAAGCAGGGAAATCCGGAAGACGCTCGAACGCCTCGGCGGGTTGCCCGTCGAGCAGGACCATCCCCGCAACCTGTCGGGGATAGCGCCCGGCGAAGATCCTCACGTACTGCGCGCCTGATGAATGTCCGACGAGCACGACCGGGCCGCCGATCTGCCCGCGTTCGAGCAAGGAGTGGAGGTCAGCAGCCACGGCGACACCGTCCTGCGCGCCCTTCGGTCCATCGCTCCATCCTCGACCTGCGCGGTCGTACGCGCACACCCGGGTGTCCCGCCCGACCGAAGCGAGAACCCAGGCCCAGTACCCTGCCGCTTCGCCAAGGCCTGATTCGAGAACGACTGTCGGAGAGCCCGACCCAACGCACAGCAGGTGCAACCGTCGCCCACCTATATCCACAAGGCGGCCAGGTGCGTGTGATCGCTCCCGGTCGAATGATTCCGCCACCGCCTGATAGGCGCCCCCAAAGGCGGCAAGCGCGAAAGCACCGATCAGCACATAGAGAAACCACCGTCGCGTGCGGCTGTGTGTGGTCATGCGGAGACTCGTCATTTGTATTTCCAGCCTGAGTGAAGGGCAGGCCTGACCAGTCGCCGGACCAGTCAGGCCTGCCAGACGTTCAACGCGGGCACGTGCACGTTGGTCCGCAGCTGCAGTTCTCGCCGCAGCCGCATCCGGCGCGCCGTTCTGCCTGAGCCCTCTTGGAACCGCAGGTGCAGGTGGGTCCAGCACAGGAACCGCAGCAGGTGCAGGCTTTCGGGGTCGTGTTCTTCGTCATGACTCGCTCCTTTGGAAGTGGTTGACGTCTTGTCAACGAGGAGGAGTGTCGCACCCATCCCAGGGCGCCGTATTGAACAAACCCGCCGCTCTTCTTGTATGAACTGGCTATTCTCGAGCTGGCTACCTTAGAATTTCGACCTCGGCCTGAGATACCTCGTCACGCTCCATTGAATAGCCATGCCTAAGGACACACCGGAACCTGTCGCCAACGAGTCGCACTATCACAGCCAGAAGAATCGGGTCTTCGTGCGGCCGATTCAGGGGCACTACAACCTGAAGGACGAGCTGGCGCGGCTCCGAGCGATGCCGCGGGTGCGCAAGGGCCGCGAAATCAAGTTCACTGATGGCCCGCAGACCTTCAGCCGTCACTACGTCGAACCCAAGGACGGCATCACGCAGATGTTCCACCTCCACATCGAAGAATGGGGCCCTGGCGCGAAGTCGCAGAAGCACGGGCACGTCAATGAGGCGGCCTTTTACATCCTCGACGGCGAGGGCTACGAGATCCATGACGGCGTCCGCTACGACTGGAAAGCCGGCGACGTGGCCATCGTCCACAACAATTGCGTACACCAGCACTTCAACGGCAGTTCGACGAAACCAGCGCGGGCGCTCGTGATGAAAACGAAGCCGATGTTCATGTTCATGAACATGCTGTTCCAGAAGCTGGTTGAGCCGCGGCCGACCGTCCCGGCGCCAGGAGCGGAGAATTTCCAGGTCCGGGAATCAGAAACGAACTTCAATCACGAAGAGTGATCCCATCCATGGCATGGAGTGAGTCGAAGGCCTGGCGTCAGGGACGCGCGAACCAGAAGTTCTACCAGGCGCTCCTCGATGACGCGTCCACCGCGCCGGCGCGCAACGCCAAGCGGCGCAAGGTGCTTCATCCGGAAGACATGCCGTGGGAGATGTCGCGGCAGGGCCTCCTCAAGCACCTGATCAACGAGGCGATGAATACGCGCATGGAGACGGTAGACGCCTACATGCAGATCATTCCTCCCGGCAGCAAGTCAGGGAAGCATCGGCATCTCGCTGAAGAGTGCGTGTACGTGCTCGAAGGCCACGGCTACGATCTGCACCAGGACTGCGACGTCGAGATCACTGATACCTACCACTGGACGCCACAGGCGGAGGTCAAGCGATACGAGTGGGAGGCGGGCGACGTGATCTACGTGCCGCCGAACACGATCCATCAGCATCACAACGCCAGCGCCGACCGGCCGGTGCGCATGATCTCGGTCATCAATCGCATATTCAAGGCCTGCGGCCTCAACGATCTCGAGCAGATCGAGGACGCGCCTGAATACGATCCGGCGGTCGTGCTGAACGGCGACATCGTAGACGCCTACATCAATACGCGGCTCACCAAAGTCCCATGACCGTCATGGACGGGCGTGTCAGGATCGCCGCCGCTGCGATCCTGACTGTTCTTGGTGCGAGCTGTGGCGCTGCGCAGCCGTCCGGACCAGGGAACAGCCTCACGCTCTACACCACCATCGCGGAGAAAGACCTTCCCGCACTGCTCGGTCCTTTCGAGGCCGAACACGGAATCCACGTCAACGTCTGGCGCGCCGGTACCGATCGCGTACTGCAGCGCACGATGTCCGAAGCGGCCGCGGGACGCTACGAAGTGGACGTCGTCCACCTCGGCGCGCCCGAGATGGAGGCGCTCGCGCGCGAGCAGATTCTGCTCGCGATCGACTCGCCGGTTCATGCCGATCTTCATCCGGGATCGGTGCCGCCACACAGGCAATGGGCGGCAACGCTGCTTTCGGTATGGGTGCAGGCGTATAACACCGACCTCATACGGAAAGAGGATCTGCCACGCACGTACCGCGATCTGCTCGACCCCCGCTGGGAAGGAAAGCTGGGCATAGAAGCCAAGGACGAGGACTGGTTTGCGTCAGTGGTTGACGCGGTTGGTGGACAGGAACAGGGCGTCGAATTCTTTCGCCAGCTGGCGGCGACGAACGGCGTGTCGGTGCGGCTCGGCCACACGCTGTTGAACAACCTGGTGATCTCGGGCGAAGTCCCTCTCGCGCTCACCGTGTACAACTACATGCCCGAGCAGGCCAAGAAGAAGGGCGCGCCGATCGATTGGTTCGCGCTGGAACCGGCGATTGCGCGCGCGAACGCGGTCGGCGTGGCCCGGCGGGCTCCGCATCCAGCCGCCGCGCGCCTGTTCTACGACTATCTGCTCGGCGAACAGGCGCAGCGCTCGTTCGTCAACATGGACTACGTGCCCAGCAACACAAAAGTCGCGTCGCCGCTCGAGGGCATTCGAATCGTACAGACCGATCCCGTCCGTTCACTGGACGAGGCCGAGAAATGGACGACGCTCTTCGAGGCGACGTTGATGAACAAAGAGCGTTGAGGCCTACTCGGCCGCGCTGAAGGGCGCTGCGATCTCGAAGAATTGGCCGCGCATCATGACCGACGGCGGGATTCCGAACATCTGATAGAAGGTGCGGGTGAGATGGGCGGCGTCTGAGAAGTCCGAGGCATGGGCCGCCGCGGCAATGGTCGGCTCTCGAGCGATCGCCAGCATCGCACGGGTCAGCTTGCGCCACAGCATGTAGCGCCGGAATGGCAAGCCCACCTGCTCCGTGAAGAGATGCGCGAAACGGCTCGACGAGAGGCACGCCATGCCGGCGGCATCCTCTAGCAGGGTGCTGAAAAACGTCGTTTCAGCATCCGATTTTCGTTCGCGTCGATGAGGATTCGTTCACTCCGATGATTCTGATGCATCGCTCGTCTCGGTCGTTACGCGCGCTGCGCGACGAGAT
>JABFSA010000124.1 GCA_013140775.1 Acidobacteriota bacterium | reverse complement strand
GCGCTCGATGCCAGCCAGAGGTAGCCGTCCGGGTCTTGAGCGATCTGGCGCACGTTGCCGAGCCTGAGCCCTTCGCTTCCCAGCCACGACCTGATGCGATAGCCCTGCAGCGGGACAATGGAGGGCGCCGCACCCAGCGGATGGGCGGTAGCGCCAGCAAGCAGCGCAATGAGCGCGGCCACGTGGATCTTCATTCCCGCTCCTGAGAATGGGCCCTTTTCGGAATCAAGAACAACAAAGGATTATCAATACAGGACGCGGCAACGCCTATACCACGTCTTCGGTATTGCCGCCCGGAGCGAATTCGCTTCGAATAACCCGGTTCAGAAGACTACTGGGTTCGTCCCATCTTCGCTCGCGTGAACGGTGGGTGTTGCCTGGCGCCGGCCAGGCCTCTGGAGGAAGCGCACATTATGAAGATCTTGCGAGCCGTGGCTTTGCTACTCGTCGCGGGTGTCGTGCTCATGCCGGCCACCCTGTGGGCACAGGGAGCTACCGGTAATATTGCTGGAACTGTCAGGGACAGCTCGGGGGGCGTACTGCCGGGGGTGACCGTTGAGGCCAGCAGTCCTGCGCTGATCGAGAAGGTTCGTTCGGTCGTGACTGACGCGAACGGCGAGTTTCGGATCGTCGATCTGCGGCCAGGGCCGTACACCGTCACCTTTACCTTGCCGGGTTTCGCCGTCGTTCGGCGCGAAGGCATCGGGCTCACAAGTTCGTTCACAGCAACGGTGAACGCCGACATGCGCGTTGGTGGTCTCGAGGAGACCATCACCGTGACGGGTGAGAGCCCCGTGGTGGACCTCAGCAGCGCCAGGCAGCAGACGACGGTCTCGCGAGACACGCTCGACGCCATCCCCACGACCAAGCGTTTGGGTCAGTACGCGTCGATCATTCCTGGCGCGGTCAACCAGAACACCAGTCAGCAGGACGTGGGCGGCACGGCCGGTGAGGGGGGCACGTTCGCCATCCACGGCGGACGCGTCGGCGATCAGAGCACCAACATCGATGGCAACCCTGTCAACATGCTGAACAACGACGTCGTGTCGGTCAACAGCCAGATGGTGCAGGAAGTCGTGGTCGAAACGAGTGCGACGTCCGCGGAAGCGGCGACCGGTGGCGTCCAGATCAACGTCATCCCTAGGGAGGGCGGGAACCAGTTCTCCGGCACGGTCGCCGGGTCGTGGACCGGTCCGGACTTGGTGACTGACAACCTGACCGACGACTTGGTGAAGCGCGGGCTCAACAGTGCCGCACAGATCAAGAACTTCATGGACGTCGGCGGCGGGCTTGGCGGTCCGATCAAGCGCGACAAGCTGTGGTTCTTCGCGGCGCACCGCATGTGGAAGTCGGCGAAGTACATCTCGGGGGCGTTCTACAACCTGAATCAGGGCGCCACGCCGCGCTACGTTGACAGCGATCCACTCTACAACGTGTCGCTCTACGAACCGGACCTCAGCCGGCCGGCTCACACCGGCTGGGCGTACTACAACAGCGATGTCCGCGTCACGTTCCAGGCGACGCAGCGGAACAAGGTGGTGGTTTCGATGAGCCGCAACAGCATCTGCAACTGCCCGATTCAGTTGAGCGGCACCGGAGGATCGAACGCCGTCAAGCGCGCGCCGGAGGCGGCGATTCAGCACATGTTCGTGCCGATGTATCTGCCGGCCGTGACGTGGAGCAGCCCGGTCAACGACAGGTTCCTGCTCGAAGCGGGGCAATCGGCGCTGATCCAGAACTCGCACTCAGTCCAGATGGACGGCGTGCGCACTGGCGATATCCAGATTACCGACGTGGGGTTGAACACCATCTACGGCAGCGCGCAGGGGACAAGGCGCTCGTACCAGGCGAACCGCAACTCACGTTTTTCCCTGTCCTACGTGACCGGGTCGCATGCGGCCAAGGTGGGCATGACCTATCAGCGCGTGGACATCAACAGGCCGGGGCTTTACCCGGATCCGGTGAACAGCATCATGGGAGGGCGGACCTACACCTTCCGCAACGGCGTGCCCCAGTCCCTGACGATCTACAACCAGCCCTTCAACGTGGTCGAGAGGACGAACTCCTTCGCGCTCTTCGCGCAGGATCAGTGGAAGCTGAGTCGCGTCACGGTGAACCTGGGCGTCCGCTACGGCACGTTCACCGGCGCCATCCCGGCGATTACCCTTCCCGCTGGACTCTTTGTGCCCGAGCGGACGTACCCGGCGGTGGACGACGCGCCGAACTACAAGAGTCTCAACCCGCGCACGAGCGTGGCCTACGACCTCTTTGGCAACGGCAAGACGGCGGTCAAGGCGTCGTTCGGCCGCTACACGCCGCTCGGCTATTCCGCGCTCAACAACCCGGCGTCGAATGCCTCGTCCAATACGACGCGAACGTGGACAGATTCGAACGGCAACTACGTGCCCGACTGCGACCTGAGGAATCCCCAGGTGAACGGCGAGTGCGGCATCTGGGGTGACCTGAGCTTCGGGGGCGTGCGGCCTGGAACGAGCTGGGCCGAGAACGCTATCAAGGGCTTCAACGTGCAGCAGTACAACTGGCAAGGCTCGGTCTCGTTGCAGCACGAGCTGCGGCCCGGGGTGGCACTCAACGTTGGCTACTTTCGGACCTCGTACGGCAACTTCCTGATCACCGACAACGAAGCGGTGACGGCGGCCGACTACGACGAGTACTGCATCACGCGGCCCTCAGCGCCGTCCCAGGGTGGCGTCACGATGCCGGGCGCCGGTGAGCGGCTCTGCGGGTTCTTCGATCTGAATCCGTCGGCTGCCACCCGTGCGCCGCAACAGGTTCGCAAGCTGGCCTCCGACGTAGGCAAGCGCACCGAGGTCTACAACGGTGTGGACATTACCGTCAACGCGCGGTTCGGTCAGGGCGGCCTGCTCGCCGGCGGCATGAGCGTGGGGCGGACGACAACCGACGCGTGCGACATCGCGGCGAAGGCGCCGGAGACGACGTTCAGTACTGATGGAACCACCGCCGGCCTCGGAGCGAACACAGGGCCTGGCACCTTTACCCAGGCCGTAGCGGGCGTCTGGAACTCGGCCGCGTATTGCAAGCTCAGTGTTCCCTGGTCGGCTGGCACTCAGGTGAAGATGATGTTGGTCTATCCGCTTCCCTGGGACCTGCAGTTCAGTGCTATCTACCAGAACATGCCGGGCGCGCCGATCCTGGCGACGTATCCGGCGCCGGCGGCGGAAGTGATGGCCTCGCTTCCCGGCAACCGCTTCCTCGGCGTCTGCGCCGGTCGGCCCACCTGCGTGGCCAACACGACGGTGTCGCTCGTGGCGCCGGGTGAAGCGTACGAAGATCGTCTGCAGCAAGTCGATCTGAGGTTCTCGCGCCGCTTTTCTTTTGGGACGACTAACTTCAGCGCGAACGCGGATCTCGCGAACGTCACCAATCGGGCCGACGTCTACTCGTCGAACACCGGGTACGGTGCCAACTGGCTGGTGCCCTATGAGGTCGCCGGCGGACGTATTCTTCGTCTCAGCGGTCAGCTCGAATTCTGATTGCCACACGTCCAGGGGTCGCCCTGAAGGGGCGACCCCTGGTGGCGTGCTCGACACTACTCCTCTTTTGGTATGGTGTCTCTCCGTCTTCTGCGGCATTTATAACTAGTGAGCCGTCGTTCTGTGCTGGCCGGCGGTTCGTAAAAGGAGGTACCCGTGCGCAGTGTCATGTTGCTCGTCGGCGGGATCGGGATCGGATTGGTGATCGGCGCAGAGACTCCGGCGTCCCAGGCGCAGGGTGCACAGCCGAATGTGCGGCTCAATCACGTGGCGATCAGCGTTCCCAACATCACCGAGGCGCTGACGTGGTACCGGAACACGATGGGGTTCAACGAGGTCATCCGCAACACGAACCCGGCCGGGGAACTGCAATCGGCCTACATCCAGGTGAGTCGGGACACGTTCCTGGAACTGCAGCAGTCCAATCCTGAGCGGCCCGTGGGCTTGAATCACTGGGGCCTCGAGGTCGCGGACATGGCGGCGGCGGTATCGACCTTCCGGCAGCGGGGAGCAACGGTGTCGAATCCGGCGGATAAGCCGAGTGCATTTTCGGGGGGCTTTCTGGCGAATGTGACGGATCCGCATTCGGGAGGCCGCATCGAGTTGAGCTTCCAGCCGGCGGACGGCGGGAAGCTGCGAAAGGCCACTGAGGAGTGGAAGTAACGGAGGGGAATGTGAGGAAGAACCTGGTACTGGTCATCGTGGCGGTGGGTCTGTTCGCCGTGTCGCCGTCGCTGTCGGCTCATCACGGGTCGGCGAGTTTTGCCACGACGGAGATCACATTGAAGGGGAAGGTGACGGAGTGGTTGTGGGCCAATCCGCATTGCTTCCTGAAGATCGATGCGATGGACGAAACCGGAAAGGTGCGGAACTGGAACCTCGAGATGGGGAACCCGACCGACATGCAGGCGCGAGGGTTCGCTCGGCGGACGTTCAAGCCCGGTGACGAGGTGACGGTGACCCTTCAACCGGTGACGAGCGGGGCGTCCGTGGGGCGGATTCGCACGGTGGTCCTGCCCGACGGGACGAAACTGTAGATGCGGGGTCTCATGACGACGACACGGGTGCTCGCAGGAGGGCTCCTGGCAGCGGTCCTGGCGACCGCCATGACGAGCGACCTCGGAGCGCAGGCGCCGCCAGGCCCGGTGCCACCGCTGGCCGAGACGAAGTGGGAACCGTGGAACAACACGGGATTGCGTGGGATACCCACCAACGTGGAGCCCGACGGGCCGGCTCCAAGCAGAGACTTCACCGGCATGTGGGATACGGGACGGAGGGGGATCGGCGCGCGGGGAGCGCAGGGGACACCGGCTCCTCTGACGGCATGGGGCGAGGAAGTGAGTAAGACGCACAAGTCGGGCGACGGCATCCGGCAAGTTGACGTCAAGGAGATCAACGACCCCTTATCGACGCTCGGGGATCCCTCGGGCTTCCCTCGGAATCTGCTGTTCGAACTGCGGCAGGTCCAGTTTCTGCACACGCCGTACTCCGTGGTCGCGCTGCACATGTGGGAGAAGCGGTGGCGTGTGATTTGGACGGACGGACGACAGCTGCCGGTGGACCCGGATCCGCGGTGGTATGCGTATTCGATCGGGCGATGGGAAGACGACTTCACGTTCGTCGTGACCTCGAACGGGACCGATGAGCGGACCTGGCTCGACAATGCTGGCAACCCGCACAGCGACCAGCTTCGGGTGGAAGAGCGTTGGCGCCGGATCAGCAGAAATCGACTGGAACTGACGGTCACGATCGACGACCCAAAGACCTATACGCGGCCGTGGGTGGCGCTCGACAAGATGCCCTTCGTTCAGATTCCGATGAACGTGGATCTCATCGAGATGATGAACTCAGCGTCCGAGGCCCTGGCCGTGGCCAACCAATTCAAAGGCGAAAAATAGCGAGTGCGCTGGCCTTAACAGGCCGGGTGGGAACATGAGATACGGATCGATGCGCTGGTTCATTGTCGGGGCCACGGCTTTGGCAATCGGGCTGTCAGGCGCAGTGTTGAAGGCCAGGCAGCAGGCGCCTGCGCCGCGTCAGCAATTGGCTGAAGAAGTGTTCAAGAACATTCAGGTGCTCAAGGGTATGCCCGTGGACGAATTCATGGGCACGATGGGCTTTCTGGCTTCGGCTACGGGACTGAACTGCACGGACTGCCATGTTGACGAAAGCGGTGGCTCGTGGGCGCGGTATGCCGACGACAACGCCTTGAAGCAGCAGACGCGTCGGATGCTGGTGATGGTCAACACCATCAACAAGACGAACTTCGGTGGTCGGCAGGTGGTGACCTGTAACACCTGCCACCGGGGGAGCCGCAAGCCGAATGTGATGCCAAGCATCGATCGGCTGTACGGCGAGCCACCTCCCGATGAACCAGGCGACCCGATCACTCTCGTGCCCGGGAAGCTTTCAGTGGATCAAGTGCTCGACAAGTACATCGCTGCGTTGGGAGGGGCCCAACGACTGGCAGCCCTCACCAGCTTCACGGCGAAGGGCACGCATCTCGGGTTCGACGACGCGGCTCCGAGCCAAATAGATATCTTTGCTCGTGCCACAGGTGAGCGAGCGACCATCGTGCATGCGCCGTCGGGTGAGAGTTCGACTGCGCTCAATGGCCAGGCAGCGTGGATAGCGGCTCCTCCTGCGGACAAGCCGGTGCCCCTGATGGTGATCACCGGACAGGAGCTGGCTGGCGTCAAGCTCGATGCGGCGATCTTCTTCCCGGGGCGTATCAAGCAATTGCTGACGAACTGGCGCGTCGGCATTCCTCTCATCCTCGACGATCGCGATGCGATTCAGCTTCAGGGCGACATCCCTGGCGGTGGCGTTGCGACGCTGTGCTTCGACGAGGAGACGGGTTTGCTCGTGCGGATGGTGCGCTACACGGACTCTCCGGTGGGTCGGTTGGTGACACGCACGGACTATCACGAGTATCGAGAGGTGGCCGGGGTCAAGGTTCCGTTCCGCTGGACGCAGCGGTGGCTGAGTGGGCGTTCACAGTTCGAATTGACGGAGTTGCAGCCGAACACACCGATATCGTCGGAACGATTCGCTCAGCCAGTGATTCGTGACAGGCCGTAGCGCGTCGTGCATCGACGTTTTGCTCAGGGAGATGGCGCATTCGCCTCGCGGGGGCAGCGTCGGGTACCCGGAAAAGGGTGCCACGAAGTTGTTCGAAGTTGTTGCCATACTCGTGGAGCGTATGTCACTATTCGGGCAGTTCTGGCGATTTCACGCCTCGCATCGCCGGGTTTGGAGTGAATAACATGCGTCGCATCTCTACGCTGATGATGAGCGTACTGATACTTTTCGTCGCGGTGTTCCTGACCGTGACAGTGGGTGCGCAGAGCCGCGGTGCGGCTCCGGCGGCCGCAGTGCCCAAGAACCCCGTGGCGACGAGTGCCACATCTGTGACCGCGGGTGCCGCGGCCTACAAGAAGTACTGCTCGTTCTGTCATGGTGCGGATGCGAAGGGCAACGGTCCGCTCGCGCCCAAGGATTCGATGCCACCGGATCTCACGGACGCGACCTGGAAGTTGGGTTCGACCGACGGCGAGATCTTCACCGTGATCTCGAACGGCGGCGGCGCGACGTCAAAGATGATCGCGTTCAAGGGGAAGATGCCCGATCAGGACATCTGGCACATCGTCAACTTCCTCCGCAGCCTCGGTCCTAAGGGCGGCGCTCGCTGATTCGGGAGCGTCTTCTGCGCAAACATATCCGCTTCGTCGGGGTTGTCACGATCTGCCTTGCGGCGTTCGCCGCGAGCGTCGGCTGTCAGTACGTGCAGCCGACTGCGGTGCCCAGCAATGACGGGTCAGATATCGCCCTGTTGCCGGGCCAGGTGTCAGGGGTCTTTACGACGGCCCGTCCCACGTTCGGGGCCGCCGTGGATGACTTCCTGAACCGTCGTCCGGTCTACGAACAGCCGCTCGAATTTCCCCACAACATTCACGTCGGCAAAGAGATCGCCTGCGAGGTCTGTCACGAGGGGGTCGATAAGGGGCCCAAGGCGGGTATTCCGGGGCTGCGCACCTGCATGATCTGCCACGAAGCGATCGCGACCGATCGGCCTCGAATCCAGCAGATCACGGCTATGCGGGACAAGGGGCTGGACCTCGCGTGGCAGCGTGTCTACGGTTTCTCAAACGACGACCACGTGCGGTTCAATCATGCGCCACACATCCGCAACAAAGTCGAGTGCGCCACCTGTCACGGCAACGTGGGTGAGCAGACGATCGCGCAGCGGAATGTCGAGCACACCATGGGGTTCTGCGTGAACTGCCACAACGAGCGGAAGGCATCGATTGACTGCCTCACCTGTCACTTCTGAAATGCGTGCTGCCTGATGGATCGCCGATCATTCATCAAGCTCACGGCCATCACTGGCACCAGCGCCACGCTGGCCAGCTGCGGTAATCCAGAGAATCAATTCATCCGCTTTCTCCCCGATGAGGACATCGTCCCGGGCGTGGCGGTCTGGAAGCCCGGTGTCTGTCCCCTCTGTGCAGCCGGATGCGGACTCACGGTTCGGGTGATGGACGCGGATGCCGACGTGATGCGCGATGGCCAGTGGGGCATCGTTCGCATTGCCGCGGCGAAAAAGCTGGAAGGCGCCGCGGGTCACCCGATCAGCCAGGGTGGACTGTGTGCCAGAGGCCAGGCTGCAATCCAGGTGACTTACCACCCCGACCGTATCACTCAGCCGTTGAAACGGTCGGGTGACCGGGGGAGCGGCCAGTACGAGGCTATTTCCTGGGACGCCGCGATTGCTGAAATCGTGCAGCGACTGAACGCGCTCGAAACCGCGGGGACGCAACGCGCCTTGGCGCTGCTGTCGCGAGGCCGAACAGGGCATCGCGCGGTGTTGACCGACCAGTTCCTCTCGCGCTTCGGGGCACGCGGCGCTGTCACATATCAGCTCTTTGGCGACGACGTGCTGCGGCGCGCGAATGGGCTCAGCTTTGGTCGCGAACAGCTGCCAACACCTGATCTCGCGAACACACGGTACCTGCTCAGTTTCGGTGCTGATTTCCTTGGAACCTGGAACTCGCCTGTGGCACAAGCCGGCAGCTTTGGCCACATGCGGCAGGGGCGTCCCGGTATTCGCGGCGCCTTTACCCAGGTCGAGTCGCGGATGTCGCAAACAGGCGCGAATGCCGACACCTGGGTTCCGGTGAATCCTGGAACGGAAGGTGTGCTGGCTCTCGGCCTCGCGCACGTGATCATGGCTGCCTCGCTGCATCCGGCGTCGGCGGCGGGCCGGGCCGGGGCCGCATTGGACGGATGGGCGGGCGGGCTTGCGAACTCTGCGCCCGCTGAAGTCGAGCGAATCACTGGTGTGGCGGCGGCGAGAGTCGAGCGGCTGGCGCGTGAGTTCGCGGAAACACGGCCCGCGGTTGCCGTGGTGGCCGGGCCTCCGCTGGCGCACTCCAACGGACTCTTCACCGCGCTCGCAGTGAATGCGTTGAACGCGCTTGTCGGGAGTGTGGAGCAGCCCGGCGGGCTGTTCTTTACTCCACAGGTCAACGTGGCCGCTTCGTCGAAGGCCGGCGGGACCGCGGCGGCTTCGGGAGCGAGCATCGAGGAATTGGCCAAGGGCGCCCTGGGTGGCGATGTGCCCCAGGTGCTGCTGGTTGACGGCGCCAATCCTGTGTTTACGACGCCGAAAGCGTGGCGGGTTCGTGCAGCGCTTGGCAAGATTCCGTACATTGTCAGCTTCAGCAGTTTCCTCGACGAGACCAGCATCCTTTCGGATCTGATTCTGCCTGACCACTCGTTCCTCGAGGGTTGGAGTGAGGGTGCTCCTGAGTCGGGTTCTCTCTCGGCTGTTCTGAGCGTGGCACCGGCCGCGATGCGCCCGCTCTATCAGACGCGTGCGACTGGCGATGTGCTCCTGGAGATCGGGAGGCAGTTGCAGCGTCCGCTCAATCTCCCCTGGCAGACGTTCGACGAGATGCTTGGCGCGACGTTTGCCGCGCTTCCGTCCGCAACGGCCGATGTGGATGCCTGGACCGACGCGCAGGCCAAGGGTGTCTGGACCGGCACCGTGCCCGGGGCGCTTGTCACTGGTGCGGCTGCCGCGGCGCCTGCTGCAGCAGTGGCGTATGCGGAACCGGTATTCGACGGCGATGCCGGGCAGTTCCCGCTCCACTTCCTGCCGTATCCGTCGAGCGCATTTCTCGATGGCTCGCTGGCGCACCTGCCGTGGCTGCAGGAGATGCCCGATCCGCTGACGTCCGCGATGTGGAGCAGCTGGGTCGAGATCAATCCCGTCACGGCGGAGAAGCTTGGAGTCGCGGACGGCGACGTTGTTGAAGTCGCCTCCGGACAGGGAGCGCTTCGCTCTGCAGCTGTGCTTTCGCCAGGTATCGCGCCCAACGTCGTCGCGATGCCGGTGGGGCAGGGCCATCAGTCGTTCACGAGATACGCAAGCGGGCGAGGCGAGAATCCGGTTGAACTCATCGCTCCAGTGACCGACTCCGCGACGGGCGCGCTTGCATGGGCCGCGACGCGCGTGAAGCTGTCACGCGTCGGACCGCCGGATGGGCGACTCATCCTGTTTGCCGGCGGGACGCGGGAACACCTTGAGGAGCATCGGTAGTCACAGCCGTGACGCCGAGCGAGGGCTAACGAATGGCACGATGGGGAATGGCCGCCGACCTGGACCGCTGCAACGGCTGCGGCGCATGTGTGGTGGCCTGTCACTCGGAGAACAACATCTCCACCGTTGGTGACGAACAGGCATCCAGAGGGCGTGCGAAGCACTGGATCCGTGTCGAGCGCTACTGGGAAGGCGACTTCCCTGACGTCCGCCTGAAGTTCCGGCCGGTCATGTGCCAGCAGTGCGACAACGCTCCCTGCGAGCCGGTGTGCCCGACGTACGCGAGTCACCATACCGAAGACGGGCTGAACGCGCAGGTCTACAACCGATGCATCGGCACCCGCTACTGCGCCAACGCGTGCCCGTACAACGCGCGCTTTTTTGATTTCTTCAATCCGTCATGGGATAAGCCGCTGCAGTTGCAGCTCAATCCTGATGTGTCGCTCCGTGAAGTTGGCGTGATGGAGAAGTGCACGTTCTGCGTGCAGCGGATCAGAGGTGCGCAGCTCCAGGCGAGAACCGAAGACCGCGCGCTGCGCGATGGCGAGATCCAGCCCGCGTGCGTACAGGGTTGTGCGGCGAAGGCTCTGGTCTTTGGGGACCTCGAGGATCCGGAAAGCCATGTGTCCCGCCTGGCCCGATCGCCCAGGGGGAGCAAGCTTCTCGAAGACGTCGGCACACAACCAGCAGTGACGTATCTCGCGCGGGCGACCCAGGTATGACGCAACCGAGCGGATCGAAAATCAACGACGACCTGCTGCGACCCCTGTTTCACACGTCGTGGCGATTCTTCCTTCTCGTTGCCGTTTTTGGCGGCATCGTGGCGCTTGGTTTGTCCACCTGGATGTGGCAGGCGAGGAACGGCTACGGAATCACCGGCATCAAGTGGCCCGTCTACTGGGGCTTCTACATCACGAGCTTTGTGTTCTGGATCGGCATCAGCCACGCCGGGACGCTCATCTCGGCCATTCTCCGCCTTGTGAATGCCGGTTGGCGGCGTCCAGTGACACGCTGCGCGGAGGCCATCACCGGATTCGCGCTCATGATCGGCGCGACGTTCCCGATCATCCACTTGGGTCGGCCCTGGCTGGCGTTCTGGCTGGCGCCGTATCCCAGCGACCGGCTGATTTGGCCGAACTTCAGGTCGCCGCTCGTGTGGGACTTCTTCGCGATTAACACCTACCTGACCGGCAGCCTGTTGTTCCTGTTTCTGCCCATCATTCCGGACTTTGCGGTTGTGCGCGACAAGTCCACCGGCCTGCGGCGCAAGATTTACGGCGCGCTGGCGATGGGGTGGAGGGGCACGCCGAAGCAGTGGCATCGGCTCGAAACGGCCATGCAGATCATGGCTGTTGCGATCATTCCTGTGGCCGTGTCGGTTCATACCATCGTCTCGTTCGACTTTTCGATGGCGCCGGTGCCGACGTGGAACACCACGATCTTCGGCCCCTACTTCGTGGCGGGCGCCATCTTCAGCGGTATCGCCGGTCTGCTGATTGCGATGGCGCTCTTGCGCAAGTTCCTCCGCCTCGAGGAGTACCTGCTGCCGCTGCACTTCGACAACCTCGGCAAGCTCCTGCTCGTGATGGCGCTGCTCTGGGGCTACTTCGTGTTCAACGAACGGCTGGTGACCTACTACGGAAACGAGCCTGCGCACATGGCCGTGTTCTGGCGGACCCAGAGCGGTACCTTTGCGCCGCTCTACTGGACGATGGTCACCTGCAACTTCGTGCTGCCGTTGATTCTCTTGGGTATCCGCCGGTTCCGCACGATTACCGGATGCGTGATCGCGTCAATCGGCATTGTCATCGGCATGTGGCTCGAGCGTTTCCTGATCATCGTGCCGGCCCTGGGGCACAAGTATCTGCCGTACAGCTTCGGCATTTATCGCCCCACGCCGCCTGAAATCATTATTGCGAGCGCCACCTTTGGTGCGATGTGCCTGCTCTACGTGCTCTTCGCGAAGACGGTGCCAATAATTTCCATGTGGGAGCTCAAGGCGGCCGATCACCTTCCGGCCAAGCATCCCCACTCAACAGCCAAGGAACAGCGATTGGGAGACTCGCACGCATGAGAGCGGTGTACGGCCTCTATCCGAACGGGGATTCGGCCCAGCAGGCGGTGAATCGGCTGCGTGCCGCGGGCCTGGCGGATCGGGAGATCACGGTCATCTCCGCCCAGCCGATGGAAGACTGCGAGTTCGGCGAGATGGACAAGGCAAGCTGGATGTGGTGGATCGCCTGCGCGGGCGGCCTAACCGGCATGTCGATCGCCTTCGGGCTCTCCTGGGTGACAGCGCACTCGTGGCCGATGAACGTCGGAGGGCTTCCGACGTTTGCGTGGTGGCCTAACCTTATTGTTATCTTTGAGTTGACGATGCTCGGCTCGATTCTGGCCACGGTCGGGACGCTCATCGTGTCGGCCTTGCTGCCGCGCAAAGGCCAGACGCTTTACGACCCCGAGGTGACGGACGGCCAGATTCTGGTTGGCGTCGAAGACCCTGCTGAAGGGTCGATCCCAGGTTTGCAGGCAACGCTCGGTGCGCCCCCGGGCGCGCGCGTCAAGACCATCTGAGAGAGGCGGTTGCGCCTTTCGAACGGCGCGTGCTATATTCCACAGGTTCTCTTGAGGCTAGGACACCCTATCTAGTCTCAACCGCACGAAGAGACGGCCGACAATCCGCGTCGCACTATGAAGCGACGAGCCAATACTGGCAGCGCAGTCCACGATTCGTGGACCGTGTCGGGTGAAGCTGGTCGGCGCAAAGGCTATTCGCCCTCGCGCATCACATTAGGTTAGGGTCAACCGTTTCAGGTGCCAGACTCGCCACTGCCGATTGCCGGCGCTGGTGATCTTCAGGCCTGGAACCTCGGATCGGCTGTGAGGCTCGCAGCCGTGACGGAGAGTTTTTGAGCGTCTGGGCGGACGTTTTGCCTGTACGCCATTTAGCAGTGGCCGGTTTAACCCGGCCTTCGGTAACGATTGAACATATGCCGACCATCAGTCAGCTCGTTCGCCAGGGGCGCAAGAAGATTGTCTCGAAGACAAAGAGTCCCGCGCTTCAGGTCAGCCCGCAGAAGCGCGGTGTGTGCGTCCGGGTCTTCACGCAGACGCCGAAGAAGCCGAACTCGGCGCTTCGCAAGGTTGCGCGTGTTCGGCTGACCAACGGCATTGAGGTTACGACCTATATCCCTGGCGTCGGGCACAACCTGCAGGAGCACTCGCTGGTGCTCATCCGCGGCGGCCGCGTCAAGGATCTGCCGGGTGTTCGTTATCACGTGGTGCGCGGAACGCTCGATGCGGTCGGCGTACAGGGTCGCAAGCAGGGACGGTCGAAATACGGCGCCAAGAGGCCGAAGCAGTAACGGGTACGGATCCCGACTACCGACAGGTTTAGAACATGCCACGCAGACGAGTAGTTCAAAAGCGCGAACTGGCGGCCGACCCGATTTACAGCAGCACCCTGGTCAGCAAGTTCATCAACACGGTGATGAGTGACGGCAAGCGCAGCACTGCCGAGCGCATCCTCTATCAGAGCTTCGACATCATCAAAGAGCGCTCTGGCGACGATCCGTTGAAGGTGTTCAAGAAGGCGCTCGACAACGTGAAGCCGAGTCTCGAGGTGAAGTCGCGTCGCGTGGGCGGATCGAACTACCAGGTGCCGGTCGAGGTGAATCCCAATCGCCGGCTGTCCCTGAGCATCCGCTGGCTGGTGAGCTTCGCGCGGTCGAGGGGTGACGGGAAGACGATGCAGGAAAAGCTTGCGAACGAGCTGCTTGATGCGTCGAACCTCCGCGGAGGAGCGGTCAAGAAGCGGGAAGACACGCACCGCATGGCCGAAGCCAATAAGGCCTTTGCGCACTACCGCTGGTAGGCCCGCAGTCAGCCAAGCCCAGAGCCAAACGACAGAGTCTAGAGCCAACGAGAATTAGCAATGCCACGGCAAACACCGCTTAGTCAGACGCGCAACATCGGCATCATGGCCCACATCGATGCCGGTAAGACGACCACGACGGAGAGGATCCTCTTCTACACCGGAATCACGTACAAGATCGGTGAGGTCCACGAGGGCACGGCCGTCATGGACTGGATGGAGCAGGAGCAGGAACGCGGCATCACGATTACCTCGGCGGCGACGACCTGCTTCTGGCGCGACATCCGCATCAACATCATCGATACGCCGGGTCACGTCGATTTCACGGCCGAAGTCGAGCGGTCGCTGCGCGTGCTCGACGGCGCCTGCGCCGTGTTCGATGCCGTCTCTGGTGTTGAGCCTCAGTCTGAAACGGTCTGGCGTCAGGCGGACAAGTACCGCGTGCCACGCATCTGTTTCGTCAACAAGATGGACCGGATCGGCGCCGACTTCAAGACGACGCTCGAGCAGATCACGACGAAGCTTGGCGGCAACCCAGTGGCGATCCAGTTGCCGATTGGATCTGAGGACAAGTTCCTCGGGGTGGTTGACCTCGTCAAGATGAAGGCGATCACCTACAAAGACGAGACGATGGGCGCCGACTACATCGTGTCGGAGATTCCCGCCGACATGCTGGCCGAAGCGCAGGCCTATCGCGAGAAGCTCATCGAAAAGGTGAGCGAGCATGACGATCGCCTGCTCGAGAAGTATCTCGGCGGCGAGGAGATCAGCGAAGCCGAGATCAAGGCGGCGTTGCGCGATCGTGTCATCAAGTCGGTTCGCGACGAAAGCACCGCGTTCGTGGTCGTGATTTGCGGCTCCGCCTTCAAGAACAAGGGCGTGCAGCCGATGCTCGACGCCGTTGTTGACTATCTGCCCTCACCCCTCGACGTACCAGCCATCGCGGGCCTGGATCCAAACGCCAAGGAAGAAACGATGATCGAGCGCGAGGCATCGGACACGGCGCCGTTTTCCTCGCTCGCGTTCAAGCTCATGACCGATCCGTTCGTCGGTCAGCTCACGTTCATCCGCGTGTACTCGGGTGTGCTGACGTCCGGGTCGTCGGTCTACAACGCGACGAAGCAGCGCACCGAGCGTGTCGGCCGCCTTTTGAAGATGCACGCCAACAAGCGTGAGGAAATCAAAGAGGTCTACGCCGGCGACATCGCGGCCGCCGTCGGTTTGAAGCAGATCACCACAGGTGACACGCTGTGCGACGAATCGCAGCCCATCGTGCTCGAAGCGATGGATTTTCCGGAGCCCGTCATCTCGCTTGCGATCGAGCCGAAGACCAAGAGCGACCAGGAAAAGCTCGGCGTGGGCTTGTCGAAGTTGATGGGCGAGGACCCCACGTTCCGCGTCAAGACCGACGATCAGACAGGGCAGGTCGTGATTGCCGGCATGGGCGAGTTGCACCTCGAAATCATCGTGGACCGCTTGAAGCGGGAATTCAGCGTCGAGGCCAGCGTCGGCAAGCCGCAGGTCGCCTACAAGGAGACGCTGACGCGTCCGGCCGACGGCGAGATGAAGTACGCCAAGCAGACGGGCGGCCGAGGTCAGTACGGCCACGTGAAGATCCACCTGTTCCCGGGCGAGCCCGGTACCGGCTACGTGTTCGAGAACGGCGTCACGCAGGGTTCGATTCCGAAGGAATTCATCAAGCCTGTCGATCAGGGCATCAAAGAAGCGCTCACCCGCGGCGTGCTGGCCGGCTACCCGATCGACGACGTGCGCATCGAGTTGTATGACGGGTCGTACCACGATGTGGACTCGTCTGAAATGGCGTTCAAGATCGCCGGCTCGATGGCGTTCCAGGACGCGGCGAAGAAGGCCAAGCCTGTGCTGCTCGAACCGGTCATGCGCGTCGAGGTCGTCGTCCCCAAGGACTACATGGGTGACGTGATGGGCGACATGGCGAGCAGGCGCGGACGCATTCAGTCGCAGGAAGATCGGGGAGGCACGCAGATCATCAACGCGCGCGTGCCCCTGTCCGAGATGTTTGGATACGCCACCGACCTGCGTTCGAGAACGCAGGGACGAGCGACCTATTCGATGCACTTCGACCGCTACGAGCAGGCCCCGCAGAACGTGAGCGAGGAAGTCGTGGCGAGGATGCAGGGCACGAAGTAACAGCGAACGTTAACGACGCAAACGGAGCGAATCGCGATGGCGAAAGAAAAATTTGATCGGTCGAAGCCGCACGTGAATGTGGGGACGATCGGGCACATCGACCACGGGAAGACGACGTTGACGGCGGCGTTGACGAAGGTGGCGTCGGACAAGGGGTGGGCGA
>JABFSA010000102.1 GCA_013140775.1 Acidobacteriota bacterium | reverse complement strand
GGCCATCGGTCGTGGCCACCCCCAGCCGCCCCGCGCGCCCCACGGACAAGGAGTTGACGCTGCCGGTGCCGATCGGCGCTCGCACGGATGCGAAGACCGACCTGGACACACGGCTCAAACCAGCGAGCGTCCCGACCCAGATGTTGCCGTCGCGATCCTGTAGAAGAGAACGGATGAGGTTGTGCGCCAATCCCTCGGTGGTCATGAAGCGCTCGACTATCGGCGCCTTGTCCGTGGACGAACCGCGCACGCGCACGAGTCCCTCGAAGGTTGTCGCGATCCACATGTCACCGTTGCCGGCGTGTAACAGCCGATAACCCTGCTCGCCCTTCAAGCCGGTCAGTGCAAGACTCGATGTCGTTGGGCCCCGCAGGAGCCTGTACCCCTGATCTCCATCGTTGGCCCACAGGCCACCGGAAGGGTCTTCGCTGAAACTGTTCACCGTCGTGCGCGAGGCGCCCAGTTCCTGCAACTGGTCGGTATTCGCCTCGAGCATCATTGCGCCAAGCCTGGCCGTACCAACGAGCAGGTTCCCCTGGCGGTCCTCGTAAAGGCTGCTCACCGCGCCGACTGCGCCGACGGCAGCCCACTTGCCATCCCGGAATCGGAACAGGCCGCCAGGAGCACCGGCCCAGACCGTGCCGTGACGATCCTCGAGGAGCTCAGTCACGCGACCGGCCGTCAGACCCTCGCCCGGGCCGAACGTCTTCAGCGTTCCATCGAAATTCAAGCGGCTGACGCGGCCGTCGTTGAGCGCCACCCACAGACTGCCGTCACGGGAGGCACAGACGGTGGTCACCTCGCCTTCCGGCAGGCCCGGAACACCGAGCCTGAACGTCTGGCCATCGAAACGAACGAGACCGGCGGTCGTGGCCAGCCAGAGGAAGCCGTCGGATGTCTGGGTGAGCGCCCAGATCTGGCTGAGGGGCAGGCCTTCCTGGTCGGTCCAGGACGTGACTGAGTACTTATCGGAAGGGACTTCCGCTGCGTGGGTGTAGGAAGGGGCAAGCGGACACAGCAGCCCCAGAAGACACGCGACCCTGATGGAACGTCCGCGCATTCCGCTCACCTCCGGCCCGGAATTCTAGCTGAACGGCGAGAAATTCCGATGGGACCTCCACTTTTGCGTGGCTCCCGGCAGGGAGGCGTGAGCGGTGTTGCGTCACGTGATGCGTGAGTAGATGCCGCTCGCGCGCTGCACGAGCGCGTTGTAGCAGGCAGATGCATCGGTACCCTCGGCAAACACCGTACAGACCGGGTGCCCTTCGGCGATGCGCTCACCAGGGCGAGGAACATCACCAATATCGGGATCGTCGAGCCAGGGCCTCGTATCCCCCATCGCCACGTCCTCTCGCGCGAACACGATGGCCTTGCCGGCGACGAGTGGCGTTCGCCTGGCATTAGAGATGTCGAATACCGGCAGGGTGCCCGTTGTGCACGCATCCGCATGCGCGGCGAAGACCGACACGCCATATGAGCGCTCGACAAGCTCCATGGACGCGCACCAGCGCGGGTTCACCTCGATCGGACACACTCCCCCGTCGTGCTCGATGAAATCGACGCCGTTCACGCCCACGAGATCGAACTCCTGCGCCACGGCGCTCGCCATCAATCCGGTCTGGCCCACGATCGCAGCGTCGTCTTCGCCCGTGCCCGTGGAGGTCGTCAAGAGGTTCCCGCAGTAGCGGTAGCCCGTCGCGCCAAACGCACTGTCACCGACGAGTTGCCGCGTAATCCCGAGAGACACCGAGCGCCCCCCGGCGGCGACAAAGAGGACCGAGCCGGGTGTGCCTTCGACATACTCCTGAAGGTAACAATCGGGCGGAACGCTGCCGCCGAGCCATCGCCGCACGCCGTGGCCACCTCCCGACGACACGGGTTTGACCATCCACTCGAGTGAGTCGTGCGGCTGCTGAACGGCTGGATCGGCCACCGCCGGAACGTAGACGCCTCGCGCACGAAAGGCCTCTGCCAGGTGGCGCGGATCGCGTACCCGTCTAAGCACTGACGGCCGGTTGCCCCAGAGCGTTCGACCGGTCGCCAACGTGCGAACCGCGTCCGGATCGTTCTCGAAATTCGACGCGTAGACCGCCGCTCCGCCCGCGAACTCAGACGCGGCACAGGCAGCCGCGTGGGCGCTGTACTTCAAGCCGAAGTCACGCGGCAGCGAGACCGCGCGTACCGACGGATGCGTGTCGAGGTCGGCAAATGCGTCGATGGCGGTAACGGAGAAACCCGCGCGCGCGGCTGAATCTGCGATGGCGCGTGCGGAAAGGCCGGCGATCAGAACGTGCGTCACGTCCCGCGCGGGGCGTCCGTCTTCGACGGCAGGGTGCGGGCAACCTCGGCGATCGTCTCGGCGTCGAGGACAAGGTCGTTGCGTTCGAACAGGCGGGTGATACAGGCCTTGTGGATCTTCATCTTCAGCCCGCCGACGCCCAGCGCGCCGAACACCACGGCGCCTTCCTTCTCGGCGCCATCGTCGCGAACGTCGATGCCCTCGATGCCAGACGGCGGAACCGCATTGACGTCAGCGGCCGCGCGAACGCCCGTACCGGCCCACGCGCCCAACGGTACGAGCTGAACACCCGCCGGCCCTGCATTGAGCAGCACCTCAGCACCCGCCAGAGCGGCGCCGGCGCCAGACGCGTCGGCCATTGTGAGCGAACGGATCGTGCCGCCAAATCTCTGCCCGATGCTCGCGGCCGCGGATGCATCAGCACGCCGCGACGTGATCGCCACGTCGGCGCCAGACATCACCAGGAGCCCTGCCGCGCGAGCCCCGACAGGTCCGGTCCCGGCGGTGACGACGGCCCGGAGTCCCTGGAGAGAGCCAACCGCCTGCTGCAGTTTCGAGACCGCGGCGACCGCTGTGGTGTTGGAACCGTTGGAGTCGAGCATCACCGACACGCGCATCGGTCCGAAGAACGCCTTGCGGACCGCGGCCAGCAGACGTTCGCCCGCCGCCATGTCGGTGCCGCCGATGAAGATCGCCGTATGGTGCAGATCCTTGGGACCGCGCGTGAAGATCGCGCCATGGACGAGATCGCGAACCGTGTCCTCGTTCACGCCGCCATAGCTCATGACTTCGTCCGCGCCGGCGTCGAACGCGACGACACGATCGAAGACGCTGGGATGAACGGACGTGTCGAGCTGGAGGAGAAGCTTGCGCATGGCGGGCTCGTGAATACCCGAGCGGCCGAGGCGGGAATCCGCCTCTGCCGCTCGAATAAGTGGTCCGCCTACTTCGGGCTGAAGGGATGCTTGGCGGTCTTCGCGCCGGCGAGCACGTCATTCACGCTCGGCTTACCGGCCAGAGCACGCTGGATGGATTCCTTCGTCGCCTGGTAGTTGTAGTCGTAAATCTTCTTGTCGTCGGCGGCTTCCCAGTGGATGAACACGCCAACCATGATGCACAGGTCATCGGCCTTGTCGCGCGGAATGACACCGCTCTCGACCGAGTCCACCACCGCACGCGCGACGGCGGCCTGTGCCGGACCAAACATCTGCACCGCCTGCTTGGCGCCCTTGATCGTCACCTTGTTGAAAAGGATCGTATCGGGCTTGCAGGGCAGGTTCGGCGTCACCACCGCGAGCAACGTCGTGAAGCCGTCCTTGTTGTTCGTCAAGGCGTTGCAGAACGCTGCTCCGGCCGGTCCGGATTTGGAACCAATCACCAGGTCGATGTGCGCAACCTCGTTGCCATCACCTACCAGAGACTCACCAAGGAAGAAATCCGCTGCCATGAATCAAACCCCCTTCAAAAAAATTGCTCGTCGTGTGCGGCGGCGAGTGTACCCACTACACACTCAGCCAGCCAGTCCCCAGAAATGGGTAGTTCCCGCGCCTAGTGTGGAACCGGAGCCGGCCGGTTGAACCGGGCGGCGTCGATCGGCACGTTCGGTTGAATCCCGCTCAACTGAATCGTCGCCTGCATGTACGTCTGCGTCATGACCCAGTTGAAGGGCATCTTCACGCCAGCCACATCCCGGTAGTCGCTGTATTCGAGCTGGGTGGGCACAGGGCCAACGGGCGTGTCGTTCCACCGCACGATACGCACAAGAAGCCCCGTCGCGTTGTCGAAGTAGAAGTTAACGGGCAGCAGTCCCTCTTTCGACCCCTGCACGATCGTCACGTCTTTGTCTTCGATCGCCGTGCGACCGACTTTCCATGACGTGTACGCCTGCTTGATATTTGCGGGGAACGCGACGAGAGCCTCGAGCCGCGCCCGATCCAGGTTTCCCGTCGTCAACACCTCAATCGGCGCGGGCGCGTCAAATCCAGCCCACCAGCCATTGGTCCCATCAAATACACGGTGGCTTTGTCCATCGAGGAAGCTCAGGATCCAGGCTCGCTGATTCGGCGCCTTGGCAAAGATCTCAACCGGAATCTGCTTGTCACCTGTGTCGAATCCTGAGTAGGTGCCCTTCGCCGTAAAGCTCGTCAGCTTGGACAGCGCTCCGGGACCACCGAGCGCCTGCAGATACTTGTCGAGCACTGATTCCGCAGAGGTGCGCGGATCGACGACGAACGTGATGACATTCGGGTCGTCTTCGGGGGACCCGTACTGAAGCGCGAGACGCGGCGCGTTCACGGGTGTGTAGGCGCCCCGGTGACACGTGAAACAGGTGACCTTGGTCCCGCCGCCGAAGTACTGCTTGTTGAGCGCCTGCATCATCACGATCATCTGACGTGCGCGCTGGATGCGAGGCGTCACATCGGCAAAGGCTGCTCGGTCGAGCACGGCTTTCTTGGAATGACAGTAGGTGCAGTCATCACCCATGGACGCCGCGAACATGCCCATCGCATCGAAGAACGTATCGATGCGCATCCCCTTCAGCACCTGGATGTTCTTGAAGAGCGTGTCCGTCGTCTGCGGGCCGTCGGCCGGAGTGCCCTGCGCGCGCACCGAGACGACACCGAGCAGGCAGACCAGCGTCACCGCAGTCGCCCAGAACACCGTGTACTTGGATCCAAACCTCATGCTGCCTGCCTCCTAACAACAATCATGATGCTCCCGAGAGCGCTTAGATACTACGTCTCCCTCCCTTCAATCCGCAACGTCAACGGGGACCCGAATATGGTTGGCCGAGCTCGTGGCGCCGGGGAATATTCCGAGGTGGGGCCCTGGAGAGCGAGAACCGGCCGCGCACGAGTCGTGCGCGGCGCGGCTGTGAGTGGATGTCAGAGAGGCGCGGCCGTTGGTGGTTGGTGGCCCCTTTGCACACCGATCACCCTCCCCATCAGAAGGAGTACTTCAAGGCGAACTGCATGATGCGCGGATCGTCAGCACTCAGGATGCGGCCGAAGGTTGCGCTGCTGAAGTTCGTGACGGGGTTGCCCCAGCGGAACCAGTTGAATGCGTTGAACGCTTCAATCCGCGCTTCGATCCGCTGCGTGCCGAACCGGAACGCCCGGACCAGCGAGAGATCGACCACACGCTTGCCCGGACCTTCGTAGGCATTGCGGCCGGCGTTCCCGTGCGTACCGAGCGCGGGCTGCGCGAACGCCGTCGGGCTGAACCAGTTGGTCAACGATCGGTCGCCGTATGGGTCGTCGTTCACCTGATTCGGGCGCTGATTCTGCATACCGGTCAGCGCCCGGTCAGCGCCCGTCGTGATGGTCAGCGCATCTCCCGACTGCGCGCGGAAGATTCCTGACAACCTCCAACCCGACGCCAGCATCCGCACCGCAGTACTCGAGAACTGGGGTGTTTCGATGCTCACCGTGAAGTTGAAGATGTGCGTTGGCGAATTGGCGCACGGGCCCTCGTCGGCGTCGAACAGCTCGTCGGCATTCGCTGGCGGGTTGATGAGCGACACCGGGCGCATGTAACCGGTGCCCACGTTGAGAGGACCGCCTCCCTGACTGATCAGGCCGCGGCATTCCGACAGCGTGTAGTTGGCGTTGGCCGTGATCCCGTTCGACGACCGGCGCTGGAACGAGAGCAACATCCCGTTGTACCGTTGCCAGCCGTAGTCGGTCACCCAGTCCAGGTATCCGATGTACTGTCCGACGGCCGGATTCGTCTGTGTGATCTCCCGACGCACGTCAATTGGCGCGGTCGAACAGTTCGGATAGGTCGTCGTCCCGGTGGGTGAAGCCGGATTTCGCAGCGTGCACGGACTCGTCGGCGATGCCAGGCCCGCCGGCAGGACGCCCGGATTCCCGGTCACGTCCCCCCACACGTTGGCCAGGTAGTTCCCGAGATAGCTCAACGACAGCCCCATGTTGTCGCCGAGCTGCTGCTGCAGCCCGACGTTCCAGCTATGCACCCGCGTCGTCTCGAGGTCGTACGGCACCGCGAGGAGGAGCGCGTACGGGGGGAACTCCTTGACGCCACCAACCGGCAGCGGATACGGATTCGCCCGGCCCGCAGCGCGCCACGGATCGTCCAGCGACCCGGGAGCAAGGTTGATCAGGCGCTGCTCCAGCCCGAACGGCGGCGCCTGAGCAGCATCGAAATAGAACTCTCCAGCGATGAAGTTGCTGTTCATTCCGTATCCCGCGCGCAACGCGGTCCGACCGTCACCCTTCGGGTCCCAGGAGATCCCGGCCCGCGGCTGGAAATTCATCCACTCCGTATACATTCCCGCCTTGCTGGGGAACCCCTGGTCGCCGGGATAAGACAAGCCAGGAGGCGCCTGCGGGTACGTCGTGCTGCGCTGGCCGGCCTGGAAGCGGGCGAAGTCGAAGTTGTAGATCTGGCTCTGCTGGTGCTGCTGCGGGAACCAGGGCTCCCACCGCACGCCGTAGTTCATCGTGACCTGGGGCGACAGCCGCCACGTGTCCTGGGCGTAGAGCCCGAAATACTTCTGCTTGATATCCAGGGTGAACGGCGTGGACTGACGGTACTCGAAGACGCTGCCGAGCAGGAAGTCGGCGAGCGGCAGCCCGGTGGCAAAGCCGTTGAAGCTGAACACACCAGGTGAACGAACGTTAGAGTTCGTCTTCCAGTCCGAGAAACCCACAGACGCGCCGAGCGCCCATTGATGGCTGCCGCGAATCATCGTGAGGTCGTCGGAAAAGGCGACCGTGTTGGGACGATACCAGGAGTCCGTCTCGGTGCCTGTGTTGATGGCGAAGGCACCCGTCACACTGAGCAGCATGTACTCCGGAATGGGGGTGTAGATGTTCACCCCGACATCCTCGGGACCAAACATGTCAGCGTGCGTCCTGTGAACGTTGGTGCGGTTCGCCGTGAACCGGATGTTGTTGACGACGGTGTTGCTCAGCACCATCGTGTCGCCGATCGCCAGCGACTGCGACGAGCTGTCGCGACCGCCCGCTCCCAGTCCCGATGCAGACAGGATGCTGTCGCTGTTGAGCAGAGCGGGATCCCAGAACGTCGTCGTCCGCATGTACCGGCCGAACAGCGAATGGTTCTGGCTAATTTGCCAGTCGAGCCGCGCTATCGGCTGCCCCTCGCGCGGCAGGGTCTTCCGCGAGTAGGAGATCTGACCGCAGGGATCGGTTGTCGTCGGCAGTCGCCGTGCGATGGCAAGCGCAGCCGGACTGAGTTGCGCCGCGCCGATCTGGTTGTTCACGAAGCCAAGCGACGCCGGCAGCGTAAGGTTGCCCTGCGCCCGGCACTGCGACGAGGCAACCGTGGAGAAGTCGCCCGCCAGCATCGCAGCGGTCGGGATGAACGTGACGATGTCGGCGGGGGTTTGCGTGGCACGCGTGCCCTGATAGGCGGCGAAGAAGAAGATGCGATCCCTGGCGATGGGGCCACCGATCGTCCCGCCGAACTGATTACGCACGAGGCCGTCAGAGCGGCGCTCGCCGGTCGCGGGGTTCACCGCGGCGAACGGGCTGGTGCTGTTGAATCGGTGATGCCGGTGGAACTCGAAGAGGTCGCCGTGGAAGAGATTCGTGCCGGCCTTCGTGACCAGGCTGACGGTGCCGCTTCCCTGCCGTCCGTTCGAGGCGTTCTGCGAACTGGTCTCCACGCGGAACTCCTGTAATGCATCGGGAAATGGCAACGGCAGGTTCAGACCATCCAGCACGTTGTTGTGACTCGCGCCGTCGAGGAGGTAGGCCACGCCAAAGGGCTGACCGCCCGTAATCGCAATACCGCGGCTGGTCGTCATGCTGCGGCTGCTGGGCGCGCCGGTGTCCGCGGCGGCGCCCGCCATCATGACCAGCATCACCGGGTTGCGGCCTTCGAGCGGCAACGCCTCAACGGCTTCGTTGTCGATGATGCCCCCGATAGCGGGATTGCGCGTCTCGACGAGCGGCGCGGACGCTTCCACGGAGACTGTCTCTTCCAGGCTCCCCAGTTGCAACGCCACGGGAATGACCGGGTTGCTGTTCACCTGCAGCACGATGCCGGTCTGTGCGTAGGTGCGGAAGCCCGCGAGCGTGGCTTCCAGGCGATAGGGACCGATCGGCAGATTCAGCAGCGCGTAGGATCCGGTCTCGTCCGTCACGGCCTCCCGGCGGAATCCGGTCTCCGTCTGAATGGCAACGACCGTGACGCCCGGCAACACGCCGCCGCTCGAGTCGGCGACGGTACCGTTGATCTGTGCCGTAGCTTGAGCCCAGGCGCTCGTTGTGCCGAGCAGGAGGAACAGGACGCCGACCAACGTTCGCACGGCTCGATTCATTGAAGCCTCCTCGCGGGTGACGATCCGAATGCCGAACCAGGATGGGCGCCGGCCAAGGGTCGCCGGCCGACACTTTGGCGCGAAGTATACGCCCAGGCCGCGGCTTGTCAAACCGCGCACGGCGGCCAGGCAGTGCGTGACTAAGGCTTAACCACGGGGAGAAGGGAGCGCCCGGTCACGAGCGACCGGGAATACACAAGGAAACCGTGAGGAGCGGGGGGACGATGGCGGGCCGCGCACATGGTGCGCGGCCCGGTCGAGACTAGAACACGTACTTGCCGGCGAACTGCATCACACGCGGCGCACCGGCGTTCGAGGTGATCTGACCGAAGGTCGAATTGCTCAGGACCGTGTTCGGGTTGCCATACATGAACCAGTTGAGTGCGTTGAAAGCCTCAACGCGCGCCTCCAGCCGGTGGCCCCGCGGCAACTGGAACTGGCGGACCAACGCCAGGTCGATGTTTCGATACCCAGGACCGTCGTAGGCGTTACGAACCGACGTGCCGTAGGTGCCGAGTGCCGGCTGCGCAAACGCGGCCGGGCTGAACCAGTTCGTGAGCGAGCCGTTGCCATACGGGTTGTCGCCCACCTGAGTCGCTCGCTGATTCGACGCCTGCATACCGGAGAGCGCACGGTCGCTGCCAGTGGTGACAGTCAGCGGCTGGCCCGACTGCGCCCGGAAGATGCCAGCCAGGCTCCAGTCGGACAGGATCATCCGCGCGGCCGTGTTGCTGAACTCGGGCGTCCTGACGGTAGCGCTGAGACTGAAGACGTGTGCCCGCCACGAGTCACAGCGCCCCTTGTCGATCTCGTAGAGCGCTTCAGTTTCCGCCTCGGATGGCGGATTGAGCACCGAGACCGGGCGCGAATAGCCCGTGGCCACGTTCAGCGGTGACTGCCCCTGACTGATCAGGCCCTCGCAGCGCGAGACGGTGTAGTTTGCGCCCGTGGTGAACCGATCGGACCGGCGCGTGAGAGACAGCTGCAGCCCCTGGTAGTCTTGCCAGCCGGCGTCGGTCACATAGTCCACATAACCGTAGTACTGGCCGACTCCCGGATTGTAGAGGCTGATCTCACGGCGCGCGTCCAGTGACGTGGTGCAGTTGGCGAAGGTCTGCACAGGACCACCCGGCAGTCCAGCGGTACAGAGCGCCGCAGGCGTGGCTCCCGCCGTCGTGACGAGCGCGGGGTTGCCGTCCACGACGCCCCACATGTTGACCATGTGATTAGCCAGGTAGGTCACCGACACAGCCGTGCTGTCCCCCAACTGCTGCTGCAAGGCGACGTTCCAGCTGTGATTGCGCGTGGTCTTGATGTCGTACGGGACCGTGATGAATAGGGACGCAAGCGCGTTCTGGAACGGGTAGTCCGCGGTGCCGATGGTGGTCACGGGGAACGGGTTGGTCCTGCCCACCGAGCCCCACGGGTCGTCGAGCAGAGCGCCCGTCAGACGCTGTTCCAGACCGAACGGCGGCGCCGAACGCGAGTCGAAGAAGAACTGGCCCGTCACGAAGTCGCCGGTCATTCCGTAACCAGCACGCACCGACGTACGGCCCTCACCCGTCGGATCCCAGGAGATGCCCACGCGGGGCGCGACGTTCGACCACACCGTCTTCATGCCCGTGGTGCCGGGGAAACCCTCGTCACCAGGGTAGTGAAGTCCGGCAGGCGCCGCCGGGAACACCTTGCTGCGCTCGCCAGCCTTGAGGCGGCCGGCGTCGAAGGCGTAGAACGCCTTGTCGTTGCTGTTCTGCGGGAACCACGGCTCCCACCGCACGCCGTAGTTCACCGTCACCTTCGGCGAGACACGCCACGTGTCCTGCCCGAAGAGCGCCATGTAGTTCTGGGTGATGTCCTGCTGGAACGGCGTGGCCTGGCGATACTCAAACATGCGCCCGAGCAAGAAGTCGCCGAGCGTCAGACCTGTGAAGGTGCCGTTGAAGGAGATCGCGCCCATGGACCGGACGTTGGTGATGGTCTGCCAATTCGACAGAGATACGGCGCCGCCGATCGCGTACTGGTGATCGCCCCTGACCAGCGTCAGGTCGTCCGCGATGCTGTAGGTCGTGGGCGCGTAGGACGCAAACGATTCGGTCGCTGTGTTGAGACCAAAGGCGCCCGTGTTCGTGATGGTCACGTATTTGTCGAGATAGCTGAAGATCTTGATCCCGACGTCCTGCGGGCCGAACATGTCGGCGTGCCAGCGCTGCACCTTCGTCTTGTTCATCGATACGCGCAGGTTGTTGACGACGGTATTGCTCAGGACCAACGTATCGCCGACGACCAGAGAGTGCGAGTAGTTGTCCCGGCCGCCCGAACCTGCCAGACCACCGTTCGACAGAATGTTGTCGGGCGTGTTGCTGAATGCCGGATCCCAGTACGTCGTCGAGAGCATATAGCGGCCGAAGAGCGAGTGGTTCTGGTTCAGCTGCACGTCGACCCTGCCGATCGGCTGCTTCTCTTCCGGCTTGGTCGAACGCGAATAGGAGATCTGGCCGCAGGGATCAGTCGTCGTTGGCAGCCGCTTCGCGATGGCCACGGCGGCCGGGCTCAGCAGCGCCGGGTTGATGCGGTTGTTGACGAACCCGAGGGCGGCGGGAAGCACCAGGTTGCCCTGTGCACGGCACTGCGCCGAGGCCACCGTCGTGAAGTCGCCGGCAAGCATCGCGGCAGTCGGGATGAACGTCACGATGTCCGCGGGTGTTTCGGTTGCTCGCGTGCCCTGGTAGGCCGCGAAGAAGAAGATCCGGTCCTGCTTGATCGGACCACCGATGACACCACCGAACTGGTTACGGACCAATCCGTCCGTGTACCGCTCGCCGGTCGCACGATTGATCGCGGCAAACGGGCTCGTCGCATTGAACTTGTGATGGCGCGCGAACTCGAACACATCGCCGTGGAAGGCGTTGGTGCCGGCCTTGGTGGCGACGCTCGCTGTTCCACCGGCCTTGTAGCCGTTCTGCGCGTTCTGCGAGCTCGTCTCGACGCGGAATTCCTGCATCGCATCCGGGAACGGCAGCTGCAGGTTGACACCGTCATACACGTTGTTGTGCATCGCACCGTCGAGCAGGTACGCCACGCCAAACTGCTGGCCGCCGGCCGTCGCAATGCCGCGGCTGCCCGTCAGACTGCGGCTCGACGGGTTGCCCGTGTCGACCGCGCCGCCTGCGAGAAGAACCAACGTCGCCGGGTTACGCCCTTCGAGCGGCAACTCTTCGACCTGCTCGTTCGTGATGACCGCGCCCACCGCAGGGTTCCGCGTCTCGACAAGCGGTGCCGACGCCTCGACAGACACCGTCTCTTCGAGGCTGCCCAGTTCCATGCGGACGGGGATGACGGGGTTGCTCGCGACCTGCAACACGACGCCCGTCTGCGCAAACGTCCGGAAGCCTGAGAGTGAGGCTTCGATGCGATAGGGCCCGATGGGAAGATTGAGCAGCGAATACGCACCGTTCTCGTCGCTCACGGCTTCTCGGCGGAACCCGGTTTCAGTCTGGATGGCTATGACAGTCACGCCAGGCAGGACGCCGCCGCTCGAGTCAGCGACGGTCCCGTTGATCTGCGCCGTGGCTTGCGCCCAGGCGCTTGTCGTTGCCGTGAGTAAGAGCAGGACGCCGAGTAGTGCCCGCAATCCGCGATTCATCCACAATCTCCTTACCGAAGGTGAAACCATCGAGCAACCCATCAGTCAAATCTTTCTGAATCAAGAATTCCCCAGCTCCAGCCATCCTTCGGGCGCTTGAACGTCAGCAGGCGAACCCGATGGTCGGCAGCATTCCGGCCCGGGTTGCCACTGATGATCACGTGGTCGCCCGGCTTCAACGTGTCGCGAGATACCTTTCCACTCAGCTGCGCGGGCGAGCCCCACTCGACGACGTAGCGATTCAAGGCACCGCTCTGATCCTTGACCATCACATGCACGAAAGAGTGCGGGTTCCTGAGCAGGAACTGGACGATCTCGCCCTCAATGGTGACCGACTGGTCTTCGAGATACGTCGCCGCGAATGAATGGTGAGCCAAGGTGGTTGTGCCGAGCGCGAGCGCCACAGCGATCGCCGCGCACGACCCGACGAGATAACGCTTCATACTCCGTCCTCCTGAACGATCCGTATCACAGTCATCGGCGACTGCGATTACTGGGGCACGCGCTCGAGCGTCGCGTAATAGGTGCTCGTGCCCACAATGTGCCCGTCGATCGCCTTCAAGATGTCCTGACGCGTCGCGGTCGAGGGCAGCGACAACATCTGATCGAGGGCCAGCAGCTGGAACTGATAGTGCAACGGGCCTGCGCCAGCTGGGGCGCATGGCGGGCGATAGCCGACGATCCCGCGGCCTCCAACAACCTGCCGGCTGCCATCAGGCAGTTCGGCGCCGATCGGAGCACCTTCGGGAATCTGCGTGGCGTTGGCCGGGATATTCCACCGCACCCAGAAGAACTCCTCGAGGATGCCCTTCTGCGGGTGGTTGTCCGGGCCGTTGACCGCGAGCACGAAGCTCACGGCTTCTTTCGGGGTGTTCGCCCACTGCAGAGGTGGCGACATGTACTTCCCACCATCGGCATAACAGGTGAACTGCAGCGGAAGCGAGCCGGCGTCACTGAAAGCGGGGCTCCGCAGCCTCAGCCGGGGCGCCTCCGGCGCGCGGGCCGCTTGAGGAGCAGGCGCCTGACCAGCGATGGTAACGACGGCTCCAAACGCCCAGCCGGCGAGGATCAACACGCCCAGGGGTCGCACTTTCATGATGTCTGCCTCTGTCGAAACAGGGGGGCAACAGGAATCAAACCAGACTTCTCCAAGAATCCGCGTCGACTAGCGGCCCGAGATGGTATCGCCTTCGGGTAATCGGTGCAACCAGAACGTGAATTTGTCCCCAGGAGCACCGGGCCGGGAGGCCTGAAATGGGCTATCTCCCATGGACTTGTTTCGTCGCTCTTCATAGGGAACCGGGGGCAAATTGGCTCGATTTCGGGTCGAGTTGGTATATCCTTCGCGTCGATGAAGCACCCAAAATGGCGGCTTCTGCCGCCCGCGCGGACGATTGCAGCGGGACTCGTCGCGGGCTTGACGCTGCTGGATCCTACGAGCACGTCAGTCCCTGCGGCGGAGGCACAACAGCCGCCTGCCACACCCGCTGGTCTCGAGACCATTCAAATCCGCCCCAACGTCTATGTGATTTTCGGGGCGGGCAGCAACATCACCGTCCATCTCGGCGAAGACGGCGTCGTATTGGTAGACGCCGGAACCGAGGCACTCGCGCCTCAGGTCGTCAACGCCGTGCATGCGATCACCTCGCTTCCAATCCGGCTCATCGTCAACACGAGCGCAGATGCCGATCACGTGACCGGCAATGAAATCGTGTCGGCGGCCGGACGGGAGATCAACCCGGACGCGTTCAGCGACCAGCCGCACGCAACCGTGCTGGCGCACGAGAACGTCATGCTGAGGATGAGCAACCCCAGCGGCAATGACACAGCGATGCCGAGCGAACTGTGGCCGAGCGAAACCTACACGGCTCGTGTCCGCTCGATGTATGTCAATGACGAGGCGCTGCTCGTCTACAGGTTCACCGGTGCGCACTCCGATGCCGACAGCGTCGTGATGTTCCGCAAAGCGGATGTGATCGCGACAGGCGATATCCTCGATCTGCGTCACTTTCCCGTGATTGATACGGCGAAGGGCGGCAGCATTCAGGGAGAGCTCGCGGCGCTCAACCGGCTCCTGGAAATGACCGTGCCGGCCATGCCGCTCGTGCTCAAACCCGGACGAACCCTTCTCGTGCCTGGACACGGCCGCGTGTCTGACTATGCAGAACTGGTGGAGTACCGCGACATGGTCACCACCATCAAGGACAACATCGAAGCCCTCATCAAGGAAGGCCGGACGCTCGCGCAGATCCAGGCGGCCAACCCAACCGCTGGATATCGCGCGCGGTGGGGACGGGAGACGGGGCCATGGACGACGGCGCAGTTCGTCGAGGCGATCTATCACGGGCTTACCAATCCGGTTGAAGGTCAATGAGCGTCACATACTGTGGAGTAACCACGAGGAATAGTTCTGCCGCCATAACGCCTGGCCTCGGTCGGCGTTTCGGAATTGCTGGGTCGGCGCTGCTGGTGGTCCTGCTGGCCGCATCGAGCGCCTGGGCACAGGCGCGCGGGGCCCAGCCAGCTGCCCCGGCGACACCACGCACGCAGGCGCCGATCGATCTGACAGGCACCTGGGTCGCGATCATCTCCGAGGACTGGCGCTGGCGAATGATCACCCCGAGCAAGGGCGACTACGCCAGCATCCCGATGACCCCGGCAGCCATGAAGGTTGCGGACGCCTGGGATCCCGCCAAGGACGAAGCCGCCGGCGAGCAATGCCGCGCGTACGGCGCACCCGGCCTCATGCGCGGCCCGACGCGTCTCCGCCTCTCGTGGCTCGACGACCAGACGCTGAAGATGGAGAGCGACTACGGCATGCAGACGCGACTCCTCCACTTCCGCACACCCACGCCAACACAGGGTGCAAAGACGTGGCAGGGCGTCTCGTCGGCGCAGTGGCAGATGGCTGGTGGCGGACGCGGGCGCGGCGGCCCACGATACGGCTCGCTGAAGACCGTGACCACCCAGTTGCGGCCCGGCTATCTCCGAAAGAACGGCGTCCCGTACAGCGCTGACACGGTGTACACGGAGTACTGGGATGTCCTCACGGAAACCAACGGTGATCGCTACCTCGTGGTCACCAACGTCGTGAACGACCCGCAGTATCTGCAGGCGCCGTTCATGACCGCCATACATTTCAAGCAGGAACGCGACGGGAGCAAGTGGGACCCGACGCCCTGCGATGCCCGTTTCTAGTCGTACCCGTTTCGGAAAGTTCCGGGAGTTCACGATGCACGGAAGTCGATTCACGAAGGGTGTACTGGTCGCCTGCGGCCTGCTGATGATGAGCGCCCCTGCGCTGGCGCAGACAGAGTTGAGCGGCGCCTACGCGACCCGCATGTACGAGGACTACATCGAACGCGGACCTGGTGAGTTCATGGGCAACTTCACCGGAATGCCGCTCACAGACGAGGGCCGTGCCAAGGCGCTGCTCTATACGTCGAACCTGCCGTCGATCATCGAGCGGCAGTGTCTCGCACAGTCCGCAGGAGTGATCCAGTATCGGCCGGTAGGATTCCGAATCTGGAGCGAGCTCGATGAAGAGGGCCGGGTGCGCGCGTGGGTCATCAGCGGCGACAACCTCCGGGGTGACATCCGGATCTGGATGGACGGCCGTCCACATCCCTCACCCAACGCGCTGCACACGGAAGGCGGGTTCGCCACCGGCAAATGGGAAGGTGACACGCTGACCGCGCGGCTCACGCATCTCAAGACAGCGTGGATCCGCCGAGGCGTCGGCATCCCCGGGAGCGATCAGACGACGATCACCATGCACCTCACGCGGCGGGAGAACCTCCTGACGCTCACCACCATTCAGGAGGATCCCTACTACCTGACAGAACCGCACGTGGTCAGCCGGGTATGGGAGTGGACCCCGCGGGCGGGTGACGGCGATCGGCCGACGTGCAACACCGCCAACGAGATTCCCTCGATCGAGGACACGGGCATCGTGCCGCACTATCTGCCCGGCAAGAACCCGGAAGAGGACTACATGGTCCGGGTCTTCAACCTGCCGAAGGAAGCGGCCATGGGCTACGCGAAAACGCTGTATCCCGAGTACCGCAAGGAAATCAAAGGCAAGTACACGCCGCCCGCCACGTGCAGCGAGCGCGCCCCGGGCTATTGCTGTGGATGGATCGAACGCCAGGGCCTGCCCGGCGGCGCACCCGGACTCACCTGCAATGACGGCGGCTTCGGTGCTCTCGGTCCCCGCGGGCGGGCGCCCGCAGCGACGCCAGCAGCGAAGTAGCGGCGAACGACGCTAACCACGAAGAACACGAAGCGCCACGAAGACTCTTGGCTAGTTAGCTTCGAGTCCTTCGTCCCTTCGTGGCTACCGAGTCGTAGCGTCCGGCTTTCCTGCCCCGAGCGTAGTCGAGGGGAGCCGGACCACCTGTTTTAAACCGCCGGCTTGGCCGGCGCCGGCCAAGCC
>JABFSA010000010.1 GCA_013140775.1 Acidobacteriota bacterium | reverse complement strand
GTGTTTGAACCGGTCGGACTGCCCGGCCTTCTCTACTGGTACGCGCTCGTGCCCATTCACGCGCTGATATTCGGCGGGATGCTGCGCGAGATTGCGCGGCGCGCTCAGGGCGGCCGCGAACCGGCACGCCGACATGCGTGAGGCCTGATTCCGGTCACCTGGTAACAACCAATCGGGGTACGCAGGCCCGTGCGGAGCGTCCTCTATAATCTCTAGACCCTGTGACATTCAGATACATTCCTCGAGTCTTTGCCTTCGGCATCGCGACGGCTGCAGCCCTCATGCTGGCAACCGCCGCCAACGCGCAGACCGCCGAACACGACCACAGCGGGTCGACGGCCCATCACGTGGACATCGTGCGCGCCGCCCGACCGCCGATCCTCGACGGCGTCCTGGATGAGGATGTCTGGCGCTCGGCCTCCATGCTCGACAGCTTCACCCAGCAGGAGCCGTCCGACGGCGCTCCGGCGACCGAGCGTACTGAGGTACGGATGCTTTACGATGCGGAGCACCTCTACATCGGACTGCGCGCCTTCGACTCCGTTCCGAACGGGGTCGTCGCCACCGAGATGCGGCGCGATTCACCGCGCCTGCTCGAGGAGGACAGCTTCCAGATCATCCTCGACACCTTCCGCGACTCTCGTTCGGGCTACATGTTCGTCACCAATCCGCTCGGGGCCAAGCTCGAACAGCAGGTCTTCGAAGAAGGGAGCGGGAACCTGCGCGGAGCCGCGTCGAACATCAACCGCGACTGGAACGGCGTGTGGGACGTGGTGACGAAGCAGATGCCCGACGGCTGGACGGCAGAGATCGTCATTCCGATGGTGACCGTCCGCTCGCCTGACGCAGACGCGCAAATCTGGGGCGTCAACTTCATGCGGAACATCCGCCGCAAGAACGAACAGGTGTACTGGGCGCCGATTCCCAAGCCGTACACGCTCACCCGCGTCAGCCTGGCAGGTACGGTGTCCGGGATGACAGGGGTCACACGCGGCCTCGATTTGCGAATCAAGCCCTTCCTCGTGACCGGCGGCCGACGCGACCGCACCGGCAGCGTGACGTCGACAGGAGGGCTCAGGGATGTCGGGCTCGACGCGAAGTACGGCCTGAGTTCCGGGCTCACGCTCGACGTGACGGTCAACACTGACTTCGCGCAGGCAGAGGTGGACGAACAGCAGGTCAACCTCACGCGCTTCGCGCTCTTCTTTCCGGAGAAGCGGGACTTCTTCCTGGAAAACTCCGGCCAGTTCACGATTGGCAATCAGGGCAACACCCGGATCGCCGACCTGTTCTTCAGTCGCCGGATCGGCCTCTCTGAGACCGGCCAGCAGCTCCCGCTGCTGGGCGGCGCACGGCTGACCGGCAAGCTCGGAGCCCACAACATCGCGGTGATGCAGATCCAGACCGGCGACACGTTCGACCGGCCGGGTGAGAACTTTCTCGCGGCGCGTTACAGCCGTGACCTCGGCGAGCGGTCACGCGTCGGCGGGCTCGTGATCAACAAGGAGGCGATCGGCGATCCCCGCTTCAACCGGACCATGGCCGCCGACGCAGTGTTCGCGCCGACGCGGAGCTTCTCCGTGCACTCGTTCCTGGCCCGCACGGCCACACCGGGCGTCGCCGACAACCAGCAGGCGTTCCACACGCGCGCCATCTTCCTGAACAACAAGTGGAACAGCTACGCGGAGTTCACCGACATCGAAGACAACTTCAACGCCGAGGTCGGTTTCGTGCCGCGAACGGGCATCCGGACCTCGACGCTTCACGTGGAGCGGAACCCGCGGCCGGGAGGCCTCATCCGGGTGATGGAGCCGATGCTCAACATCACCTACACCACCGACCAGCAGAATCGCCTGATCACCCGGCGAATCCACCACATGGTCGGCACGCGTTTCCAGAACGGCGCGTACCTCAACGTCATCCTGAACCGCTGGCTCGACGTACTCGACGTCCCGTTCGCGGTCCAACGCAACGTGACCATTCCGGCGGGCACGTATCGCTTCTACGACTGGAACTTCACGTTCAACACCAACCCGGCACGGCGTTTCTACGAACGATTCTCGTACGCGCCGCAGACGTTTTACGACGGCACCCGGCACGACGTCGAGGCTGCCGTCGGCGTGCGCGCCACGAGCCGGGCGTCGGCGGAGTTCTCGCTGCAGCGCAACGATGTCGATCTGCCGTGGGGAGCGTTCATCGTGAACCTCGGCATCGTGAGGCTCGACTACGCGCTCTCGCCGCGCATGACGATCCGTTCACTCTCGCAGTACAACTCGTCCACCAGACAGCTCAGCACGAGCGTCCGCTACAACTTCATCTACAAACCCGGAAGCGATCTCTACGTCGTCTACGACGGCCTCCAGGGCAACTTGCCCGGACGCCCCGAGCTTCGCAGCAATCAGCTCGTGGTCAAGATGACGTACCTGCTGGTGCGCTGATCGCTCTTTCACCGTGATGCGAAAGGGATCGTGACCGGCTGGACGACGGCGTTCGTCGGCCTGGGCGCGGTCCTGGCGGTCCTGTCGGTCGTGTGGATGCTGAGCGTGAAGCTTCGGGACGCGAGCATCGCGGACGTCTGCTGGGGTCTGGGCTTCGTGCTGTTGGCCTGGCTGTACTGCGTCCTCTCGCCCACCTTGACGCCACGCTCGTGGCTGGTCGCGGCACTGACGACGATGTGGGGGATGCGCCTGGCCGCCCACATCTTTCGGCGCAACCATGGCAAGGGCGAGGATCGTCGCTATCAGGCAATGCGCGCGGCTCATGGGCCGGTCTTCTGGTGGCGGAGCCTCTTCACGGTCTTCTGGCTCCAGGGGGCGCTCCTGTGGTTCGTCTCTCTCCCGCTACTCGTCGCGGTTCGCGCCACGCAGCCCGCGGGACTCACCGTAGTCGACGGCCTGGGAGTGATGCTCTTCGGGATTGGCTTCGGGTTCGAGGTCGTGGGCGACTACCAACTCGAACGCTTCAAGGGCCAGCCTGGCAATCGCGGCAAGGTGCTCGAGAGCGGGCTCTGGCGCTACACGCGGCACCCGAACTACTTCGGTGACGCCACGGTATGGTGGGGGCTGTATGTCATCGCGGCATCGACGTCCAGCGGATGGCTGACTATTCTCAGCCCGTCACTCATGACGCTCTTGCTCGTGCGTGTGTCTGGAGTGACGCTTCTCGAGAAGGGACTGACTGCGTCGAAACCAGGCTACGCCGAGTACATCGCTCGGACGCCGGCCTTCTTCCCCTGGTTTCCGCGCAGCACACGTTGACCCAGGCAGCGCACTCGCCGGTCAGGAAGAGAGACATGTTCTACAGACGTCTATCGAATCGGCGAAGACTGGCCGTCGTCGCTGCCGCGCTCGTTGTCGTCGCCGTTGTGACAGCCGCCGCACAGGCCGGGCAGCGTCATCCTGTTTCAGGACGGGTCATCGCTCAGGTCATGGGGTACGAGGGCGCCTCGTGGCTCGAACGGCCTGAACGCGAACGCGAGGAGGCGCCGTCGAAAGCTATCGAGGCCCTCGACATCAGGCCAGGTCAGATCGTCGCCGACGTTGGCGCCGGGTCCGGTTACTACACCGTGCGGCTGGCGGGACGCGTCGGGACATCCGGAAAGGTGTTTGCCACCGACATCCAGCCACAGATGCTGGCGCTCCTCCGGCAGCGTGTCCTGCGCGATCGCCTGACGCAGGTTGAAGTTGTGCAAGCGACAACGACCGATTCTGGCCTGCCCGCGAACCAGCTCGATCTCATCCTGATGGTCGATGTGTACCACGAGCTCGCCAGCCCGCAAGCGGTCCTCCGGCAACTGCGTACTGCGTTGAAACCGGACGGACGTCTGGTGCTGATCGAGTTCCGCAAGGAAAGCGCGTGGGTCCCGATTCGCGAAGAGCACAAGATGAGCGTCAAGGAAGCGCGCATGGAGCTCGAGGCGGAGGGCTACCGCTTCGAGCGCGTGATCGACGTCCTCCCATGGCAGCACATCCTCGTATTCCGTCGATGACCTGACGCCTGGGTGCCAGCGACCTCGAGCGCTGTTCCATGGCGACGCATGTCTGCGACGCGCACCCAGGCGGGCATTGACATCGCCCTCCCTGGGTGCCGCTGTGTTTCTGGAGGTGTTACGTTGGCTGCCTAGAAGCGAACCACCACGCCAACTGGAACGGAGACACGAGCGCCTTTGTCGTTGAGGTTCTCCAGACCAGTTCCGGCGAAGCTGGCTGCGTCGCCCTTCGGTCCACCCGTCCAGCGCACGCCGGCCTGAACGCCCACCTTGACGCGTGACGGACCAAAGAGCACGCCGAGGTCCCCGCCGAACGTCGCCACCGTCGACTGTTCGAAGAACGGCTGCGGCACCGTCACTGATGCGGCTGGCACCGAGAACGTGCCCCCGAGTTCGGAGATGCGACGGAACCCGACCGTGCCCGTGACATATGGCGACACACTGCCCGACCCCAGGAATACCCGCGCGCCACCGTTCACGCCCCAGTACTTGTAGTCATCGAATTCCGCGAACAGCGGCAGCGTGGCCACGGTGCCCACCTGCAAGCGCTGCGCCTTGGCTCGGCCGACCTCGACGTTGGCGACCATTTCCACCATGTCGTTCAACCCGATCCCGATTCCCGCCGAGCCGGAGAGTCCGGTCTGTTTGTGAGTGTCGGTCCACGACTTTTCGTCCACCTCCGTTGCGAGGCCCAACACTCTGCCGCTGCCCCCCTCGTGCATGGTTCCACCCATGCTGGGCTCCATGCCCCCGCTCACCGTCAACGAGATTGCTCCCATCGACGTCTGCGCCGATGCCGTCGCCCCGACGCACACCACCATCGCCAACGCCACTCCTGATGCCACAACCCTACTCTTCATGATTCCTCCTGATCGCCCTTCGTTCTTCCAACCGCACATTGACGCAGCCCGCGACACCCTCCGAGCGACTTCGCGAGACTCGGAGGGGGTTGCCTCTCTCACGCATCCGCGTCCTACTTCGGCAGGACCACGGTGTCGATGACATGGATCACGCCGTTCGTGGCAACGATGTCGGCAGTGGTGACCCTGGCGTTGTCTACCATCACCGTGCCGTTCATCCCGTGAATCGTCAGCGACGCACCGTTAACGGTCTTCGCCGACGGCAGCGTGGCTGCCTGGGCCGCCATCACGTTTCCCGGTACCACGTGGTAGGTGAGAATCGCCACCAGCTTGGCCTTGTTCTCCGGCTTGAGCAGGTCGGCCACGGTGCCGGCCGGCAGCTTCGCGAACGCCTCGTCGGTCGGGGCAAATACCGTGAACGGGCCCTTGCCCTTCAGCGTGTCCACGAGTCCGGCAGCCTGGAGCGCCGCCGTCAGGGTCTTGAACGAACCGGCGGCCACCGCCGTATCGACGATGTCCGTCGTCGCCGCCGCGGCCTTGACCGGCGCCCCAAGCACCGACGCAGCCAGCAGGGCCATCACCGAAGCCATCCGCAGTGTCCTTGAAATGCACGTCATCTTTCGCTCTCCTATGTCTTGCGCGTCCGAACCACACCGAACGCGACCTTCGAGACACATCATAATGAGCAAATTACTTTCTTAATAGTCACATTCACCACATTCGGCAAAGTCGTGTGACTCTGACGACACAAAGGCCGTGTTCTTTGCCTGAGACGAAAACAACATGCACAGATGACGTCTGCCGAAGGACTGCGCGTGGGACCACGACGGGGTCCGCGTCGTTGCAGTAGTATCTGAACGAGACGGGGCTGCGGGTGTCGGTCAGCCCGCGTCAGGACGTCTTCTGCTGAAGTTCAACACGGAGATCACGTGGCCCAGCCGACACTGAACGACGAACTCCGCCGGTACGAGGTTGGCGAGAAGCTCAGAGCCCTGCGGCTCAGGAAGAAGCTCGGCCTCGTCGAGCTCGGCCGGCACACCGGCCTCTCGCCGGCGCTCCTGTCCAAGCTGGAGCGCAACAAGATGTTTCCGACGCTGCCCACACTGTTGCGAATCGCGATGGTGTTCAGCGTCGATCTCGACTACTTCTTCGCCGATCACCGCAAGCACCGCGTGCTCGCCGTGGTGCGCCGCGCCGATCGCCTGCGGTTTCCACAGGACCCTGGTCGGCGCGATTCCTCGTTTCACTTCGAGAGCCTGACGTTTCCCGTAACCGAGCCGAGGTGCCAGGCCTACGTCGCCACCTTCCATCCCGTCGCCAGCGGCAAGGCGCGCCCGCATGAGCATGCAGGCGTAGAAGTGATCTACGTGCTCTCCGGTGAGCTGGGCGTCACGATTGAGGCGACGGAGCACATGCTCGAGAGCGGCGACGCGATGTACTTCGATGCGTCGGTGCCGCACAGCTACCGTCGGACCGGCCGGTCCAGCTGTTCCGCTCTCGTGTTCTCTGTCGCATAGCCACGATGGGTTGCGTCACCTTTGTCGCGGCAACGCGTATTGGCGCACCGGCCGCCGAGGTGTTCGCCTGGCACGAGGCGCCAGGTGCATTCGAACGGCTGACACCGTCGTGGGAGCGCGTCCGTGTGCTGCGCCACGAGGGTGGGAGCTGGAGCATCGGGACTATCAGCACGGCTGTGGGAGGGTCCGTGGGAGGCCCGCCACCGGTTGCGGAGCCTTACGAATGGGGACGGTCAGCGAAGATGAGCCGACCCAGCTCATAGCCCTGCGCTCGCGCCCTCTCGAGGATCTGATCCAGTACCGGTCTTTCCATCTGCGCGGCACGGCTCAAGATCCAGAAGTATCGCCGATCGGGTTCACCAACCACCGCCCACTGGTATTCAGGATCGAGGTCGATGACCCAGTAGTCGCCGCTGAAGGGCCAGAAGAACGTGACCTTCAATTTCGTGTTTGGTCCGGACGAACTGGCGATGCGCGCCGTACCGCGAGCCGATTTCAGCTTTCCGGAGGCTTCGCGGCATTCATTGAGGACGCCAAGCTTTCCATCGTCACGCAACGTATAGGTCACCTTGACGCTGCCGGTGCAGGTGCGCTGAAAGCGATTGGGCAGTCTGGCGATCTCGAACCAGGTGCCGGCATATCTCTCCAGTTCCATCGAGGGCACTGCCTGTAACGGACGACGGTCCGCGGCGGGCTGCGCCGCCACGGACTCGGCGGCCATCACCGCCAGACAGAGAGCCCCACCAACCAGAGCCATCGCATGGGTGTTCATGTATCCAATGTTCCCCTGATCGCTGGTCGCGTCGCTTGATCGTGACCGCCACGTGCACATCACTGGCGCACGTCCTGCAGCAGTTGCGCGAGATTCAGGGTGCGTGCCCGTTCCTGAATTGCGGACACGTACTGGGCCTGCAGCCCCTTTCCCTCCCCCACGAGGCCCACGTAGGTGTCCCTCAGCACCTGTGCGGAGAACGTCCGGCCGCCGGCGTAATAGCGGACGGCCAGGTGTCCCAGGGCATAGGTCGTGGCGAAGGAGAACCCCGAGCTAACGGCCTGTCGGGCGCCAGCGCCCATGAGGCCACCGATCACGCCCCGGCCAAGGACCTTGCTGATCAACTTCACGCCGATTTGTTCGACGTACTGAGACGCGACCCCGACGCCCGCTGTAGCCAGGAAGTCCTTGACGTGCGCCCGGTCCAACTCGAAGCCGAACGAGTGGCCGATCCGGTACACCATCTTCATCTGCAGGGGGATGATGGCCATCGATGCCAACGAGTCCGGCAGAAGCTCGAGCGCGCCGTTCAAGATGGCGTAGTTGAGGATGACTCGCTCCTGTTCACTCGCGGTCATCGTGCTGGTCGGCGTGGCCGGCTCTGCGGCCGACATCGTGGCGAGCGGCGCCACGGCAAGCGCGTCCGCATCCGCCGCGAAGGCGGTCGTCGAAGCCATTTCCGCAGCATCAAACCCCAGGCCGGCCTGAAGCGCCGTCAGGAACGCACGCTCGGTATCGCCCTGCGCGCCGTCGGCGTCGCAGACGCCCACGCAGAGCTCATAGGCCAGGCGCTTCGAGCCCCGTGACGTCAATGCCCGCGAGACCTGGTCGAGGGGCGCCGGCCTCAGGAGCACATCCTGATAGAGGGTCGCCACGTTGAGATCGGCGCCTGGGGACAGCGACTCCACCACCCTGGCCACCTCCGCGCGCTCTGCCGGATCGTTTCGTCCGTCGGCGAATACGGCCATGAGCGCCAGCGTCATGATCGCCTTCCGCTCCTGATTCGTCAGGACCGCTTCCTGGCTGCTGTCGATCGAATTTCTGTCGGTCGTCACCTCTGACTCCTCTCTCATGACTCGGCTCGCAATCCGGCGGCCTGGCCTCGCGTGAGATCGTGCTTCGCAGGCCACGCCAGCGAGGCGGCCACGCTGCCGAGCAGCAGCACCCCGATGATGCCCAGCGACCAGCTGATGGGAAACTTCCCGCCGAACATCTCATTGAGCCATACCATCTTCAGCCCGACGAAGATCAGGATGAAGGCCAGGCCGAACTTGAGCAGGTGGAACCGATCGATCGCACCGGCCAGCATGAAGTACATCGCCCTGAGCCCGAGGATCGCGAAGACGTTCGACGTGAACACCACCAGCGGCTCCCGCGTGATCGCAAAGATGGCCGGCACCGAATCCACGGCGAAGATGATGTCGCTCATCTCGAGGAAGAGCAGCGCCACCAGGAGCGGAGTCGCGTGCCATGTCCCGCCGAGCTTCACGAGGAACCGCTGACCGTGCAACTGCGGAGTGACCGGCATGACGCGCCTGAACGCCCTGACGACCGGGTTCTTGTCCGGTTCGATCTTGCGCTCGGGCGCCCACAGCATCTTGACACCTGTCAGCAGCAGGAACGCTCCAAACAGGAGCACGATGGCGTGATACTGCATCAGGGCTGAGCCGATCGCGATGAAGAGTGCGCGGAAGATCAGGGCGCCGACAATCCCATAGAACAGGACCCGATGTTGATAGGCCGGCGGGATCGCGAAATAGCTGAACACCAGGACGAAGACGAAGATATTGTCCACGGCGAGCGACTTCTCGACGACGTAGCCCGTCAGGAACTCCAGGCCGATCTGTTGCCCGAGCTCTGGCCCGAATCTGCTGGTCGCGTAGAGATAGAAGCCATAGTTGAAGGCCAGCGCAGTCAGCACCCAGACGACCGACCAGGTGACCGACTCACGAAACGACACCACGTGGGCGTGGCGATGGAACACACCGAGGTCCAGCGCGAGCAGGAGCAACACGAAGCCGGTGAATCCTGCGTAGAACCACCAGTAGTCCGCGAACGGAAATATCAAGGGCATCTCGGTCAGCTCTCCCATTCCTCAAAGGCCTGCCGCCGGCCGCCACCAGCAGCCGCGCCTCGGCATCACTGGACCCAGCATAGGCTGGCGAAGAGGACAAGAACGAATAGATAGTCAGACACTTAACCATCCATATTCTCTATATGGAGAGCACTCGTGGCACGGCGCACCAGCTCGTGGCCCGCAAGACCTCGCGAGCGGACCCGCACACGCACTCTATCCATAATCACTATGTTTATGTCTTGAAGTATCTATTTGTCTATTACTCGATCTGCCGGTAGTCTCCTTCCAACGGCGACCGGCGGACACACCAGCCGGTCGTGAACAAGGAGGGGCATGTGATGAATCAGTCGTTCTTTTCTCGCACCAGTCAGGCTGCAGTGGGGGTTGCACTTGTCGGAGCACTGGTCTACGCGGTCGCTGTCCTCGGACCGGTCGCTGTGAGCCGTTGGTGGTAGCACACAGTCCGGTGGACGTCCGCGCGGCTCGCCGACCGGACGTCCGCCACAGGAGGCGTATGCGCATGGTCATTGGCCAATCCACCGGGTGGCCGCCGGGAAGCGCGGATCTCATCCGCACGCGACTCGAGTTCGCGCTGGGACGCTTCGCAGGGCGCGTGCGCTCACTCAGAGTTAGTTGTACGGACGTCAACGGGGCCAGGGGCGGCGTGGACAAGAGATGCCTGATCTCCATCCGGCTCACTCGTTCTCATCGCGTGATCGTGATCGACGACGTCGATGCCGACCACGCGATCGCGATCGATCGGGCGGCGCACCGGGCGGCGCGCGCTGTGGCGCGTGCGGTGGAGTGGGAGCACGACTGGCGGGTGACGCCGCGTTAATACTCGTAGACGAACCTGCGTAATCTCAAGGAAGGAGTTGACAATGTCCTGGGCATATCGGGTGGCACGCGTGGCAGGGATCGACGTGAAGGTGCACGCGACCTTCGCGATCATCGTGCTGCTTGCGGCGGCGAGCTGGTCGAACTATGGACCAGCCGGCATGGCGTTTGGAGCGATCTTGATTCTGCTGCTCTTCGCCTGCGTGACACTGCACGAATTCGGTCATGCAGTCGCCGCACAACGCTATGGCATCCCAGTGCGCGAGATCGTCCTGCTCCCGATCGGAGGCGTGGCGTTTCTGGGTCGTCAGACCAGGCACCCCGTTCAGGAACTGGTCATCGCTGCAGCGGGACCGGCCGTGAACGTTGTGCTCATTGCATTCCTCGCGCAAGGGCTGTATCTCCTTGGGGAGTCGGTCAGCCTGCGACCGACTGGACTCGGGCCAACGGACGCGGGCCCCTCAGTGGTGACGGCGATGCACTGGCTGCTCAGCGCCAACGTCGGCCTGGTGCTCTTCAACCTCATTCCAGCGTTTCCGCTCGACGGCGGTCGTATGCTTCGGGGCCTCCTCGGCCTCCGCATGGAGTGGTCGCAGGCCACCCGATGGGCGGCCACCACCGGGCAAGCACTGGCCATGGGCTTGGGAGCGTTTGGCCTCATGCAGGGCCATGTCATGCTGGCCATCATCGCTACGATGATCTTCTTCTCCGCCGCCGCAGCCGGTGCGGACGAACGCGGGCACTCCGTGCTGTCCGCGCAACGCGTGGGCGACGCGTGCAACCGGAACGCCGCCACGCTGGCCGAGTCCGATCGGGTGAGCACGGTCGTGGCGTTACTCCTCACGAGCTACCAGCCCGACTTCGCGGTCATGCGCGGACCTCGCTTATTAGGCGTCGTGCGACGGTCGCAGGTGCTCGACGCACTGGTCCGACGGCTGGGCGATCTGCCGGTTGCGGCGATCATGACCGACTGCCCGAGGGTGCGCGCCGACAGGTCGCTGGTAGATACGCGAGACACCTTCGCGGCAACGTCGGCATCGGTGGCCGCGGTATTTCAGGACGACGTCTTCCTCGGGCTGGTGAGCGCGGAGGACATCGCCGAGGCGGAAATGGTCCTGGCGTTCGCAGCGGCCGGGCGGGAGTCCACGAGGCGAACTGGACCCGTGCCTCGCGACGAGGCGATTGCCGAAGCGTAGACGTTGGCGCTCGCGCCGCAGACAGACGTCTGCGTCGCGCCCCACCAAGGCTCTGGTCGAGCGTAACGAGGAGAGATCACCCAGGGCGCACCGCAACGTCGCGCAGCGAGATCGGCTGGATCGGTTCTTCGACATCGATAGACAATTAGGGTCCTTCCAGCGTGGTATAGAGTGAATCACGATATGGAATGGCTCAACTATCACCACCTGCTCTACTTCTGGACGGTCGTGCGCGAAGGTGGCGTCTCTCGTGCCGCCGAGAAGCTGCGACTGGCGCAGCCGACGGTCAGCGCCCAGGTCAAGCTGCTCGAGGACATGCTCGGCGACAGGCTATTCGAGCGACAGGGGCGAAGGTTGGTCCTGACCGACACCGGACGCCTCGTCTACCGCTACGCAGACGAGATCTTCGGTATCGGTCGCGAGTTACTCGAGACCCTGAAGGGCCGCCCGTCGGCCGGACGACCACTTCCGTTGCACGTCGGGGTCGCCAACGCCGTACCCAAGCTGGTTGCGTATCGGCTGCTCCAACCTGTTCTGTCTGGCGATCTATCGATCCATCTGACGTGCCGGGAGGACAGCACCGAGTCGCTGCTGGGTGAGCTGGCGACACACGCCCTCGACGTCGTGATCGCCGACGCACCAGCCCCCCCGCACGTTCGAGTCAAGGTATTCAGTCACCCGCTTGGCGAGTCGGACACGTGCTTCTTCGCCGCTGGCGCACTGGCGACCAAGCTGCGTCGACACTTCCCGCGTTCCTTGAACAACGCGCCCATGCTGCTGCCGGGCAAGGGCACCGCCATGCGGCATGCGATCGACCAATGGCTCGAAGCCGAGGACATCCACCCGCGGGTGGTGGCCGAATTCGACGACTCCGCCCTGATGAAAGCCTTCGGCCAGGCTGGCAACGCCGCCTTCCCTGGCCCAGCAGTCATCGCGAAGGAAATCAGTCACCAGTACGGCGTGCGCTCACTGGGACGCGTGGCCGTCCGCGAACGGTATTACGCGATCTCGGCCGAACGCAGGTTGAAGCATCCGGGCGTCATGGCGGTGACGACCGCCGCGCGATCCGAGATCTTCAGGTAGGCGCCGCTTCTTCTCCGGCGTCTCGTGTGACGGCACAACAAGCACATCGTCTCTATCTATGGAGCTTAGTAAGACTATTTATTTTGCGAACGGGTGACCGCCCCGGTTGGCTGACTCCCGTCAACACGGGGTCTCGCCGAGCACGGCGGATCCACCATCCGAAGGAGGGTGCGCAATGAGTCGCGTAGGAAGCCGCAGGTGGATGCCTTTTGCCTTCATGTTCTGTGTTCTCTCCACGACGATGGCGGTGCCGATCGCGCAGTCGCAGCCGAACGTCCAGGAAGAATACATGCTCTCCGGCGAGCTCGGCGTCACGAAGGACGCCACCGAGCACATCCTCGAGACCGGCGACGCGATGTACTTCGATGCGTCCGTGCCGCACAGCTACCGTCGGACCGGCCGGTCCAGCTGTTCCGCTCTCGTGTTCTCTGTCGCATAGCCACGATGGGTTGCGTCACCTTTGTCGCGGCAACGCGTATTGGCGCACCGGCCGCCGAGGTGTTCGCCTGGCACGAGGCGCCCGGCGCATTCGCGAAACTCACGCCGTCGTGGGAGCCGGTCCGTGTGCTATCCCACGAGGGTGGGATCCGCGATGGAGCCCGGGTGTCGCTGCTCGTTGGTCCAGCCCCGTTCTCCCTGAGATGGGACCTGGAGCATGTGGACTACCAGCGCGGGAGCTCCTTCACGGACATCCAGCGAAGCGGTCCGTTCCGATACTGGAAACACGTCCACCGCATGATTCCCGATGGTCCGGACGCCTGCATGCTGGAAGACACCATCGAGTACGAACTGCCGTTGGGCGCCCTCGGCGCGCTATTTGGCGGATGGTTCGTGCGAAAGAAACTGAGGCGGCTGTTTGAGTTTCGCCACGCCGTCACGCGCGAGGCATGCGAGGGATCAACGCCAAGTTAGTGCGGGATGCCCGCGGGCGCTGGTTATTCCCTGGCGACAAACGTATGCGTCCCCACATAGCGATGGCGACTGTTCGTGAAGCCCTCACCGCTACCCTTCTCATCCTTCCGAAGGATGCTCACCGTGTATGTCTTCCCGGCCTCCAGCGGCGGGGCAGCGGCGACTTCGGAGTTGGACGGCGGCACACCGTAGGTGACCGGCGAATGAAGCCGGTTGAAGTAGCCACCTGAACCCACGGCGTACCAGATCACACCAAATCCGTCGCCGTCCTTTTCGCCCGCATACACGCTCAACGTGTACGCAGGCGACGGCGCCCACGAGATCTGCGGCCTGAGACCAGTTCCAACAGTGACAACGGGCACCTGGCTTTGATCGAAGAAGTTGAAGGTGCAGCCCACCGCCGCGAGGGCGACGCCGAGCACTATCACGAGCGCGCGACGCCGAGGAGGCATCCCGGCCCTCCCTACTGACACTTCACTTCGACTCGCCTGTTGAGCGACCGGCCGCTTTCATCGTTGTTGCTCGAAATCGGCCGCCGCTCACCTATACCAACGGCAGTGAGCCGCTGGTTCGGCAGCCCGCGACGCACCAGGTCCGCGACGACCGCTTGCGCACGACGCTCGGAGAGCTTGTCGTTGTAGTCTTCCGTGCCCTCGCTCGACGTATGGCCCTCGATCGTGATCCCCGTGCTGGCGGCTGCTTGCAGTCCGCTGAACAGTTCCGTCAGCACAGCCGCAGACTCGGGCCGGATCTCGGCAGAGTCGAACGCGAACGCGATGCTGTGGATGATGGCCCCGCAACCGAGCGTTGGAGGTACGGGATCGCTGCACTCGACCTTGGTCCCGACCGGCGCGGATGCGAGGTTGTAGAGACGAAACGGCCCGCCATTGGTCGATCGCACACCTCGAAGTTCGCCCTCGGAGGTGACGCTGAGGATGAAGGCGCTCGGCGTCTTGGTACGCCGATCGAGACCCGTCGCGCGAAGGGTATTCCCAGACACCGTGCCTTTCAAGTCGCTCGATGAGTCGTAGCACCCGGACACCACGGGACCCTTCTGCGCGAGTTCCACGCGATTGGCCTGTGTCCGCCAGACGCCGCTGAAGTGCGTGGCCAGTTGTGGTGACTCCTGTGTGCCGTTGCCGACGATCTCGCTGAACTCCAGTGAGGAGGCCGGCTGCATGACGTTGATGCCCCCCACCAGGCGCACTTTGATCCATCGAACTGGACGCTTGTCGGCCATGGCCAGCTCAGTCACGAGCCCCCTCGCACGATGGGTTTCCAGCGTTGCCGACGCGAGCAGCACGAAGCCGTCGGTCGCGCTCGTACTCGAGCCATACACCTCGACCAGCCGCGTGAATGTCGCCGTCGGACTCGGCGTCTCGACGATGTTCGGCACGGCAAACCGATCGAAGGTCGTAGGGGCCGGAAGGTGATAGACAAACTCCGTGTCCGTCTCCGCGGACGCGCGACTGGCAATGGTGAACGCGGTTGAGTCGCCATCGGTGATACGAACCGCCGCCTCGAAGTTGGCGCCGAGCTTCGCCCCAGCCCCGCCGATGCTCACTGGCACGGCACCCTGTGCGAAGGTGAGGTAGTCCGTTCGTTCCGGAGCGTCAGCGACGGGCGGTGCCCCCCCGCGGCCGGCCTGCGCCGCTACGGCGACCGGCAGGGTTGTCAGAGCGCTCGCGAAGAACAGCCACGCAGTGGTTCGACTGAATCTGGCCATGCAGAACCTTCCTTGTCGGGCGACGTGTCTTGCGCGCCCAGGATCTTACCGCGGAGGCCAGAGGCGCTGCGATCGAGAAACCCCGAAAGCGAGCATCGGGAGGGTTGCGCTCGCCGTCATCCACACGAATGGAAACACGGACGCGGCATCCCCTGCCACCACGACGACCTTCACGGTTCCCTGGATGACGGCGTGCAGGAGCGCCGGCGCCCAGAACGTTCCTCCGCCCAACTCGAAGAGATGAGCGAACGGGAACGACAGCACGACCGACAGGAGCAGCGCCGCCAGGGCAATGGGCCACGGCATGGTGAAGAACAGCAACAGATGAACCCCGACGAACGGCAGCATCGAAAGCCACGCCGCCCGCCAGAAGGACCGCCCATGGCGCAGGTGACCGTAGAGATAGCCTCGAAACAGAACCTCTTCCGCGATACCTGCCTGTGCGAATAATCCTGGCGTCAGTGACAGCGCGTCCGATGAGAACACCGCGGATGCTCCGGTCACGCGAACGAAAACCAGGAGTACCACGAGCAGGAGCAGGCAGATCCCACACGTCACAACCAGTCCTGTCGTGCGGGGACGACCGAACCCAAGGGCCCTGAGGGCGGGAAGCAGACGCTGCCCGAAGACCACGCGCTCGACCACGAGCGTCGTCGCGACCACGGGAGCGCCCACCGCCAGGCCCGCCTGACCGCGGTCGCTACCAAGAGCAACGGCAGACCACTGGAAGACCGCAAGAACGACACACAGCCCAAGGAGCAGCCGTGTCCATTGCGACGGAGTAGCAATCACGTCCTGGGTCCGACCACTCGTCAACGCATCGCCGTCCGTCATGCCAGGGCGATCACCTCACGCCGGGATTCGGCGCACGAGGCGTTCGGACAGAGCGACGCCCGAAAGGTATGCGCCCTCCGCTCCGCCCGAAGAGTGCAAACCATCTCCGGCGATCCCCAGGACGGCGCCACCGTCGAACGTAGACACGAGTGGAGCGGCGAGTTCGGTGCCGACGTCCACAAACGCATCGCGCCAACGGTGCGACTGAACGAAATCCGGCGTACGCGCCCAGTCGCCATGAACCGCAGCCGCTTCTTCGATCAGCATCCGCGTCCACACCTCTGGAGGATCGTGCAGGTGCGATTGTGAACACTCCGGCCGCCCTTGAATCACCAGCACCAGTTTCGGGGAGCCTGCACGCTTGCTCGAATCGTGCAGGACCGCTTGTACAACCCGACTCTCGCTCGCTCGCGAGTAGCTCGCCTCCCACGAGGGCACGGGTGTTCCATCCGCGTAGCGCGCTATCACGGTCAGACATGGAAGGATACGAATCGACTCGAGGCTCGAGATCATCGAACCGAGCACAGCGTGAGGGGGATCGATCTGCCTCACGAGCGCTAGCACCGAGGGCACAGGCATCGTCAGCGCCACGGTCCTCGAGTGCAGTCGCTCGCCGGTGTCGATCCTCAGTTCCCAGATGTCACCACGATCCGCCGCCAACTGCAGCGACTCGACCCGCGTCTCGAGGCGGACATCAAGGCCCACGGCCAGGCGCTTCGCGAAGCCGTTGACGCCATCGGAGGGGGCGTATCGCCACTCCCCCTGGTCAAAGGCTCGGGGCTGGAACGCCGCCTCAGTACCGGCCCCGGCGTGCGGCCAGCCGATATTCCCTGCAGATCCCAGAGTCGCCGCCAGACGGGCGAGGAACGGCGCGGAACGTCCATGAAGAAACGCGAGGCCGTGGTCTACCGGCTGGTCCTCCACACGCCGCGTCGCGCAACGTCCGCCTACGCCCCGCGCACGCTCGAGCACGAGCGGCGCGCGACCCTGCGCGCGCAGTTCCTGTGCGAGCGACAGACCGGCGATGCCCGAGCCGACCACAATCACGTCGTGAATCATGAGCGGGTCATCCCGATCGGTCACCGGCGCCCTCTACAGCTACAAGCGAAACAATCGGGTGGCGTTCCCCCAGAGG